>JAFGMM010000218.1 GCA_016927535.1 Anaerolineae bacterium
CAACTCAACCAGGTGCAGCACGCCGGTGCCCGCCTGCCGCGTGCCCAGCAGGTCACCGGGGCCGCGCATCCGCCAGTCGATCTCCGCCAGTTTGAAGCCGTCGGTCGTCGCTTCCATCGCCCGCAGCCGCTCCACCGCATCTGGCGTAAGCTGCTCGCCGGCCAGCAGCAGGCAGTACGAGGCATACGCGCCGCGCCCTACCCGCCCCCGGAACTGGTGAAGCTGCGCCAGCCCAAAGCGCTCGGCGCCTTCAATCAGCATCACCGAAGCGTTTGGCACGTCGATGCCCACCTCCACGACCGAAGTCGCCACCAGGATATCGATGTCGCCCGCCGCGAATTGGCCCATCACCGCATCCTTCTCGTCCGGGCGGAGCTGCCCGTGCAGCAGGCCGACCCGCAAATCGGGGAAGACCTCTTTCTGCAAGAACTCGGCGCGCTGCACCGCCGACATCTCGGCCTTGCCGGCGTCTTCGGTTTCTTCGTCTTCGACGCTTTCCACGTAGGGGTAAATGACGAACGCTTGCCGCCCCTTCTTGATCTCGTGCCGGACGAACGCGAACGCGCGCTCGCGCTCGGCCGGCATGAGCACTTTGGTATCAATCGGCGTGCGGCCCGGCGGCATCTCGTCGATGACGCTCAAGTCAAGATCGGCGTAGAGCGTCAGCGCCAGCGTGCGCGGGATGGGCGTAGCCGTCATGACCAAAAGATGCGGGTTGGTGCCCTTGCCGCGCAGCGCGCCGCGCTGCTCCACGCCGAAGCGGTGCTGCTCGTCGATGACGGCAAGGCCCAGGTTCTTAAACTCCAGGCCGCTTTGGATCAGTGCGTGCGTGCCGATGACCACGTTAAGGCTGCCGTCGGCCAGGCCGGAGTAAATCATATTGCGGGTCTCGGCCGGCGTAGCGCCGGTAAGCAGGTGCACATTGATCTTATCGCCGACCGGGCCGGCTGCCAGCAGCCGGCTGACCCCTCTAAAGTGCTGCTCGGCCAGGATGCCGGTGGGCGCCATGAGCGCAGTCTGCGCGCCGTTCGCCACAGCGACCGCCATCGCCGCCGCGGCGACGACGGTCTTGCCGGAGCCGACGTCGCCCTGCAAGAGCCGGTTCATCGGCACGCCCTGCGCCATATCCGCGAGGATTTCATCCAGCGCGCGCCGCTGCGCCCCGGTGAGTTCGTAAGGCAGCGCGCCCAGAAAGGCATCAAGCCACGCATCATCCACCGCCAACGGGACGCCTTGCACCGCCTGCCAGTCGCGGCGGTGGGCGAGCACGCCCATTTGCAGGAGCAGCAGTTCGTCGAAGACAAGCCGGGTGCGCGCCTCGTCCAGGTTCTCCCACGAATCGGGAAAGTGAATCTGCTCCAGCGCCCAGCCGAGATCACACAGTTCGGTGCGCTCCAACGTGCCGACCGGCATGTAATCCGGGATGCGTTCAGCCCATTTGCCGAGCGTCTGCTGCATCATCCGGCGCATGGTGCGCGAGGTGATCCCCTTCGTAAGCGGGTACACCGGCGCGATGCTCCCGCCGAACAGGTTATCCCGCTCCAGCAGTTCCCATTCCGGATTGGTGACGGTGGGGCGGCCCAAATACAAATCGACCTTGCCCCACACGGTGATCTGGGTTCCGCGCTTAAGCTTGTTCCGCAGCCAGGGCTGGTTAAACCACCGGAGCGTGATCCGGCCCGATCCATCGCTAACCGTCGCCTCGGTAAGGTTACGCCCGCCGCTGAGGGGCCGCACCGTGACCTTCTGCACCGTACCGATGAGAGTCACCACCTCGCCAGGAACCAGGCGATTGATCGGCTTCATGCGGGTGTAATCGTCATAGCGGCGCGGGAAAAAGAACAGCAAATCGCCAATCGTGTTCACGCCGAGCCGGGCGAGCTTTTCGGCCATGCTCTTACCAACCCGATGCAGCGCCGTCACATCATGATCAAACTCGCGCAGCACTTCGAGCGCTTCCTCCAACGAAGGACGGCGGACGGCCCGGTGGGCGTCGCGGACATGGCGCGACGCAGTGCGCACAGGCCGGGCCGCCGGCAAAGGCAGATCATATTCGCCGTCGTCGTCCTCGCTCTCGTCGTCTGCGTCGGCGGATGGCAGGTCGCCCGGCGGCGCTTCCTGCGCCGGCTCCTGGCGCTGCGGCGAGGCCATATCTGCGCGTGGGGGCACGCGGTTGGTGATGCGGTCCAACATAAACTGGACCGCGCGGCGGCGCTCGGTGCGATCTTTGATGGCCTCGTACTCGGCGATGAGCCGATGCAGTTCGTCAACCAGCGTATGGTGTTCGGGTTTTCGGGCCTGCTCGTGGCCTTCCTGCACCCAGGTGTCGGCGAAGCGCTTGAGGCCGCCGATAACGGCGGTATTTTTATTGCCTTGCTCTTGCTCCAAACGCAAGATTTTGACCAGTTTTTCGAGTGCTGATGGCATTGAGAATCGCTTCCATTTCGTCGCTTCAGATTTCTTACCTTTGCATTATACCAGAGAGCCGGGCGCCCGTTTGCACGCACCCGGTCCGGCGGCGAGCCTTCGCGCCTAGCGCCCGGCAGCGAGCGCCTCGACCGGCGCCGGCTCTGCCGGGCCGGGAACGCGGAGATACTGGGTCAGCGCCAGCGAAATCAGCGCAATGACTACCCCGGTCAAGAAAGTGTATTGCCCGCCTATCGTTTCCCAAACCACGCCGCCGACCACCGGGATCACCACCGCCGCGATGTGATTGATCGTCTGGCCCAACGAGACATTAGGCGTGATATCATCCGGCCCCAGCGCGATCTTCTGGAAGTAGGTCTGGCTGGCAAGCGAGAAGCCAAAGAGCACGTTGTCGATGATGAACAGGACCAGCAGAATCAACAGCGCCGGCGTGGCAGTGAAGGCCGGGAACAGCACCCAATCGCCCAGGCTTAGCTGTGCCGTAAAGCTTTGTTCGTGCAGCGCGCCGACGGCAGGGATGACCGCGTAGCTCATAAAGATGAACACGAGCAGCACAAAGTTAGCCGTCAACACACGCCGCTCGCCAAAGCGAACCACCAACTTACCGATGGCCTGCCCCATATACATCCCGATCAGGCTGTTGACCAGGAACAACAAAGTGATGACCTGTGCGGGCACCCGGTAGTCGCGCACCAACAAGAAGACGGCAAACGTGGAGAAGATGTGCCGGCGGCTGCCCATCAAGAATTCCAGCGCATAATAGAGCGAGTAGCGCCGGCGCACCGGCGGGCGGCGGCGCTCGCGCTTGCTCTGGACGGGCTGTTTGCCGAAGGGCCAGAGCGCCACGCTGCCAACCACGACGATCAGGCCGGCCAGGACGAACATATTGCGGTAGCCCACGGCGTCGAGAGCCAGGAAGACAAACATCGTACCGACCACCGACGCCAGCGCTCCCAGACTGTTCAGCTTGCCCAACACCTGCGGCGCTTCGCCCGGTCCCACGATCAACAGCAGCGCCGAAGCGTTGCTGGGATAGAAAATATGGAAGCCTACGCTCATCAACAGCGTAGCCCCGATCAGGCCGGCCAGATCATGCGTGGCTGCCGTCAGGACGACGCCCACCCCCATCAGCGCCACCGAGAGGCCGGCAATGCGCATCTCGGTCAGGAAAAGGACCAGGAACCCGATCATGAAGACCCCCAGCAAACCGGGGACCTCCCGAATGGATTGGATCAGGCCGATCCCGTCGGCCTGGACGCCGATCTCCTCGACGGCGAAGTTATTGAAGACCGCCTGCCACAAATTGAACCCTACGACCATGAACAAATTATTGAGTGTGATAACGATGATTGCGCGGCGCACGATAACCCTCCGGATTGTACCCATAAACACGATAGAGCCGAATTATATCCTTCATCGGCTCCACAAACACTGATATCAGACGCCTTGCGCGCCTTTTCGCACCTCTCACCAGTCTTCGGAATCGTCCAAGCCCTCGTACACGACCACGCCCATACCGTCCGGGCCGATCTGCGTAGCAAGCGAGGGGCCGTACATCAAAATCGGAAATTCGCTGCCGGGGAATTCCAGCGCCAGACGGTCTTGCAGCATACGGGTCTGGTCGGTGGGGTAAGGCGTATTTTGCAGAATAATGAGCCGTTCGATGTTGGCGAACTCGGTGACGAACTCGACCAGCCGGTCGGTGGCCTGGTTGCGAGTGCGGACCTTCTCCATCGCCACCAACTCGCCCTCCTCGATGGTCATGAAGGGTTTGATGCCGAGCATGGTGCCGAGGATGGTTTGCGCTTCGCCGAGCAGCCGGTGCCGCCGGATATAATCCATGGTCTCCACGTAGAACACCGAATAGATGCGAGGGATGATGCCCCGCACGGTGCGCACCACCGCCTCCAACGAGGTCTCGATCTCGGCGGCGCACGCCGCCTCCTCGACCAGGATGGACTGCCCGGCGGTCGTGGTGCCGGAGTCGATCACCGCGATATCGCAGCGCCCCAGGAACATCTGGCTGGCGGTCCGGGCGTTTTGCCAGGTCGCATCCAGTTGGTGCGAGCGATGGACCGAGATGATCTGGTCGGTTTTCCGGTTGAGCTGCCGGTACACCTCGGCGAAATCCTCGACGGAGGGTGGGATAAGGTCAGGCATGGCGCCGCCCCGGCTCACCCGGTAGAAAAACTCGTCCGCGTCGATGTTGACACCCTCTTTGAACGACTGGTCGCCAAAGCGAATCTCCATCGGCACGACGGTAATATCATACCGGCCAACGACGCCAGGATCGAGGAAGTGCGCCGAACTGTCGGTGACGACATGAACCTTGCCCAACCGTACCAACCTCCACGGGGATTAATCAAATACAACGATCATTCGGTGCTCAAAATGTAATGATAATGAGGCTGTCCGCCGTGAATGACCTCGACTTCCTGTTCTGCGAAACGCGCGCGCAGGCTGTCGGCCAACGCCTGGGCCTGTTCGCTGCTGACGCCATTACCATAGTATAACGTGATAAGCTCGTAATCGGTGACTTTCATCTGCTGGAGCAAATCGAGCACAAGTGTATCCAGGTCGTCGCCGGCCTCAATGAGCGTGCCGTCGATCAAGCCGATGATCTGGCCTTCCTGCACCGCCACGCCGTCGATTTCGACGCTGCGGATGGCGTTCGTAATCTCCGCCGTCGTCACCATGTCCTTCGCCTCGCTCATCGCCTGCGCGACCTCGTCCAGGTCGCCATCAGGCTGGAAGGCCATCAACGCGCTGATACCCTGAGGCAGCGTGACGGTCGGCACCACCCGCACGTCGATGTCTTCCTCGGCGGCCATCTGCG
Organism: Anaerolineae bacterium; assembly: GCA_016927535.1. Classification (GTDB taxonomy): domain Bacteria; phylum Chloroflexota; class Anaerolineae; order Aggregatilineales; family JAFGMM01; genus JAFGMM01. The sequence continues at coordinate 5,264 of JAFGMM010000218.1, forward strand.
CGGCCTGCCGGGCAGCCAGGAGAATGTTTTTATTGTTCGGCAGCAGAACGATCCGGTCGGTCGGGACGCCGCGCACAGCCGTGAGCAGTTCTTCAGTGCTGGGGTTCATGCTTTGCCCGCCCGGCACCAAGTCGGCGACGCCAAGACTCTGAAAGACCTTGGTCAGCCCCGAACCGGAAACTACCGCGATGACGGCGATATCGCCGGCCCGCACACCGGACGCCGGCTCAGGCACCGGGAGCGCCGGCGCCGCCGACCGGCCAAAGAAAGCCCTGGACTGCTCCAACATGTTCTCGACGACCACATCGCCGATCAAGCCGAGGCCGGCTCCATAACTGATGGGCTGGCCGGGGTCCTTGACATGTACGTGAACCTTAATCGTGGCGTCGTCGCCGACCACCAGCGCACAGTCGCCCATCACCTCGATGGCTTCGCGCGCGCCCAGCACATCCAGTCCCTCGCCGTGGACGATAAACTGCACGTCGTAAGGATAACTAAAGACATCTTCTTCGGTCAGCACTTGCCGGGTGTGCGTATCGCGCCGGGCCGCTTCCGCCGCGATTTCGGCCTCCGAAAGGCCGCCCTGCACGTACAGCAGCATTCCCTCCAGGATAGCCACCAGCCCCGCGCCGCCCGAATCGACCACGCCGGCCTGTTTGAGCACCGGAAGCTGCTCCGGGGTGCGCGCCAGCGCTTCGCCGGCATAGAAGACGATCCGCTCCAGGACATGCGTCACATCGTCGGTCTCGGCGGCGGCAGTCTCGGCGGCCTCGGCGACGGCGCGCGAAACGGTAAGAATCGTACCCTCCACCGGCTTGATGACGCCCTTGTAAGCCGTGTCGCAGGCTTCGCGCAGACCGACGGCGAGCATCCCGGCGTCGAAACATTCGGCGTCTGCCATCACGCGGGCAAAGCCGCGCCAAAGCTGCGACAGGATCACGCCGGAGTTGCCGCGCGCGCCCATCAGCGCGCCATGCGAGATGGCATGTGCGACGGCGCCCACGTTCGTATCACTCATGCCGGCGATTTCGTCGTGAGCGCTGCGCATCGTAAGCAGCATATTCGTGCCGGTGTCGCCGTCGGGCACCGGGAAAACGTTCAACGTATTGATTTGCTGGTGTTTGTGCTCCAACCAGGAAACAGCCGCCGCTACAAGCCGTTTAAGACATTGGCCGTCACAGGTATTCTCCGGGGTGTGGTGTGAGTCGTTCATAGTCGATTAGGTGTCCGAAACGCGCAAGCCCTGAACATGGACATTGACCTGCGCGACCGGGATGCCGGTGGTCTTCTCCACGTCGTAGCGCACCGCGTCGATGATGTTCTGCGCAATCATGCTGATGCGCGTGCCGTATTCGATCACGACGTATAAATCGACGACCAACCGGTTATCGGCAAAGTGCACCCGCACTCCGCGCGTCGGGTCCCGCGAGAGGGTCGCTGCGATATCGGACGCCAGGTTTGCAGCCGCCATGCCTACCACGCCGTAGCTGCGCAGCACGGCCTGGCTCGCCACCCGCGCAATCGCGTGCGGCGATATCTCGACCCGACCGCCGTCACCCTGATGATCTTCAGGGACGGCGCGCGAAGCGTCACTTTGAGCCGTCATTTCCCTTTGCATCCTTGCAAGAATACGCACCGTGTGTTAGCATTGCGCCCGGTTCATACCATTACTTGACGAGGCAACCTTATGGCAAAATGTGAAATTTGCGGCAAAAAGCCCATGTCTGGGCACAACGTCAGTCACTCCAAGCGACGGACTAAACGGAAGTTTCGCCCGAATATTCAGTATGTCCTTGTAGTCGAAAACGGGCAGGTGGTTCGCAAGCGCGCTTGTACAAAATGCATCAAAACCCTGAACAAGAACCCCAAGATCTAACCGTCGGCTTAGAAATTTACGTAGAAGCCAGCTCAAAAAGCTGGCTTTTTGGTCCAGGCACCCTACCATACGTCGGACGCAAGCATAACGAAATTGTCGAGAAAGCGCAATAGCCGGGCATCTCCCCAGCGATACGCCCGGCTGCCTGCGCCGTGAAAATCTACTCCTCGGTGATTTTCACCGCAATCAGCGTATCGCCCAAGAAAGTAGGGTTCTGCTGCGGGTCGCGCCGGGTGAGCGCTTCCGCTATGTCCATCCCCTCGATCACCTTGCCAAAGATCGTATGGTTGCCGTCGAGCCACTCGGTGGGCGCGTAGGTAATGAAAAACTGGCTGCCGTTGGTATCGGAGCCGGCGTTCGCCATTGCCAGCAAGCCCGGCTCGTCGAAGGTCAGGCCATTGTCGGTTTCATCCTCAAAGGTATAACCCGGCCCGCCCCGGCCCGTACCGCTGGGATCGCCGCCCTGCGCCATGAACCCATCGATTACGCGGTGGAACGACGTATTATCGTAAAATCCTTCGCGCGCCAGGAACACAAAGTTATTCACCGTGATCGGCGCCTGGTCGGCGAACAACTCCACCACAATATCACCCTTGGCGGTAACAAAGGTCGCGTAATAAGTCTTATTGGGGTCGATGACCATCTCCGGCGGCGCGCTCCACTGCGGCAAGTCGTCCAGCGGGATAAGGACCGGCTGCGGGCCGCTGGGCGTCCAGGTCGGCGGCGGCGGGTTGGCGATGAGATCAAGCGCCCGGTCGATAGCCTGCTGGAAAGCGTCGAAAGGCTGCGCGCCGACCAGCAGCTCGCCGTTCACGCTGAAGCTGGGCGTGCCGGTCGCGCCGAGCGTGCGCGCATCGTCGTAGTCAACCTGGATTTCCTCAAGCATGTCGTCCGAAGCATAGCACGCCTCGAACCGGTCCATATCCAGGCCCAGAGTATAGGCAGCACCCAGGAGAAGCGTATCGTCAAAATTGCCCTGGTTGGCGAACAGCGTATTGTGATAATCCCAGAACCGGTCCTGTTCGTCGGCGCACTCCGCCGCAATCGCCGCGTTCACCGATCCCTGCCCCAGGATGGGAAAATCGCGGTAGACAAAGCGAATCTGGTCGCCGTATTGCTCCATGAGCAACGGCAGCGTTTCGACGTAGAAGCGGCGGCAGTAGCCGCACGCGAAGTCGGAGTATTCAACAATAGTAACAGTCGCCTGAGCGCTGCCGAGCGCGGGGTCGCCGTCCTCGGTGCGGTGGTTCGCGCCGAACAGATCTGCTTCGGGCAGGTCGAGCGCCAGCGAACCGTAGATGGCCTGCATAATGCTCGCCTGCTGCGTGGCCTGCACCGCATCTTGGAAGGCGGCCTGTACGGTCAGCGTGGGCGGGATGCCCTCGAACAACTGCGCGTCGAGCGTGGCGTCATATGCGGCCTGGGCGGTGGCGGTCGCTGCGAACAGTTCGCGCACCGCCGCATCGATCTCGTCCTGGCTCAGGTCGCCGGGTTCGGTGGCGCGTGGCTTTTCAGTAGGTCGGGCCGGTTCGGTGGGTTCGGCGGTCTTTTGGGGAGGTTCTTCGGTCGCGTCGCCCTGCGCAAATGCCGGCGAAACGACGGGCAATCGGGCGGCGCTTACCGCGACGACCAAGCCCGACAAAACGATTAAAACTCCAGCCGACAGAATCAGTGCGAGACGATTGTTCATCCGTAGATGTTCCTTTCTTGAGTGTTGTCTAGATTCTATTGTTGACGATTCTGGTCAATATCGCAAAATTTGTGTTGGTCAAGACGATGATTGACAATGCCAATTCTTCCCCTCACCCCCTGGCCCCCTCTCCCACGCCGGGGCGAGGGGGAAAACG
>JAFGMM010000219.1 GCA_016927535.1 Anaerolineae bacterium
CACCCCCTAGCCCCCTCTCCCACAAGGGGAGAGGGGGAATCAGAGCCGCTGCACGGCGCTTCTGGCCCCCTTTCCCCCCTTGTGGGGCGCTACGCAGAGGGATGGGGATAGGGGGATGTGTTACCACAGGTATATTTACGCCGACGTGCACTAGGTCAGCATTCAAACGCCTTCAAATGCTTCACGACATCGATCATCGGCGCGGTCCAGACGCGCGCCTTGTTCGCGCCCAGCCATTCGACTAAGCGGCGGTGAACCTCCAGGTCGGTAAACAGATCGTGCGTCCCTGCGCCGACGCCGTGCGCGACGTAGATGATCCAGCCGCCAGTTTCGGCCAGCGCCTCGATCTTATCGCGGATAGTCTCGAAGCTGCGCCCGTCGGTTCCTTCCAGCCCCAGGTTGTAGTAATTGATGTGATCCAGATCGACCGCTTTGCCGGTCCATTCGCCGCGCGCCGCAATGACGTAATCCGCCAGAATCGGCTCGATGCACTGCCGGGCGCTGCCTTCGCCGATCCAATTGTCACAGCAGGTTTTGGCGTAGGTGCGTTCGGTCTTGCCGTCCACGCGGTGCAAAATCCAATTGGCGAGGCGTATCTCCTCGCGGAAGCGCTTCTCGGTGTAATCCTTGAGGTTGTAGCCGGCGTCGAGCCAGGTGTGTATCTGCGGCGGCGCGGAGTAGCAGGGATGGAAGAGCGAATGATTGCCGAGTTCGTGCCCGCGCGCCGCCAGCATCGCCCAGCGCTCGGTGCTCTCCATAAAGTGACCGTTCACCGTCACGTTGAAAGTGCCGCGCAGCCCGGCGCTTTCGAGCTGCGGCGCGGCGATATCGTAATGGCAGGCGAGCGCGTCGTCGTAGGTGAGGCTCACCGCGCAGCGCTGCCCGCCGGGCCAGTGGAATGTATCGCGGTCGATCATATTTCCCCCTTGAAAATAAAATTTTTAACCGCTAGACCCTATACCCAGACGTTGACGCAAAGGCGTGAAGGAAACACGGGTGATTAAAGTGAGAGCAGCTACAGCGTTTCGCCCTTTCGCTAACATTAAGTCGATTAGTCCCTCCAAATTATCTGGGCAAATTTTACAACTACACTCACCATTAATCCTATAATTATAATAACTATTCCTAATGCAATAGATTCTCCATAATTCCACGTAGTTTCATATTTCCAGTATTTGTTAATGCTCCTTATTACTATAACTGAGCCACCAATGAGCATGAAAACACCAAAAATGATAGCAGGTACTCCAGTTAAAGAGGGTTTAGAAATCGCTAAGCCAGTACCAAATACTACCTTTTTCTGTATAATGATACTTATACCACCAACAATTAAGAAAGCACTAAATATAATTATAGATTCACGCATTGATTTATTTCCGTCAACGTGTATCAAGGCAAGGAACTGCTTTAGAGAAGACTTAACCACGAATTGCCACGAATTCGTGTAAATCTGTGCCCATTCGTGGCTAAGCCTCGCCTCGATGCGCCGGGCGCTCAGGTCGATTGTAACAACTCGGTGGAGAGATCGGTCTGTTCGACATGCAGATGCATGAGCGGCACTTGGCGGACATTGCCGTCGTCGTCTTCGATGCTGATGTAGCCCTGTTCGCGCTCGATAAAGTTGTAGAACATGGTGATGCCGTCGTTGAATTGCGCCTCCAGCGTCGCCGCCAGCAGACCGACATCTTTGAGGTAGGTGACGATGGCGAACTGGGCGTCGCCCAGGTGTCCGATAAAATCGTCGTCGGTGCCGTGGCGCTCAATGCCTTCGATCAAGGTGCGGGCGGCGAAGCCCATCACTTCGTCGGTGGCGACAAAGCCGTGTATCTCTCGATAACAACTTAGATTTTCGATACGACCGGATAAAAAGCGATAGCCGGTTTGTTTAGTATTCAGTTCTTTAAGGCGCTCCACGACCACGGGGCGGCTGGGCAGCCCGGTGCGCGGGTCCAGCATCAAATCACGGACGGCGCGCTTGATCGAGCGGCGCACCCGCAGGCGCAGTTCTTCTAAGTCGAAGGGCTTGGTAATGTAATCATCGGCGCCCAGTTGCAGGCCGGCTACCTTGTCGCTGCGCCCGTCGCGCTGGGTCAGGAAGGTCACGGGGATGTAACGAGTGCGGTTAATACCGCGCAGCGCCCGGTATACATCGAAGCCGTCGAGGTCGGGAAGCATCACATCAAGTAAAATTAGGTTCGGGAGTTTCTGGCGCGCTAGCTGCACACCGTCCCGCCCGGTGAATGCATTGTAAACCTCGTAACCCTGCATCTGGAAGTACGTTGATAGCATCGTATTGAGTTCGTCATCATCTTCAATGATGAGCAATCGCCCTTCATGCTTCTTGGACATGAACAGGCCCTCCACGTGAACCAATCAAAACTTGTTTTTCCCAGTATACCACGCATCTTGCTTAACTTTGTAAAACTTTACCAGAAAAACACGGGCCGGCAATGATACCCTTCTTCCCAGATTCGGTAGATTACGCCGGGCCACACCGGGCTGTAACGGGTTATTTTGTCGAGCCAAACGTCCGGGTAGAGCCGGGTGATGGCGTCGCACAGGCGGATTTCACTGGTCGATTTATAGCGTTCGACCCGGCGGTTCAGCGCGACCAGGTCGCCGGTGTGGACGGTCGCGCGCACTTGGTCCGGCGCGACGTCGATATCGTCGGTCGGGATGGGGTCGCTCGCGGCGGTGTTCCAGGTCTCGGCGGCGATTCGTGCCAGGCGCGGTTCGTCCAGGAGCGGCGCGCGGCCCGCCGTGCAGATGACGATCCGGTAAGCGACCGGCTCTCGCGGCGGCGACACCATGGCGCTCCTATTCGACCGGCAGCTCGTAAGTATCCGGGTTGGGGCACCAGAAGTAATTCAGCGCAAAGCCGGCCACCCACGCGGCTTCGTCTTCGGGCAGCCCCGCCACGCGCACCCGGTACCACTGGCCGCCGGGGTTGATGGCGATAACCTGGACTTCAACGCCGGCCGCCAGGCCGCCGACCACCTTAAACCCGGCGCCCGGCCCGGCGCGCAGGTTCACATTGACAATGGTTTCGGCGTAGCAGGCGTCTTCTGCGACGGGCGGCGCGGTGATGGGATGCGGGGCGGGCGCGGTCCCGGCGGCGTCGCCGGGCGCGGTAAAGCCCTCGGTGCAGTGGAAATAGCTCAGCAGTTCGCCGGCGATCCAGGCTTCCTGGCCTTCTGCCAGCCCCGCGATCTCGACCCGGTACCAATCGCCGGCCGCGTTCACGCCGACCACGGGCAGCCGGGTCGAAGCGGCCACGCCGCCGGCGCGCTCGAAGGCAACGCCCGGCCCGGCGCGCAGGTTAGCGTTAGCATTGGCGACGGCGTAGCAGCCGGCCGAGTCGCCCGTGGCGGTCGGCGTGGGCGTGGCGGCGAGCGTGAGCGGGGGTGCGGGGGTGGAGGTGGGTGTAAGGGTAGGCGCGAGCGTGGGCGTCGGGGTCTCGGTCGGGATGGGCGAGGTGAACTGATCGGAGCAGCGGAAGTAGTTCAAGAGTTCGCCGGCGATCCAGGCTTCGTCGAAGCCCTCGATATCGACTCGGTACCAATCGCCGGCCTCGTTGCTGCCCACGACGCGCACCTCGGTGTAAGCGTCCAGCCCGCCGATCCGCTCGAAGGCGGTGCCCGGCCCGGCGCGCAGGTTCACGTTGGCGTTAGTCACCGCACGGCAGGTTTCCGGTTCGGCGGGCGCGTCGGGGTCGATGGTGGGCGTGGCAGTGGGGAGCGGCGTCGGCGGCACGGCGGGCGCGGGCGGTGCAGGATAGGCGGCGGTGAGTTCGGGGTAGATGTCTTTGGGGCGGGCGTCGGTGTCGGTGTAGTTGATGGCGGCGACGCGCCAGTGCAGCACATCGGGCGCAAAGGCGACGCCGCCGGCGGCGGCTTGGACCTGGAGCGCGGCGAGCGGGAGGTAGACCGTCAGCTTTTGCCGGTCGGCGCTGAGCGTGGTCCGCACCTCGATGACCTCGGCGCCGGTCGCCTCCGGGAAGTAGCCGATGCCGGCGACCGAGCCGTCGTCTTGCAGGTGCAGCGGCAGGATGTAATCCGCGCCCAGGCCGCCGTACATGGCGTCGTTGATGTACGCGGCGGCGAGGCCGGTGTACGGGCTGCCGTCCAGGTCGAGGAGCAGGTACCAGACCATCTCGGCGGTGGCCGGCGCGCTGGCGATGGGGTAACGCATGTCGATGTGAAAGGCCAGCGAGCGGAAAACCGGCGCGAAGCGCTGCCCGGCCTCGGCCAGGGTGATGGTTTCCTCGGTCACGTCGCCGCCGTCGAAGTGCAGCGCGCTCGCGCTGCTGCCGCCCGCCGGCGCCGTAAAGCGGGTCTCGAAGGGTTGGCTAAACGTGACGCTGCCCCCGGCCAGCGCGACATCGAGCGTGTCGAGCGCCGGGTCGAAGGCGAGCGCGGCGCTGCCGCCTTCGACCTCGCCGGCGAAGCGGTCGCCGAACGCAAAGCTAATCGTGACCGGGGCCGCGCCCGGCCCGGCCTGGACGCCGAAGCGCGTGTACTCGGACGCGCCGACCCGGTAGCGGCCCTGGTTGAAGGTCAGATCCCACGCCGGGCCGTCGATGGTGAGGGCGTGGTCGCTGCCGGTGAAGGTGCTCAGGCCGCTGCCCATGACGCGGTTATCGAACGTGATGCTTTGAATATCGAGCGTGTCGAGCGCGGTCTCGGACAGGCCGCCCACCGGTGAGACGACCCGGAACCCGCCCCGCGCGCCGTCGGCGCTGCCGGCGGTCACGGCGACGCCGCGCATGTCGGCGAAGCGGGCGTCTACGCCGTCAACTTTTACCAGGAGGTCGAAGTCGTATACGTCGTCGATGGCTTCGGGGGGTGGGGGATCGGGGTCGTTCTGGGAGGCGGCGAGGCCGGTCGCGCCGAGCGCGAACCCGATGACGGCAGTGATAAAGGATAATTTCCGCAGCATACAGCTTCTCCTCTAGCCCTACAATATAACGTGGTCACCGGGTCGGTGTAGGGGCGGGTTTCAAACCCGCCCCATATGCATCAACTTAAGCGCTTTTTTCCCCCTCTCCCCCGACCCCTCTCCCTCAAGGG
>JAFGMM010000220.1 GCA_016927535.1 Anaerolineae bacterium
CATCTGGGGGGTTCTCCCCCTCTCCACCATGTGGAGAGGGGGCTGGGGGGTGAGGTGAGTCTAAAACATTTTCTGAAGGTCTATAGCACCAACGGAACGACCATGACGACTTACCCTCTATCTGCCGTGCGTGCGCTGGCGCTGCACGCACAGGCGCTCGATACGCCAAACGGCGCAGAACCCGCGCCCGTGCCCGACGCCATTCACGATATCGTCGAACGGCTGATGTGCGTGCAAATCGACACCCTGCAAATGGTACACCGCAGCCACTACCTCGTTGTCTGGAGCCGGCTGGGCAAGTATGCCCCGGCAGACTTCGATAAGCTGGCCTACAACCCCGACCACCGCCGCCTGTTCGAGTATTGGATGCACGCGGCGAGCCTCATCCCTTTCAGCCTGTACCGCTACCGCATCCCGGCGATGCGCCGGTTCCGGGAAAACGGCGGGCATTGGCGGCGCGATTGGATCAAAGACCCCCAAAACCGGCAGGTCTTCGAGCAGGTCATGGCGCGCATCCGGCAGGAGGGCGCGGCGCGCACGTCCGACTTTGACAACCCGGACCGTAAAGGTGGGACGTGGTGGGATTGGAAACCCGCCAAGCACGCGCTCGAAATCGGCTACAACTGCGGCGACCTGATGATCGCGGACCGGGTGAATTTCCAGCGCGTCTACGATCTCAAAGAGCGGGTGCTGCCCGGTTGGGTCGATACGAGCGAGCCGACTCCGGCAGAGACCCGCCGTCATTTGCTCGAACGCGCGTTCCTGGCGATGGGCATCGGCGAGGCCGGGCACGCCGCCGATTATGCGTATATGAAGCGCGGCGAGGCTAAACCCCATCTCGAAGCGCTGCTGGCGGAGGGCGTCGCCGTGAGCGTGCCGGCCGAACTGTTCGACGGGCAAACGCGCGACCTGATCGTGCACCGCGATAACCTGCCGCGCCTCGAACAGGCCGCCGCTGGGGAAATCGACGCGGCGCGCACCACGTTCTTAAGCCCGTTCGACAGCCTGTTTTGGGCGCGCAAACGCGACGAGGCTTTCTGGGGCTTCCGGCAAGCCCTGGAGGCATACAAGCCGGCTGGTCAGCGCGAGTGGGGCTATTACTGCCTGCCGATCCTGCACAGGGGCCGGTTGGTGGGGCGCTTTGATCCCAAGCTGGAGCGCAAAACCGGCACGCTCCGGCTCAAGGCGCTGTATCTGGAGCCGGGAATCGAGCCGGACGAGGCGCTGACCGCGGATGTCGCCGGGGCCATGCGCGACTTTATGGCATTCCACGAGGCCGGCGATCTCGTCGTCGAGCGAAGCGAACCGGCAACCTTCGGCGAGCGCCTGACGGCGGCGCTGTAAGCGTTACTTCTTGCGGCGCGGCGGGCGGAATGTCAGCTTTGCCGCCAGGCCGTCCTTTGCGGCGCGGCGCAGGGTGCCGCCGACCAGCAGAAGAACCGCGCCCAGCATCACGAGCAGCAACGCCAGCAGCCGCGCCGTCTCGCCGGGCGGCACAGCCTCCCCGCCGGTGTCGGGCACAATCGCCGGGGCGACGACGTAGCTCACCGGGTCGGAGATCGCCTGCACTGCGCCGGCTTCGTCGAGCACCTGCGCGGTCACGGTGAGTGGGCCGGTCTGCGCCAGCTTGATGATAATTTGCCACTCGCCCGACCGGGCGGCGATCACCGTTCCCAACACAATACTATCCTGGTTGACAAGCCGTACCGTGTCGTCCGGCCCGGCTGTGCCGGCAAACGTGACATTGCCGGGCGTCAGCGTTTCGCCGCCGGCCGGCCGGGTGATGGCCGGCTTCACGGTGGGCGCCGGCGTCGGCGGGACGGTTGGCGTGGGCGACGGTTCCACGTTGCCCATGATGAAGGTCGCCGGCTCTGAGACGGCCAGCACGCTCCCCCCTTCGTCCAGGACGCGCGCCACGATCTGCCGCTCCCTGACCGGTTCGGCGTCGGTCGTCAGGTCTACGGTAAACTGCCAGATTCCATCCTCCCCGGCGTAGCCGCGCCCTAACTCGACCTCCCCTTCGACGACGGCGACCCGCGCGCCGGGCGCAGCCGTGCCCGCGACCGGCAGCAGGTTCGAGGCGATGACCTCGCCGTCAACCGGCGCGGTGATGATCGGGATGATTACGCCGGGTTCGTCCGTCACGAGCGTCTTACTGGGAACGACGGCGGCGGCCTCGGCGGTGGCCGTGAGGCTGGGCGCCAGGGTCGCGGTGGCCGTAGATGAAGCGGTCGGCGTAGATGTAGATGTCGGGATAGACGTGGCTGTGGCCGTTTGAGTTGGCGTCACGGTCAACGACGGCGACGGCGTATCGGTCGGCGTGGGCGTCGTCGTCTGAGTCGGCGCTATAGTGGGCGTGGGTGTGCGTGTTGGAGTCGGCGACCGTGTTAATGTCACCGTCGAAGTGGCTGAGGGCGCTGTCGTTTGAGTCGACGTCACAGTCGGCGAGGATATGCGCGTGACCGTCGGTGGTAATGTATGGGTCGCCGTCGCAGTCGCCGAGGGCGTCGTCGTTTGAGTCGGCGTCGCAGTCGGTGAAGGTGACGCCGATTCGGTTGCCCGCGCGGTCGCCGAGGGTATCTTTGTCGTCGTTGCGGTCGGCGAGGGTGTGCGAGTCAAAGTTGGAGCGGCGGCAACCGCCTCGGCGGTTGGGCTGGGAAAAGGTGTGCGAGTCAAAGTGGCGGTGAACGCAGCCGTGCGAGTCGCGGTCGCCGTGGGAACGGCGGCGATTTCCTCGACCGTCGGCGTGGGCAACTCGGTCGGTGGGAGGGTTGCCGTCGGTGTGGGTATGAGCGCAGTGGTAGTTGTGGGTGTGGGCGTAGTAGTAGGTGTAGCCGTAGCCGCCGGCACGGTTAACGTGGGCGTGAGTGTAAACGTGGCCGTGGGCGTTTCGGTTGCAGCCGGCGGCGAAGTCGCTGCCGTGGGCGTCCAGTCTAACATGGCGACCGCCGTCGCGGTCTGGTCGCGGTCGCCGATAAACTGTGCGACCCGACCGGCGGCGATCATCAACAAGATCACGACCAGGATCAGCAGGGCCGGGACGCCGAACTTGACGACCCGGCTGTAAGTGCTCTCGACGTTATCAGCGTCGGTGTGGTTCGCTTCCGAGTTCATGTTACGATAACTCTTTTAGCTTATTGCGCCCCGAAACGATGACGCGCGCCTGTTGAATCCAGCGCCCGGTCAGGTTGCCGTCCATCCTGAGCAGCGCATTGAGTTCTTCGGGCGTGAGCGCCGCTAACTGGTCGAACGAGTGCACCCCGGCGGCGTTGAGCCGGTTGGCGTATGACGGGCCGATGCCCTTGATGAGGGTCAGATCGTCCGGGGCGGCTGCCGCCTCACTGATCTGCTCTTGTACAGCATCGCTCACGCTCTCGGCAAGGGCCGCGCGCTGCACTGCGAGCGCTTCCAGCTTGGCGGCGATATCGTCGAGCGTCTTTTGCAGCGACGACGAGTCGAAATCAGGCGACTCGATGGCTTCGATGGCGAGCCGGTTGGCGGTGAGTTGGTTGCTGATCTCGGCGAGCGTGGCAAGCTGCTCCTGGTGCATACGCTCAATCCCGGCGAGCGACTCGCGGATTTCGGCATCGGCCTCGGAATCGACCATCGCCCGGCCCTGCGCAATCCAGTGCGGCTTGAGAACCAGGTACTCGACGACCAGCATCACCACCCAGCCAATGACGGCGCCCAAGATAACAAATGCGAGCGGACCTGCGGCGTCCATACGGCGGTCTCCCGACTTACGAACGGATTATGCCTGATTATAATGCATGTTGCGGGTAGAGGGAAAAGTGAACGATCTGCCCCTTAATCAAGCAACTCTCCCACCGTGCCCAGGCGTTCAAGCTGAGACTGCGCAAGGTATGCCGGCACCTCCAACAGCGGGCGCGCCGTCTCGATAACGCCGTCCAGCGTAAACCGGATAATCCAATCGCGCCCGGCGCGCCGGAAGACGATCACACCGCGCGGTTCGCTCGCATCGTGATAGTAAAAGACGAGGTTATCGTCCACGACGATCTCATCTTCGATCATCGTGAGCTGGTCGGTCAGCGTGGCGCCGGGGTGCAGGCGCCCCGACGCTTTGCACGCCTCCAGATTTGTGATATCCTCGCCCGGCGCCCACCGCACCATCGCATGCAGCGCCCAGATTGCATCAGCGACGGCCTGGCGTTTATTCACCCGCTTCTCCTGCGCCGGTCTGGAGCGCCGTCGCCGTCGCCGCCTCCATGAGCGCTTGAATGCGCGTGACCATGCTCGCCGGGTCGGGGTGCAGGCCATCGACCAGCAGCGCACTCTCGTAAAGCTGTTCGATCACCTGGTTGATGACCGGCGCGTCGGGCGCGCTCGTGATCTGCGCCGCCAGGTTGTGGATCAGCGGGTGGCGGCGGTTGATCTCCATGATCCGCTTGGGGATTTCGTACTCGCGCTCCAAGAAGCGAAAGACGCGCTGCATATTGCGGTCGGGCGCGTTCTCCGGCGCTACCAGACGCGCCGCGCTGCCGGTGAGTACCCGGCTCTCGCGCACCTCCAGCACGCGCTCGCCCAGCACATCCACAAAGCGCCGCTTGAGCTTGTCGAAAGCCTTTTCGGGCAGCGCTTCGCGGGTTTCGGCTTGAGTCTCCTCGCCCGGTTCGCCCATGTCACCGATATCCAGCCCGGCGTCGTCGATGTTGCGCAGCTTGTAGCCCTCGTAGCTTTGCAGCGACGTCGCCATAAAGCTGTCCAGCGGGTCGGTGAAGTAGAGCACTTCGATGCCGCGCTGCCGGAAGGGGTCGAGGTGCGGGCTGTGCGACACCGAGGCGGGGTCATCGCCGAGCACATAGTAAATCTCGTCCTGCCCTTTTGCCAGGCGGCCGGCATAAGTCGCCAGCGACACATCAGGCTGTTTGCCTTCGCTCTTGCTGGAATGGAAGCGCAGCAGCGGCACGATGCGGTCTTTGTCTTCGGGCGCGGTTGCGACGCCCTGCTTGAGGTGCCGCCCGAACGCCGCCCAGACCTTCGCGTACTTTTCGGGGTCGTCGGTCGCAAGCTGTTTGAGTTCGCTCAGGATTTTGTGGGTGAGAGTATTTTTCAGGCGGGCGATCTGCCGGTTGGCCTGGAAGCTCTCGCGGCTCACGTTGAGCGGGAGGTCTTCGCTGTCCACGACGCCGTGAACGAAGTTGAGGTATTCGGGCAGCAGATCGGTACAGTACTCCTGGATAAGCACCTTGCGCGCGTAGAGCTTAAGGCCCGGCTCGCGGCGCGCGCTGAAGATGTTGCGCTCGGCGGCGGCGGGCACGAACAATACCGCGTAGAACTGCAAAGGCGCGTCGGCGCTCATATGGATGCGCAGCAGCGGCGGCTCGAAGTCGAGCGTGAGCTGCCGGTAGAAGTTGTCGTAATCCTCGTCGGTGAGTTCGTTGGCGGGCTGGCGCCAGAGCGCGGTTTGTTGGTTGAGCCGGTCGTCCTCGACGGTGACGGTATCGTCTTCGCCGGTGGTCTCGCGCTTGATGTAGACCGGGTACGCGACGTAATCGGAATGCTTGCGCACCACTTCGCGCAGCTTCCATTCCTGCAAGAACTCCTTTGCGTCGTCCTTGAGCTTTAGGGTAACTTCGGTGCCGCGCGTGTTCTTCTCGGCGGGCGCAATCGTGAAGGTGTCGCCGCCGCTCGAAGTCCACCGGTGCGCCGGCGCGTCGGGCTTGTACGAACGGGAGACGACCGTCACCTCGTCGGCGACCATGAACGCCGAGTAGAAGCCTACGCCGAACTGCCCGATGATATCACCGGCGCCTGGCCCGCCGCCCGACTCTTTCACCCGCTTCAGGAAGCCCTGCACACCGCTGTGCGCGATCACGCCCAGGTTTTCTACCAGTTCGTCGCGCGTCATGCCGATGCCGGTGTCCGATACAGTGAGCGTGCCGGCGTCCTCATCTACGCTCAGACGAATGGCAAGCTCGGCGTTGGGGTCCAGCACGTCGCGGTCGGTCAGCATCTCAAATTGGATGCGGTTGAGCGCGTCGGAGGCATTGGAAATCAGCTCGCGCAGGAAGATTTCGCGTTCGGTGTAGAGCGAATGCGCCAGAATATTGAGCAACTGCCGGATTTCGGCCTCGAAAGCGCGGGTTTCAATATCGGTTGACATGAGTATCTTCCTCCTCATCATAGATGTTGTTGATTTATAGGGGGCGCTGCGCAGCGTGTAACCGGCCCTGGGCGGGTCTCAGACCCGCCCCTACTTTGAGCGAGAGCGCCCCGTGATTACACGCTTTTGCAACAATGGCGTGCGTATTTTATCGGAGGAAGAAAAGAATAACACAAATCTTGCATAAGATTTGTGTTATTCATCACGTTGACCGGGTGGTTTCGGAGGGTCGTTATTCGGCGGTGTATTCGCTGCGTTCGCCCAATGTGACGGTGAGCGTTTGCGTTTTGCCGTTGCGGAGTACTTCGAGCGTCGCTTCGTCGCCGGGCTGGGTCTTCTCCACCAGGTAAGCAATCAACGCATCCATGTGCGGCACCGGTTCGCCGTTGATGGCGACGATGATATCGCCGCCGACCTGGTACACAATGCCGTCTTTCTCGACCTGCTGGCTCGAGCCGCGCAAGCCGCCCTTATCCGCCGGGCCGCCCCGGCTCACCGTGCCGATCAACACGCCGCGCTGGTTGGCCGGCAGGTCCAAGATTTCGCGCAGTTCCAGCGAGAGCGACTGCCCGGAGATGCCCAGCCAGGCGTACTTATAATCGCCGCGCTCGATGAGGTCCTTCACGACCTTCTGTACCAGGTTGCCGGGGATGGCGAAGCCGACCCCGGAGTTCGCGCTTGAGCGCGACATGATCTGCGCATTGACGCCGATTACGTTGCCCTCGATGTCGAGCAGCGGGCCGCCGGAGTTGCCGGGATTGATAGCCGCGTCGGTCTGGATCACCGAAGAGATGGAGAACGCGGTAAAGCCGGAACCCATCGTGCGGTCCAGCGCGCTGACGATGCCGGTGGTCAGCGTCCAATCCTGGCTGAAGGGGCTGCCGATGGCGAGCACCGGCTGCCCGACGTAAAGCTCCTCGGTGTCGGCGAAGGTCACCGGGCGCAGGATTTCGGGATCAACATCGACCCGGAGCACCGCAATATCCGACTCTGGATCCGTGCCGATCACCTCGGCGCGGGCCTGCGTACCGTCGCGGAAAGTCACGACGATTCTCTCCGCGCTTTCTATGACATGGTAGTTGGTAACGATATGCCCCTCCATGTCATAGACAAAGCCCGACCCCTGTCCCTGGCTGAAGAAATCGTCAGGCATGTCAAACTCAAAGGGGACTTCGGGCGTCCCGTCGCCTTCGGGGGTGTCGGGGAACTCAAAGATTTGGTCCTGGTCAATCTTCGTCGTCACGACGAGGTTGACCACTGAATAGCTCACCTCGTTATACACCGCCGCAGTGTCCTCGCCGCCCTTCTGATAGACCGTTTCGGCTTGCACGCCTGAAAGACTGGTCGGGGCAGCGACAAACACACCTGCGCTAAAGGCAAGCAGCAGTCCAAGCACGATCAGCAGCCTGCTTGATTTTTTGAACAATACACTCAGCATTTTTAGAAAATCTCCTATTTGATCGAACCTTATCTAGAGTTGTATCAAAACACACAATTGTTACAAATTGTTTGCGGCGCTACGGCTTTGCCTGATAATCCTCGGTGGACCGCACCAGCCCCGCCGCCGAACGGTCGTCGTGGCAGCGATAGCACGCATACGTCACCGTAAGGTTATACTGTGCGCTCGCGCCCGTAGCCGCCAACCGCGCCGCAATGAAGAGCGACCTGTATGCTGCCTTCGCCTAAAATTTTTCCTTTGCAGTAGCTTGTTCTCAAATCCCTACCGCGTCCGCGCCGGTAGCGTCGATGCGCGGCAGCAAGGCCGTGCGCCGCGCGCCATGCGCATCGACCAGGACGTGCGGCTGGTTGGCATAGTGCCACACCTCCTCCGCGACCTCCCATACGGCGTTGGGGCGTCCCAGCGCCTTTGCCGCTGCTGCGCGCTTCGCCAGGCCCTCTTTGCCCTCGGCCAGCCACGCCTTGACCGCCTCGGCGACCTTCTCCGGGCTGGGCGCCCAATGCCCGGCCTTGTTGCGCACGACGTAGGTCACGTTGCCCTCTTCCTGGCCGGGGATTGCGCCGCTCAGCACCAGCGGCACGCCGGCGATGCACGCCTCGCTGATGGTGCCGGGGCCGGCTTTGGTCACCAGGATATCGGCGGCGGCCATCATGGTCGGCATGTTGCTCACGTAAGGGTAGATGTGGGTGAGTTGGTTCCACTCGGAGGTCTCCAGGTGCTCTTTGAGCCGTTCGTTGCGCCCGGCGATGACGGCAAGCTGGCACCTGGAATGTGTGGCGTCGATGGCGCGCGCGATTTTATACAGCGGCCCCATACCCTGCCCGCCGCCGACGACCAACACCGCCGGTAAGTCCGGGTCCCAGTCCAACCGGGCGCGCGCTTCCTGTTTGTCCAGCAGGCCCGCCGCAAATTTGGGATGCACCGGCAGCCCGGTGATGCGCATCTGGCGGGGCGAAAGACCGGCCAGCAGCCCGCGCTGGTACGCCGTCCAGGTGGGCACCAGGCAGCGGTCTACGTTCGGGTCGTACCACCACATATGAGTCGTCACCAAATCGGTGACCACGGTGACGAAGGGCGGGCGGTGTCCGCGCTCGCCGAGGGCGCGCAGTACGGGCCGCACAAAGACCGAGTGTACGCTGACGACGACATCGACGTCGCCGTGCTCGACGACCAGGCGCCGCATGCCGTCTTTGAATAACGTGTTGTACGCCGAATCCATGACGGCGGTGGAGGCCTGCGGCGTGTTGGTCAACTTGTAGCCCAGCTTCCAGGCTTGTTTGCCCCAG
This sequence comes from Anaerolineae bacterium, assembly GCA_016927535.1. Taxonomy (GTDB): domain Bacteria; phylum Chloroflexota; class Anaerolineae; order Aggregatilineales; family JAFGMM01; genus JAFGMM01. The sequence continues at coordinate 8,870 of JAFGMM010000220.1, forward strand.
CGGATGGTCGGGCCGTAGGTTTCGGGAGAGTAGTTGAAGGGAAAAGGCGTGTAGTATTTCCACACGTCAACCAGTTCGAAGCGACACGCGCCGGGGTAGCGCGCGCTGATCGCCGCTTCAATCGCTTCGGCGGCAGCGCGGTGCCCACCACCCGTATCGGACATCAAAAAAAGAATTCGCTTCATTGCTTCACCTCGATTTGTTTTCATCCCCCGCTAACGTGGCAAGATCGCTTTGATCCTGCGCACCAGCTTTTGCCGGGGCAGCAAGACCCGGCGCCCGCAGCCTTCGCAGCGAATCCCGATATCCGCACCGACCCGGTACACACGCCAGCGGTCGCTGCCGCACGGGTGCTTTTTTCGAAGCTGCAAGATATCGTCTACTGCAATCTCAAGCGGTTTCAAGCTGCTGCCTGCCTCGGTCGCCATTTCTTATGTGGATTGTACCGACCTGGACGATTGCCGCAAATTTGTGTGTGCGGCGCATTTACAACGAACTTCTACGTTTTCCGGCGTGCGGCGTTGCTGGTCGTTGAACACACACTCCCCCTCTTGTATACTTAGTGCACTGGACGCGGAGATAGGAGTACTCATGAGCACCGTCTTTAAAAAGATCATCGACGGCGAAGCGCCCGCCCGAATCGTCTACCGGGATGAACAGATTACGGCGTTTTGGGATATCCATCGCCAGGCGCCGGTTCACATCCTGGTCGTGCCCAACCGCGTCATCCCTGGCGCTAACGACCTGACGCCCGGCGACGACGCGCTGGTCGGGCGCATGGTGCGCGTCGCCGCCCAGATCGCCAAAGAACAGGGCATCGCGGAGCGCGGTTACCGTCTGATGATAAACTGCGGCAGCGAGGGCGGGCAAACCGTCTATCACCTGCACCTGCACTTACTCGGCGGCCGGCCGCTTGGCCCGATGCTGGCGCGATGAACCCGGCTTTATTTATACGCCTTTACCATCCAAGAAAGGGGAACCGCAATGCTCGTTAGTAAGATCATGACGGCTGATGTCATCACGGTCACGCCCGATACCTCGCACCGCGAGGCGTTTGAGACGCTGAAAAGACACAACATCAGCCAGGTGCCGGTCCTGGACAAGGGCAAACTGGTCGGGATCGTCAGCGAGGAAGACCTGCTCTCCACGCAGCCCTCGCCTGCGACCACGCTCAGCATCCATGAAATCTACGCCCTGCTCGAAAAGCTGAAAGTGCGCCAGTTCATGACCCACCCGGTCTACACCGTCGATGAAGAATGCCCCATCGAAGTCGCGGCGCGCGTCATGCTGGAGCACCGGCTCGGCTGTCTGCCGATTGTGCGCGGCGAGGAACTGGTGGGTATCGTCAGCGAGACCGATATCTTCAAAGCGTTTGTAAACGCCCTGGGCGGCGGTCACGAGGGACTGCGCCTGACCCTGCACATCCCCGGCGATCCGGGCACGCTGGCCCAGGTCACCGAGGCCGTCCACGAAGCCGGCGGTAACATCATCAGCCTGGTCACCTGGGAACCCGGCGACTCGCCGGGGGGCAAGATCACGATTAAGGAGACCGGGGCCGATCACGGCAAACTGAAGCAGGCGCTCGACGAACTCAACGTCGAAGTGATCGACATGCGCGAGGGCGAGTGCGCCGGGCTGGGCGTCTTCGGCAAGAAGTAGCATAAAGGCGAGAATTTTCTCGCCTCTCAGTTTCAGGGTAGCTCTGCAAGATAGCGCGGTCGCCGGCCGGGTGTAGGGGCGGGTTTCAAACCCGCCCCATATGCATCAACTTAAGCGCTTTTTTCCCCCTCTCCCCCGACCCCTCTCCCTCAAGGG
>JAFGMM010000221.1 GCA_016927535.1 Anaerolineae bacterium
CCCTTGAGGGAGAGGGGTCGGGGGAGAGGGGGAAAAAAGCGCTTAAGTTGATGCATATGGGGCGGGTTTCAAACCCGCCCCTACGCCAAGCATGAGGTCGGAAAATGAAGCGACAAAATATCGCCTCCGGCACCCAATGGGAGGCCATCGCGGGCTATTCGCGGGCGGTGCGCGTGGGCAACGTGGTACACGTCGCCGGCACCACCGCCACCGACGAACACGGCAACCTAGTCGGCGGCGACGACCCCTACGCGCAGGCCGTCTACATCATCCAGAAGATCGAGCGCGCGCTGCACCAGGCCGGCGCTACGCTGGAGGACGTGGTACGCACGCGAATTTACATCACCGACGCGGCGCGCTGGGAGCCGGTCGCGCGCGCACACGGCGAACACTTCGAGCACATCCGCCCGGCGAATACGCTGGTCGCGGTGAGCGCGCTCATCGGCGACGGCTACCTGGTCGAGATAGAAGCGGAGGCGATTATCGGCGCGGGGCAGGCGACGGCATGAAACGGCGGCTTGCTCTGCGTGATATCGCCGTCGGGCTGCTGATGTTCCTGGCGCTGTGGCAGGCGCTTGCCTGGATCGTCAACCGGCCCATCCTGCCGCCGCCGGGCGCGGTGCTGCCGGTCTTCGTCACGGAGATGCTGGCCGGCGACCTGGGCGGGCACTTCGTCGCAAGCGCCGGGCGCGTGTTGGCCGCGATTGGGGTCGCGGTGCTGCTGGCGACGCCGGTCGGCCTGGGGCTGGGGCAGACGCCGGGCATCGACCGCATCGTCGCGCCGCTCGTCGCCATCGTCTACCCGATACCCAAGATCATCCTGCTCCCGGTGATTTATGTCTTGCTGGGCATCACCGATATCTCTAAAATCTTTTTGATTGCGCTGATTCTCTTTTTCCAGATTCTAGTCGTCGTTCGAGATGAAGCCGCGAACCTGCGCCCGGAGCTGCTGTTCTCGGTGCGGTCGCTGGGAGCGGGGCGGCGCGCACTGTTCCGCTACGTATACCTCCCGGCGGCGATGCCGGCGGTGTTGACCGCACTGCGCGTTTCGGTAGGCACGGCGATAGCCGTGCTGTTCATCGCAGAGCAGTCACTCACGCGCCGGGGCTTAGGGTACTATATCTACGTGGAAACATATATTGTAGGATTGTACACAGAGATGTATGCCGGCATCCTGGCGATGAGTTTGCTTGGGCTACTGTTGTATTTGGCGATCTATGCCCTGGACCGGCGCATCAACCGGCATCTGTATGTCGAGGAAGGATAAAACGGATCAAATGGATGAGCTTTCTGTACCGATTGAAGTGTTCGAGGCACTGCGGAACATCATCATCTTCTACCTGCACCGCCGCCGCGAGACGGTCATACAGGCGGTGGTCGAGCTGCGGCCCGACATCATCAAGAACTTGTACCTGGAAAAAGCGCTGGACATCCGAATCTCTGAGCTTGCCCTAGACGCTTTCCGCAAGAAGCAGGAAGAAGGGCAGATCAAGCGCGAGGGCATCTGGGACAACACCTGGCGCTACTGGATGCAGGGCGATACCTGCGAACTGGTCAACATCCGCACCGGCGAGCGGTTCGATTGGAAGGCCGGCTATCCCATCGTTTTCTTCACTGGCGAGTTGTTCTTCCATCTCAAGTGGCGCATGAAGCACCACGAGGACAATCCCGATATCCAGACTTACGCGGCGTGGTGCCAGGAGAACCCAATAGATTTGCATGTACTGCTGGGCTACCTCGCCGACCGCAACATTCTAATCAAGCGTGGGCAGCACGAATGGGCGCTGATGCAGCACACGGCGGGGGCATAGCTTGGCGCAGTTGCAGGGCCGCGAGCGCGCCGCCTACGTCCGGGCGATGTTCGGGCGCATCGCCGGGCGCTACGATATCACGAACCGCTTGATGACCTTCGGGCGCGACCGGGCGTGGCGGCGCTACGTGGTCCGGCAGGCGGCGCTCCCGCCGGGCGGCCGGCTGCTCGACGTGGCGACGGGCGCGGGCGAAATCGCGTTCGAGGCGCTGCGCCTGGACGACCGATTGATCCTGGCCGGCGTTGACTTCGCCGCGCCGATGATGCAGATGGGCCGGCAGCGGCGGCCCGGCGCGCGGGTGCTCTGGGCGCAGGCCGACGCGCTGGCGCTGCCTTTCCCGGACGGCACGTTCGACGCGGTGACCTCCGGTTACCTGATGCGCAACGTCATCGACGTAGCGGCGGCCTTCCGCGAGCAGGCGCGCGTCGCCAAGCCGGGCGGTCGCGTCGTGTGCCTGGATACCTCGCCGCCGCCTGATAATCTGCTAAAGCCGTTTATCTCGTTCTATTTGCGGTATATTATCCCGTTGTTGGGGCGCGCCATCACAGGCGACGCCTCGGCGTACCGCTACCTGCCGGAGTCGACGCAGGCGTTCAAGACGCCGGACGAACTCGCAGCGATCATGCGGGAAGTGGGTCTGGTGGCGGTGCGATACCGGCGCTTTATGTTCGGGACGATGGCGGTGCATGTGGGAGTGAAGCCGCTTTAACCGCGGGTGACGGCGACATATTGACTGATGATCTGGCTTACCTCACCCCCTAGTACACGCCAGCGTAAATACACCTGCGGTGACGCCTCCCCTCTATCCCCATCCCTCTGCGTAGCGCCCCACAAGGGGGGAAAGGGAGCCAGGAGCGCCGTACAGCGGCTCTGATTCCCCCTCGCCCCTTGTGGGCGAGGGGGCCAGGGGGTGAGGGGAAAACCGGCGGCTTACTTCTGCCGCGCTGTACTAGCCCCCTCTCCACACCGTGGCGAGGGGGAACAAGAAGCGTCGAATCGTGCTCTTCTCCCCCTCGCCATGCGATGGCGAGGGCTGCGCGTCAGCGCGTGGGGGGTGAGGTTATCAGTCGAAGAGTCACCACTACCTAACCGTGAATGAGAGTCATAAGATCAACATGCAAGACCGTTCGAGCATCCCTCAAACCCGCGCCTGGCTCATGGCGGCGCGGCCCAAGACGCTCCCCGCCGCCGTGGGAGGCGTGGTCGTCGGCGCGGCGCTGGCAATCCGGGACGGCGTGTTTGCGCCGCTGCCGGCGCTGGCGGCATTGGCCGGCGCGCTGCTGTTTCAAATTGCGGCGAACTTCGCCAACGACTACTTTGATTACGTGAAGGGCATCGACACCGCCGACCGCCTCGGCCCGGTGCGCGTCACGCAGAGCGGGTTGATTGCGCCGGCCCGGCTGCGGCTGGGGCTGGCGGTCGTGGTCGGGCTGGCGCTGCTGGACGGGCTGTACTTGGTGAGCGTGGGCGGGTGGTTTATCCTGTTCATCGGGCTGGCGGCGGTCGCGGCGACGCTGGCGTACAGCGGCGGGCCGTTCCCGCTGGCGTCGCACGGGCTGGGCGATGGGTTCGTGTTCGTCTTCTTTGGGCTGGCGGCGGTGTGCGGCACCTATTACGCGCAGGCGCTCACCCTCACCGCGCCGGTGGTGGTCGCGGCGGCGCCGGTCGGCGCGCTGATTACCGCAATCCTGGTCGTGAACAACGCCCGCGATATCCCCACCGACGCCAAGACCGGCAAGCGCACCCTGGCGGTGATGTTCGGCCTGCGCTTCACCCGCATCGAGTACGCGGCGCTGGTGTGGGGCGCGTATGCGGTCCCGGCGCTGCTGCTTTTGACCGGCGCGTTTAAAATCTGGGTACTGCTGCCGTGGGGCACGCTGACCCTGGCGTGGCGCGCGGTCGAGCGGATGCAGCGCAGCCTCGACGGGCCGGGGTATAATCGCCTGCTGGCCGATACGGCGCAGTTGAGTTTGCTCTTTAGTCTCTTGTTTGCAGTAGGTATCGTGCTGTGAGGTGCGCATGAGCGGCAGCGACGAAATCACCGGCGCAGAGCCGGCCCTGCCTGCCGACGCGGATAACTTCGCGCCGATGCTCGGCGGCAGCCTGCGCGAGGTGCCTATCGCGCTGGCAAAGGAAGCGTACACCGCCGGCTACGAAAAGGGCTACGACGCCGGCTACGCGCATGGCCGCAACGACGGCTACGAGGGCTACGAACTGGCGCCGGACTATACCGGGGCGAGCGTCTTTACCTACGACGGCGCTTTTGCGACGATTTACCAAAAGAGCTACGCGCTCGGCTACCGGGAGGGCTACGACGCCGGCTACAACAAGGGGCACGAGGATGGCGCGCAGGAAGCCGAGTTAGCAGCGGAGGACTTCGATGCGCCGCTCGACTTCGACGAAGAAGTCTTCGAGGATGACGAAGAATACGACGGCTATACAAAAGAAGAGCTAGAAGAAGACCTCTCGCCGGAGATGGTGATCGGCGAAGACGACGAGTGGGAAGATGACGACGACGACGATTGGATATGGGGCGCTTGAGCGAGGTTTTTTCACCACAGAGACACAGAGAACACAGAGGAAAGAAATAGAGTTTATACATCATCTGTGAATTAAGTTCATATCTATCTAAGAGAAGAACTCTGTGCCCTATGTGTCTCTGTGGTGAAACCTTTTCTTTCTGCTCTGCGTAAAATCGGCAATCCCATTAAGGAGTCCTGACACGATGACAACGACCTTGACGCTTATCCGAACCGATGCCGGCGACCGCCTCTGCATCGAAGGCGCCGGCGACCTGCCGGCCGGCTTCCACGGTGAGCCGCACGGCAGCGCCTACCTCTGCCCGCTCGACGCGCCGAACGCCGCCGCGCTGCGCCGGGCGCTGCCCTGGACCGCGCCGGTCCCGGTGGGCCTGAAAAAATCTTTCGGCTGCGGCGACCGGCTGGGCATTGCGACGCCGGGGCACGTCCTGGCGGTGCGCGCGGGCGATATGTTCCCGGTGTTCGCGCAGCAGTCGATCCGCGAGATGGAGCGCGCGCGGCGCACGCCTCAAGATGTGATGGACGACGCGACGTGGGGCGTCTTCCGCATGGATTATCAAAGCGGCTTCGGCTCGGACGCCGATCACTTGAAGAACACCGACGTGATCGACCGGTGCTTCGCCGCCGGGTTTACCGGCTACACGCTCGATCCCGGTGATCACGTCGATAACGCCGCGCACACCGACCGGCGCGACGCGCTTGTCGAGAAGTACGCCGCGCTGCCCTGGGACCGGCTCGACACGTCGCCGGAGGCGGTGAAGCGGGCGTATACCGGGTCTTCGCCGGCCGGCGCGATCACCGAGGAGATGCTGCTGCGCGCGGCGTGCAAGTATGCCCCGGCGCTCGCGGCGGCGGCGCATATGGCGCGCCACATCGCGGCGCGGTTCGGCGGCGCGCCGTATGACCTGGAGGTGTCGGTCGATGAGACCGAGACGCCCACCAGCCCTGCCGAACACTACTTCATCGCCGCCGAACTCAAGCGCATGGGGGTCACGTTCCACGGGCTGGCGCCGCGCTTCGTGGGGCGCTTCGAGAAGGGCGTCGATTACATCGGCGACCTGGGCGTCTTCGAGGCCGAATTCGCCGTACACGCGCGCCTCGCCCGCGAACTCGGCCCGTACAAGCTGAGCATCCATTCCGGCTCGGACAAGTTCAGCATCTACCCGATCATCGCCAAGCACTGCGGCGAATGGGTCCACGTGAAGACGGCCGGCACGAGCTGGCTGGAGGCGCTGCGTGTGGCGGCGATGTTCGACGCGCCGCTGTTCCGCGCGGTGCTGGCGTTTGCGATGGCGCGCTATCCCCAGGACAAGGCTACCTATCACGTCTCGGCGGATGCGGCGAAGGTGCCGGCGGACCTACCTGACGACCAATTACCCGCGCTGTTCGACCAGTTCGACGCGCGGCAGGTACTCCACGTGACGTATGGCTCGGTGCTGGACGAGTACCACGATGCGCTGTTCGCCGTGTGGCGCGCCCACCCCGACGCTTACGCAGAGGTGCTGAAGAAGCACTTCGATAAGCACATCGGCCCGTTCATTGCGCGGTGATCGAGCCGGGCTTGCGTTTTGCGCGTAACAAGGGCTAGAATACCCCGGCTTCACCTGTTCGCAGCCGGGGGGTTTTTCCCATGCGCGTAGTCTATTTCACCGAAACGTTTCTCCCGAAGATCGACGGCATCGTCAGCATTATGTGTTTGCTGCTCGACCACCTGCAAACGCGCGGCGTCCCGGCAATGGTGGTCACTGCCGAGCGCGGCGTCCGCGAGTACGACGGCGCGCAAGTGCACGGGGTGCCGGGCCTGCCGGCGCCCTTCTACCCGGAGCTTCACCTGACGCTGCCCGGTCCCGGCACGTACCGGGCCATGCGCGCCTTTGCGCCGACCATCGTGCACTTGATCCATCCCTCGGTGACCGGCATGCCCGGCATCTACTACGCGCGCCGGCTCGGTGTGCCGCTGATCGCTTCGTTCCACACCAACGTGATGCAGATGGCGCGCTACTACCACTTCGGCCTTATCGAGCGGCTGCTGACGGCGTACACGCGCTGGACCTACAACCGCGCCGATTTCACCCTGGCGACTTCGCGGCGCATGGCGCGCGAGTTGCAGAGCATCGGCATCCGCAATGTCGGGCTGTGGCGGCGCGGCGTTGATCCGGCGTTTTTCGGCTCCGGTGTGCGCACCCCGGCGATGCGCGCGCGCCTGACCGACGGGCACCCCGACCGGGTGATCTGCCTGTTCGTGGGGCGGGCTGCGCCGGAGAAGCGCATCGAACTGCTGCGCGAGGTTGTGACGAACATCCCCAATACTCACGTCACGGTGGTGGGCGAAGGGCCGCACCTCGCCGCGCTGCGCGAGCACTTCGCCGGGACACGCGCGACCTTCGCCGGCTACCTGACCGGGCAAGACCTGGCCGATGCTTACGCTTCGGCGGATATTTTTACGTTCATGTCGGCGGTGGAGACCTTCGGGATGGTGGTGCCGGAGGCGATGGCGGCGGGGCTGCCGGTGATCTCGACGCGGGTCGGCGGCATCGACGACGTGGCGACGCACGGCGCAGACGGCTTTTTGATCGAGCGGGAGGACGTGGCCGGCCTGGTCGAATATACCCGGCGGCTGGTCGAGGACCCGGACCGGCGGCTAAGGATGGGCGCGCGCGGCAAGGCGGCGGTGCAGGGTCTCACGTGGCCGGTGATTATGGACGAACTGCTCGACATGTATCAAATGCTGGTGGACGGCGCGCGGCCGGCGACGGTGCCGCCCGAAGATGTGAGGGAAGCAGCCGACGAGGACTTGCTTATATTGGAGCGCTGAAAAATAAAACACCGGGCCGGTTAGGCCCGATGCTGTGCTCCTCAGCTAGGACTTGAACCTAGAACCCACCGGTTAACAGCCGGTTGCTCTGCCGATTGAGCTACTGAGGAATAACGGCGGTTATTGTACCGGGGAGGGCGTGCGGCGTCAAGTTTTGGGCGGTAGCTTTTTTACCGCAGCAATACACAGAGCGCAGAAACTTGATAAAAGGGAAGCTTGAAGAAATTCTCTGTATCCTTTGTGTCTCTGTGGTGAATCCTCTCTTCTTCATCTCTTTCTATGTTTTGATGCAGTCCGCGCCCATGTTATCATGTTATCCATGAAAAACGGAAACGAAACCGAACCCGAACCCGTGATTACGCTCATCCGGCGGCACCTGGACCGCTACCCCGAGAGCAGCTTCCACGATGTTTACAAGCTGCTGCACCAGGCCGCCTTTGGGCCGGGGCACCTGGTCGATAACAAAAAGAAGGCGCTCGAATGGATCGAGCGCGACCTGGACGAACCCGGCCCCACAGCGATCCCGCTGGCCGAGTCGATCCACCCGGCCGGCGATATCGTGCGGCTGCACCTGCGGCCCTATGCAGCGCAGCGCGGCAACCTGCGCCGGCTGCGCGACGCCTTCGTGGCCTCGGCGGAGGCGGTGACCGGCGCGCCCGACTTGATGGCGACCTGGTGGGCGGCGTTCTGCGACTGGGTGGAGGCAGAGAACCCGGCGCGCGCCGGGTTCGACCTGCGCGAGATGCGGCTTTTCGGCGGCATGTGGGGCGCCAAGCAGTGGCCCGCCGAGCACCACTCCCCGGCCTACCGAAGCGCTTACCGCCCGGCCTACCGGGTGCTCGCCGCGCCCATCGCCGCCGATTTGTGCCGGGCGCAGGGCATCGTGTTCGAACCGATCTGACCGGGCAAACGTTTTACAATCCAGGCTTATACAGTTTACTTACCGGCACCGGGAAAGCGCCGCACCGAAGTACGGCCGGCGTTATTCCCCCCTGGCGTTGTTCTGTGCTATAGTTCTAGTGTTGGAGATGGGGTCATATGTTTCGAATCGGGTCCGCCTATCGACACCGCTGGGGGAAGCGCTATGAGTATTGACATAACCGGCCAGACCATCGGCCACTACCGGATCGACCGCTTGCTGGGGCAAGGCGGCATGGGGTCGGTGTACCAGGCTACCGACCTGCGGTTACAGCGCGGCGTCGCGCTCAAAGTGATGCACCCGCACCTCGCCGCGCAGCAGGCCTTTCAGCAGCGCTTCCTGCAAGAGGCGCGCGCCGCCGCCCGCCTGGACCACCCTAGCATCATGCGCGTGTTGTACTTCGGCCTGGAAGATAACCAGCTTTTCCTCGTTATGGAGTTGATCACCGGCGGCAGCCTGCGCGATTATCTCAAACGCCTCTACGACATGCATAAGTTCATCGAAATTCAAGAGGCGGTGGAACTGACGCGCCAGATTGCCGACGCGCTGAACTACGCGCACCAGAGCGGCATGATTCACCGCGACGTGAAACCGGACAACGTGCTCCTCAAGCTGGTGAGCAACCAGGGCGACGAGGGCGAGCGGTTCCGCGCTGTGCTCACCGATTTCGGGCTGGCGAAGCTCGCCGAGGGCGGCGTGCATTCGGTGACCGGGCAGCCGATGGGCACCTACCCGTACATGTCGCCCGAACAATGCCTGGCCGAGGAGATGGACGCCCGCACCGACATTTACGCGCTGGGCGTGATGCTCTACGAACTGGTGGCCGGGCGGCTGCCCTACCAGCCCAAATCCATCACCGAAGCCATCCGCATGCACACGCGCGATCCGCTCACTTTGCCCGACCAGTACCGGCCCAGCCTGCCGCCCGAATTGGTCGGCGTGATCTCGAAGGCAATGGCGAAGCGGCCCGACGACCGCTTCCAGACCGCCAGCGAGATGGCGCGCGCGCTGATGGTGGTGCAGAAGCGCATGGACGCCGGCAAATCGACCATGCCGGAGACGCCCGCTACCCGGCTCGACAGCCTGGCGACCTACCTGGCAAGCCAGCCGATGGCGCCTTCGGCCGGCGTTGGCGCGCCGGCCTACACGCCGCAGCCGCTTACCCCCAGCCAGGCCGAACACGACCGCCTGGTGATCCAGCAGCCGGGGTCGCCCACCAGCACCGTCACGATCAAACAGGACGCGCTGCGCATCGGGCGCGTGCCCGACAACGACATTCAACTGACCGGCGAGAAGGTCTCGCGCTACCACGCCCATTTAGAGCGCGGCGCCGACGGGCGCTATCGCATCACCGACCTGGGCACCACCAACGGCACCTGGCTCGGCGACCGGCGTCTGACCCCGCACGCCGCGCAGGTATGGGAGCCGGGGCAGACCGTGCACATCGGTGACTGCCGGCTGATCCTGGAATCGCCGCGCGCCCAGCAGCAAACGTTGGACTTCACGGCGCAGGAGGCGGCTCCATCGCGGCAGCCCGCGCCGACGGTTGACCGGCGCTTGGCGACCGCCAGCAAGCCGGGCGGTACGGTCACCCAGAGCGCCTCCGGGCGGATTGCGATGGCGGTCGCGCCGACCAATTTGCAGGTCGAGCCGGGCGGCTACGCGGCGATGGAAGTCGAGGTCTTGAACCAGGGCGACGCGGTGGACCGCTTCCGGGTGACGGTGACCGGGCTGCCGCAGGCGTGGGTGACGGCGCCGCAGGAGCCGCTGCAACTGCTCCCCGGCGACCGGGGCATCGTGACCGTGCAGTTTCACCCGCCGCGCGCCAGCAGCAGCACCGCCGGCACGCACAACTTCCAGCTAAAAGTCACCAGCGAGCAGCACCAAACCGACGTCGCCACCATCAACGGCGCGCTGCAAATTACGGCGATCCACACCTTCGTCACCGACTTGCAGCCGATGCGCATCGAGGGCAAGGGTGAGGCGCTGCTGCGGATCATCAACCAGGGCAACGCGCCGGGCAATTACATCGTCACCGCACGCAACGGCGCCGGCGAACTGGCCTTCACAATTGCACAGCCCAAGTTCAGCTTGGCGCCGGGACAGACCGCACACATCCCCGTTCAGGTCGTGCCTAAGACGCAGCCGCTCATCGGCGCGCCGCGCGCGCTGCCGTTCGAGGTGCGCGTCGAGACCCTGGAGGGCGGCAAGGACAGCAAAAACGGCGAGTTGGTCGTCGCGCCGGTCATCCCGATGGTGGCGCTGGGCGGCGGCGCGCTGGCCGTGGTCGCGTGCCTGGTCGTGGCGGTGGTGCTGCTGAGCGGGGGCCTAGGCGGTGGCAACGGCGCGATCCAGCGCACCTTCACACCCGACCCCTCGCTGACTCAGGCCGCGCTGGAACTCGCCCAGACTCAGGACGCGCAGAAGCTCCAGATGACGCAGACCAACGAGGCGAACCTGGCGATTGCGGGCACCGTCGCGGCGCAGACCGCGCTCGCACAGGGCGACAGCGACGGCGATGGGCTGAGCAACGAGCGCGAGCGCGGGCTTGGCACCGACCCGAACAATCCCGACACCGACGGCGACGGCCTCACCGACGGGCAGGAAGTGCTCTCGCGCGGGACCAACCCGCTGCACTGGGACACTGATAACGATAACGTCTCGGACGGCGACGAGGTGCGGCGCGGCATGAATCCGCTGAACGCCGACACCGACGGCGACGGCATCGCTGACGGCATCGACTCGGCGCCGCTGAGCACCTCCACGCCGACCTTTACCATGACGCCGACCTTCACCAACACGCCCGCGCCGACTTCGACCTCGGTCCCGCCGACGTGGACGCCAACATTAACATCGACCGTGCCGCCGACTGCCACGCTCGTCCCCAGCACGACGCCGCTGCCGACTGCCACGCCGACTCCGACGCCGACCGCAACCACGGTACCGCCGACCGCCACGCCGCCCCCCACTGCGACGCCGACCGCAACCGGCACGCTGCCGCCCACGGCGACGGCGCCGCCGACCAGCATCGACCTGGGCGGGTTCGCCGGCACCGTCTGGCGGGCGGCCTGGGCACCCGGCGGCGGCTCTGTGGCCGGCGCGGGCGATGCGTCGGACCCGGTGGTGCGGGTCTGGGATGTGGCGAGCCAGACGGTGACGGCGACGCTGGCCGGGCACACCGGCGACGTGCGCGGTGTGGCGTGGTCGCCGGACGGCACGCGGCTCGCTACCTGCGGCATGGACAGCACGGTCAGGATATGGGATGTGGCAAGCCAGGCGCAGTTGGCGAGCCTGGATAACCAGGGGACTTGTGTCTCGGTGGCGTGGTCGCCCGACAATACGCGCGTAGCCGCCGCCAGCGGCGGCGCGGGGCGGCTGCTGGTCTGGGATGTAGCAAGCCAGACGATCTTGCTGGACCTCGCCAACCACACGGGCGCGGTGAGCAGCGTAGCATGGGCGCCCAACGGCGCCCGGTTCGCCAGCGCCGGCGGCGACGGCACGGTCCGGGTATGGGACGCCGCCAGCGGCGTCGAAGGGCCGACGATTATGGTCGGCGGCCCGGTTAACGCGGTGGCATGGTCGCCGGACAGCGCCAAGCTCGCCGGCGGCGGCAGCGACAACACGGTGCGCGTCTGGGATGCCGGCAGCGGCGCGGAACTGGTGCAGATGACCGGGCACGCCGGCGCGGTCGGCGCGGTGGCGTGGTCGCCGGACGGCGCGCGCCTCGCCAGCAGCGCGGCAGACAACACGGTGCGCGTCTGGGAGTCGTTCAGCAATACCCAGGTGGCTCAGTTCAGCGGCTTCAACACGAACGCCGTCGCTTGGTCATGGGGCGGGCCGTCCCGGCTGGCGATCAGCTCTTGGCAGATGGTGAAGGTGTTCAATGCGCCGTAAGCGGGCGGAACGGCGCGACGCCCGGACAGACTGCCGGAAGGCAAACCCGCTCATAGCCAAATACTAACAGTGGATCGTTAAAAGTTCGTTTATGATGTTTTGAGGAAGGAGTAATTTTAATGGGTGAGTTAACCGGTGCGACGTTTATTCTGTTTCTCATCTTCGCGGCGGTGCTGGTGGTAATCTACTTGGTGATACGCCGGAACTTAGCGCCGGCCGGCATTGTCACGCTGGTCGGTACCGTGGCGAACGTTATCGTCGTGGCGCTGATCTCGGCGGCGTCCGAGAACAACCCGCTCCAGGTGATTTTCGTCGGGCTGAGCGTGGGGATCGTCTTCTCGCTTGCCAGCGCAGCGATGGCGGCGTATTTCCGAGGCGTCGAGATGGGGCCGGGGGTATACGCCGATAATCCCGGCGCTTCCGAGCCGGGTGCCGCACTGGAGGCGAAGGCGGACGAAGTCGACGAGGCATAAAGCAAGCCTGGGAGCTGCCTATCCCGAAGCAAACGCGGCGTGGTTGGCGGAGCCGGCGAACAGCGTCGGGGCGGCTGTGCGGTATGAGACCGGCCCGTGTCGTTCGCCGGCAGTGTCGTAAGTGCTGCGCGATTCCTGGAGGCAGATTTTTTACGGAAGTATACTAATGTCCAGAGAGGACCTAACCGGCCAGCGGATCAGTCACTATCGCCTGGAGCGCCAGGTCGGGCGGCTGGGGGTAAGCACAATCTACCAAGCCACCGACCTTTACTTGCAGCGCGAAGTCGTGCTCAAGGTGATGGACCCTGAGCTTGCCCGGCACAAGAAAATCCAGAAGCGCTTCTTACAGGGCGCGCGCGCGGCGGCCCGGCTCGACCACCCGAACATCGAGCACCTGCACGCTTTCGGCCTGTCGGAGGGCCACCTCTTCGTGGTCATGGAGTGGGTAGAGGGCGCGCGTCTGCGCGACTACCACGAGAACCTGCGCCAGATGGGAAAGTACCTGGCGCTGGATAAGGTGCTGGAAGTGGGCCGCCAGGTCGCCGATGCGCTGGACTACTCGCACCAGCAGGGCGTGATTCACTGCGACGTGCAGCCGGACCGCATCCTCCTGGAGATTGCGACCGACACGACCGAGGCGCTCAACTTCCGCGCCGTGCTCACCAGCTACGAGATGGCCCAGATTCGCTATCACTCGGTCGCCAGCCAGCCCATTGGCACTTATGCGTATATGGCGCCCGAACAACTGCGGGGCGGCCCGATCGACGGGCGGGTCGATATCTACGCGCTGGGCGTGACGCTCTACGAACTGGTCACCTGCTGCACGCCCTACCAGCCGGCGACGCTCGAAGAGGCCATCGAGATGCACGCCGCCGACGCCCGCCCCTTTGCCGCGCCGAGTGAACTCCGCACCAGCATCCCGCCGGCGCTGGAACAGCTTATCCTCAAGTGCCTGGAGAAAGCCCCCGACCAGCGCTTCCCGACGGCGGGCGCGCTGGCGCAGAACTTGCAGGCTGTGATCGACGGGCTGGCGCACCAGGATATCCACGCGCAGTATTTGATGACCAGCCAGCCGGTGGTGCCGCCGCTGCCGGGGTACGACGCGCCGCCGGTCGATCCGGCCTATGCCGGCTTGGACCGGCTGCTGGTCGTCAGCGAAGAATACGAGACCCTGGCCGAGCCGATCTTGCAAGACGTGATGCGGGTCGGGCGCGCCGAAGACGGCAACGAGGTCGTTTTGCTGGGCGATAAGGTCGCGCCCTATCACGTGCGCATCGAGCGCGACGTAGACGGCGGCTACCGCGTGATCGACCAGCGCTCGCATACCGGGACGTGGCTGGGGTATACGCGGCTGCTGCCCAACGTGCCGGAGACCTGGCCGCCGGGCCAGGCGGTGTACATCGGCGGGTTCTGGCTGTTGATCGAATCGGCGCAGGAGGCGGCGCAGCACGGCTTTACCGATACGGCTTACATCGGCACGGAGCGCGCCGCCGGCGGCGACGGCTACGACGCCGGCCGCATTTCGACCTCGGTCGATTCGGGCACACTCGGCCCGCTGCCGCCGCCGGGCCGAACGCCCACGCGCCCCGCCGAAGCGCCGCCGGCCGCGGCGAGGCGTCCCCGCCCGGCCCGCGCCGAAGAGCCTTACCGCGAAGGTGCGCCGGCCGGCGATTTCGAGACCGCCGGCAGCGGCGCGATTGCGGTGTCGCTGGAGACGAACATCGTCGAGGTCGAGCCGGGCATCGAGATGGATTTGATTATCCAGGTGTTGAACCAGGGTAACCTGGTCGATCACTTCGGCGTGGAGGTGGAGGGGCTGCCGGAGGAGTGGGTGACGGTGCCGATGGCGCCGCTGCAAATGCTGCCCGGCGACCAGGGCGAATTGGTGGTGCGCTTCCACCCGCCGCGCCAGTGCACCAGCCGCGCGGGCATCCACGAATTTATCGTGCGCGTCAAGAGCTACGAGCAGTCAAACCGCGTGGCGATCCTGCGCTGCCAGTTGGATATCCAGCCCTTTTATGATTTCAGCGCGAAGGTACACCCGCAGAGCATCAAGGGCGGGGGTAAATTCGTACTGACCATCGAAAACGAGAGCAACGCGGTCGGCAACTTTACGATGAGCACGCGCGACCGCGCCGACGCGGTAAACTTCCGGGTGCGGCAAGACCGCGTGCGGCTCAACCCGTGCAAGGACGTGCGCCTGCACGTCTACGCCTTCCCCAAGCGCCGCCCGCTGTACGGCACCTCGCAGTTATACCCGTTCGAGGTCATCGCGCAGCACCTGGAGACCGGCGAGGAGCAAATCCGCATGGGCGAGGTGGAGGCGCCGCCGATCATCCCCTACTGGCTGATGCTGGTCGCTGCCGCCGCCTTTGCGATCCTCGTGCTGCTGGTGACCAGCGCGGTCGGCTACCTCAACGAAATCGGCGCCCAGACCGCCGAGGCGCAAACCTTCGTCGCCGAGAACCTGACCATCGTCGCCGACAAGCGCGTCGCCGACGCGCAATCTTCGGTCGAGGCGGCGACGATTGGGGCCGGCCAGGTGCAGCAGACCCAAGACGCGCGGAGCACGGCGACCGTGCTGGCGCTGGAGACCGGCACCGCCGAGGCCCAACTCACCCAGGGCGCCGAGAAAGAATCCGGCACGGCGACCGCGCTGGCGGTGCAGACCGTCGATGCGACGGCGGACGACGACGCGGACGGTCTGACCAACGTCGAAGAGGACCGGCTCGGCACCGACCGCCATAACCCGGACACCGACGACGATGGGCTGCCGGACGGCGAAGAGGTGAACATCTACGGCACGCAGCCGCAGAAGAACGACACCGACGGCGATGGCTTGTTGGACGGCGAAGAGATCGCCCGGCGCACCGTGCCCACCAACCCGGACACCGATGGCGACGGCATCCCCGACGGCGTGGACGAGCAGCCCGCGACCCGCGCCACCCTGACGCCCACGCCGGCCCCGGCTACCCTGCCGCCGCTGATCGACGTAGGCGGGTCGCCGCCCACGCCCA
The DNA here is from genome assembly GCA_016927535.1 of Anaerolineae bacterium. Classification (GTDB taxonomy): domain Bacteria; phylum Chloroflexota; class Anaerolineae; order Aggregatilineales; family JAFGMM01; genus JAFGMM01. Next base: position 15,470 of record JAFGMM010000221.1, read on the forward strand.
CCCTCACGCCGACGCCGGTAGGCAGCGGCACGCAGCGCATTGCGTTCGTCTCGGAGCGCGACGGCGATTACGAAATCTTCGTCGCCGACGCGAACGGGGTTGGCCCGCAGCCGCTTACCAAGAACGATTTGATCGACGCCGGGCCGAGTTGGTCGCCGGACGGGACGCTGCTGGTGTACTTCTCGTGCCGGACCTTTAACGGCCCGTGCGATATCCTGATGGTGAACGCGGCGGGCGGCGGCGAGCAGAAACTCACCGACCGCGCCGACACGACCGACTGGTGGCCGGCCTGGTCGCCGGCGAGCAGCGAGATTGCGTTCTCGTCCAACGCCGACGGCGACTTCGACATCTACGTGATGAACCCCAGCGGCGAGATTCTGCGCCAACTCACCGATAATACCGGCGTGGTCGATACGCAGCCGGTCTGGTCGCCGGACGGGAGCCGGATCGCTTACGCGACCAACGCGAACGGCGACTTCGGCGTGTACATCATGGATGCGCAGACCGGGACGCTCATCGGCAAGGTGGCCGACGTGAGCGGCTCGGACGAGCAGTTCCCGGCCTGGTCGCGCAACAACAAGATCGCTTTCCAGTCCAACGCCGGCGACGGCGATGTCGAAATCTGGATCGCCGACCCGGACGGCGGCCAGCTTGAGCAGGTCACCAACAACCAGGCCGCCGACGAATTCCCGGCGTGGTCGCCGGACGGCGCATACCTGGCGTTTACCTCTAACGTCAACGGCGGCCCTGCCGACATTTATATTGCCAACATCACCACCAAAGAGATCGTGCGGCGCGTGACCAACTCCGGCTTCTTCGACGGCTGGCCGGCCTGGGATGGGTCGGCGCCGCAGCCGTAGTTTAACCGCGAATAACGCTAATCGCGCGAATTTTGTGTTGGTCAGCGACCTGATTGACTCCCCCTCACCCCCAACCCCTCTCCCACAAGGGGAGAGGGGAGCCAGAATCGGTGCGCGGCGGCTCCAGTTCCCCCTCGCCCCGGCGTGGGAGAGGGGGTGAGGGGGTGAGGGGAAGAACGCGCTAAGTTAATTACGTTGTTGACCATCACCCAATCGCGCGAATTTTATTTTAAAGAAAGGAACCGGCGCTCGTCCGTAAAACTTGCGTCATTTGCGTCGTTCACGGTTAAAACATCTTTCCACGCAGACGCCCGGTATTCGTTATAATTGCTCCATTCAAGTTAGCTTCCCCGCATATTTTGGAAGGATGGAGCGATGTCTCTTATTTTCCCCGCCATCGGCGTCTTTACGCTGGGCGCGCTGCTGTATTTCGGCGAGCGGACCGGCGCAGCCCGCCCCAAGTGGATTCTTAAACCGCTGACTTCGGCGCTGTTTCTGCTCACGGCGCTGGCCGGCGGCCCGGACGGTACGTATGATTGGGTGCTGTTCGCCGGGCTGGTGTTGTGCTTCTTCGGCGACGTGTTCCTCATCGCGCCGGAGCCGCGCTGGTTCCTGGCCGGATTGGTCACGTTTCTGCTGGGACACGTGGCATACATCGTCGCGTTTAACGGCTTGGTGCTGGTCACCACGTTAAACGTCGTGGTCATCGCCCTCATCGTGCTGGTGAGCGTGGGTCTGTTCTTATACTTCCGCCCGCACCTGGGCACGATGCTCGCGCCGGTAGTGGCCTACATCGTGGTAATTACGATTATGCTGTTGAGCGCGTGGGCGGTGTTCTTCGGCGGCGCCGAAGCCGGGCTGCCGGACACGTTCCGCTATCTGGTGGCTTTCGGCGCAACCGCGTTCTACCTCTCCGATATCACGGTGGCGCGCGACCGCTTCATGCCGGACGTGGGTTTCCTGAACCGCGCGATAGGGCTGCCGCTCTATTACGTCGGGCAGTTTTTGCTCGCGCTGTCGGTAGGCATCAATTGAGGGTGGTAGTGACATGTTGACTGATGACTTGGTTTACCTCACCCCCTAGCCCCCTCTCCATGTCATGGAGAGGGGGGACCGGAGCCGCCGCATCGCGGTTTCCCCCCCTCTCCACCCTGTGGAGAGGACTGCGGCTTGCCGCGTGGGGGGTGAGGTATCAGTCAAAGAGTCGCCACCACCCAATTGAGCGCTGAGTGAGAAGTGAGGTAAGGCGCATGAAACGAACCTTTGATTTATCCGCGTGCAGTTGGACTCTGGCCGGCACGACGCCGTATGCCTGGCGCTTCGGCGGCGACGGCTTTGTCGAAAAGCGCTTCGAGGTCGGGCCGGTGCCCGCGCCGGTGCCGGGGTCGGTGCAGAAAGCGCTGCTCGACGCCGGCATTATCCCGGACTGGAACGAAGGACTCAACGCCCGCGCGTGCGAATGGGTCGAAAACCGGCACTGGGGATACCAAACCGCCATCCCGGACGATTGGCTTGCCGGTGTGGGCGATAAGACCGTGCGGCTGCGCTGCCTGGGCCTGGATTATGCCGGGTGGGTCTTCTGCAACGAGCAGGAGGCCGGGACCTTCTGCGGCTCGTACATCCCGCACATCTTCGACCTGACGCCGCACCTCCAGGCGAAGGACAACCGGCTCGCCATCGTCTTCGACTGCCCGCCGCGCTGGTTGGGGCAGTTCGGCTACACCAGCCGGATGAAGGAATGGAAGCCGCGCTTCAACTACACCTGGGACTGGACCTCGCGCCTGGTGCAGATCGGCGTCTGGGACGCGATCACGCTGGAGGTGGCCGGCGCGCAGGAGATCGAAGCGGTGCAGTGCTGGGCCGACTTCGACCTTGAGACGCAGACCG
>JAFGMM010000222.1 GCA_016927535.1 Anaerolineae bacterium
CCGGTTCCCCCTCGCCCCGGCGTGGGAGAGGGGGTGAGGGGGTGAGGGGAAGAAAGCGCTAAGTCAATTACGTTGTTGACCATCACAAAATTTCAAAGGAAAAGACCATGCTGCCTAAACTGCAAAGCTTTTACAAGCCGGAGACCATTGAGCAGGCGCGCGAACTGCTGGCGCGCCCGGACCTGCGCACCCTGCCGCTCTACGGCGGCCCGGAGCTTTTCGACGACCTCGCCGAAGCCGCCGAGATCGAAGCGGTGGTATCGCTGTCCGAGTTGGGATTGAATACCCTGACCGAGACCCCGGAGGGTCTGCGCATCGGCGCAATGGTAGCGCTGGCGGCGCTGCCGGAGAGCCAGTTTCTCCGCGTGGCGCGCCAGGACCTGGCGGCGCGGCCGGCCGGCGTGTGGGCAGTGGAGGCGCTGCTCACGGCGGCGGAGCGCGCTTATTCGCTGAACCTGCGCGCCATGTGGACCGTGGGCGCGGTCGTGGCGCACGGCGGCCCGGCGTCGCCCCTGCTGACCACGCTGGTCGCGCTCGATGCGCGCGTGGAGCTTGCCGGCGACATCACTGTGCCGCTCGCGCATTATCTATTCCGCCGGGCGCGCACCGACTTGATTACCGCCGTCGTGGTTCCGCTGGCCGGCGGCTTCGGCCCGGTAGCCTACGAAGCGGTCGCGCGCACGCCCGCCGACGAGCCGATAGTCTGCGCGGCGGCGCGCGCCCGGCTCGGCGGCGGCGCGCCCAGGCAGGTGCAGGCGGTCGCCGTGGCGCTGGGCGGCGTCGATAAAGCGCCGGCAGCGGCGGGCGAAGTCGAACAAGCGCTGCTGGCCGGCCCTGCGACGGCTGAGGCGGTCGAAGCGGCGGTCGCAAAGCTGGACGCGCTCGAACCGCCGGGCGACTTCCGGGGGTCGGGCGAATACCGGCGCGAGATGGCGAAGGTTCTGGCGCGCCGGGTCCTGCGCCAAGCGCTCGGCCTGGATGAATAGGATTTTTCACCACAGAGACACAGAGTACACAGAGATTCTCTTAAAGCTCTTCTCCGTGTACTCCGTGCTCTCCGTGGTGAATGCTTTTATCAGGAGCAAAAATGGATACACCAAATAGGCCGGATGCACCGGCGCGCGAACCGATTCACCTGTTCACGGCCTTTAACGTACCGGTCAGGGTCAAGCCGCCGGCCTGGCCTTATGCAGTAATGGTGTGGGGCGGGATGATCCTGCTGTCTAGCCTGCTGCGCCCGGCGCGACCGCTGCTCCTGCGCCCGCTCGCCGCGCTGCTGTACATTCCGTTCGTGCTCTTCGCCGATCTGGGCCACGCCCTCGCGCACAGCTTCAGCGCGCGCATCGCCGGCACCCCGATGAAAGAAATCCTCATCGACGGCATGCCGCGCACGCTGTACGCCGACGACGACGTACCGCCCCACGTCCAGGAGCGCCGCGCCAAAGGTCTTGAGGAGGGCACGCCGCCCGGCGTCCACATCACGCGCGCGCTGGGCGGCCCGGTCTTCAGCGGCGTTGGCCTGGCGCTGAGCTTGATCTGGCGTGCGCTCGCCGCGCCGGATACGCTGGCGCGCGAGCTTGCCGAGGTATCAATCGTCGGCCACGGATTTATCTTCGGCAGCGGTGTGATTCCTCTTCCCTTCGTCGATGCCGGCTCCATCGTCAAGTGGGCGCTGGTCAAGTTCGGCTTCCTGCCCTACGAAGCCGACAAACTGCTGCGCCTGGGCAACCTGGGCATGAGCGCAGTGTTTGCGCTGGCCGGCGTGGTCTTGATGCTGCGCGGGTCGGTGCGCGCCGGCCTGGTCGTGCTCGCAGTGGGCGGGGTCGCGCTGGGCGCCGGCCTGGACAAGATCAAATGAGCAAATTCGACAACATCGACCGCGAAGCCGGCAAGACACTTTTTACCCTGTTCGGGACGCCGCTCAAGCTGCGCCCGGTGATCTGGTTCCCGCTTTACCCGCTGGTGATGTGGCCGGCGCTGGTGTGGGCGGCGGGCAAGCATCGCCCGGAACGCTCGCGGCGCGAACGGCTGGCGGTGGGCGCGCTGCGGACCGCGATCCCGATCCTCAGCGAGTGGTGTCACAACTACGCGCACGCCGCCGCCGCGCAGCTCGCCGGCGCGCCGATGGATGAACTGTGGATCATGGGCGGCACGCCGCGCGTGATCTACTACGACTACAACAATCCCGACCAGGCCGTAGCGCCGCGCCAGCACATCACGCGGGCGCTTGGCGGGCCGGTCTTTAACCTGCTCGTGCTGCTGCCGCTGAGCCTACTGTGGCGCGCGCGCACCAAACCCGGAACCCTGGCGCGCGAACTGGCAGATACGGCGGTACAGTCACAGTTGTGCCTCGGCGGCGCGGGGACGCTGCCGGTACCCTTCTTAGACGGCGGGCCAGCGCTCAAGTGGGGGCTGGTGATGCGCGGGCGCACGCCCGAAGCAGCATTCAAAGCCGTGCAGCGCGCCAACTGGCCGCCGGGAATCTTGCTTGCGCTCGCCGGGCTGCTCGCGCTGAAGCGGCGGCGCTGGATCGCGGCGGCGCTGGCGCTAATCCTGGCGGTCGCGTCGATTGGGTCGGCGTTAGGATTGATGAAAGAATAGTCACCACTTATAGGATTGGTCGGGCGCGTCGATACTCGACTTTGCAGCCAAATACGCCCGCACCTGCTCGCGCCGCGCATCCGCCAACCCCGGCAGGCCCATCTGCGCGCCGGGGTTCTCGGTCCCTTTGCCGCGATTGCACACGCCGCACGCCGGCGCGCAGTTATCCGCCGTGGTGCCGCCGCCGTCCGTGATGGGGATGAAGTGCTCCATCTGCGTGAACGGGCGCTCCCGGCAGTAAGCGCACTGCCCATCGAAGTCGCTCAGGGTTTGCAGCCATTCGAGCAGCGTCAGCGACGCCGGCGCGCCGGCATCGTGGGCGCGCTGCAAGTGGCGGTTCACCCGGTCGCGCTCGCGGGCGAGGCACTCCGGGCAGATATCCACGGGCAGGCTGTAACCGGGCGGCGCAAGGAAACTGTGGCCCGATAGAAAACAGGTGCGGTATTCCGCCGCTTCTTTCGACCGGTTCGACCAATCGTACATACACCCGATTATACCGAGGTCGCGCGCCGGGCAAACTCGCGCCGGACATGATAGAATCGAGCGCGACTTAGCCCCCAATTGGAGGAGCCGTGTTCATCCAGCCGTATCACCGCGCCGCGCCGCCGCGCATCTTCGTCACGGGAGGCACCGGCTACCTGGGCCGCCGGGTAGTGCATGCTCTGTTGGCCCAAGGCGCGTCGGTGACGGTGCTGGCGCGGCGCGGCGCGCCCTATCAAGAGCGGCTGGGACCGCTGCTGCCTTACGTGCACGTCGTCACCGGCGACGTGTGGAACCCGGCGAGCATCGCCGGGCAGGCGCGCGGTCACGCGGCGGTCATCCACCTGGTGGGCGGCAGAGGCGCCGACCCGGCGCGCGGCCTCACGCACCGGCACATGAACTACACTGCCGCGCGCAGCGTCATCGCCATGGCGGCCGGCGACGGCGTGCGGCGCTTCGTATACGTCAACTGTGTAGGCGACCCGCCCCAGATCAGCGCCTTCAGCGAAAGCCAGCTTATGGCAGAACAACACCTCAAGCGCCAGGGGATGGACTGGATGATTATTCGTGCGCCGCGACTGGTCGGCGGAGAGCGCCGGCATACGCTGCTCTCGCTCTCGCTGAAGCTGCTGCGCTTCGTACCGCTTTGGCGCCGCCTGACGCCGGTACCGGTGGGTATGGCAGGCTGGGCGGTCGCCTACCTCGCGCTCGACCCGACGGCGTACAACCGAATCTACTACGGCCCGGCGCTGCGCCGCCTGGGTCACCCGCAGCAGGCCGGCGCGCCGCAGCAACCCCTGCCGCCGGCCGGCCCGTTCTAAAGCGCCGGAATCAAAAAGAGGGCGGTGTATCGTCCGCCCTCTGTGCTTCACAGGCCGCCGCTGCCGGCGCGCCGCCCCCGGCCTGCCCAACCGGGCCGCCCGGTCTCGTCGCGGAGCGGCGCCGATTGGCCGCCCGCGCCGGTGATCTGCCCGGCCTTGAACTCGCCGTCTTCGTAGAAACCGGTCAGCGTCACGGCGTCGCCGGTCTGCACAACGAACCCGGTTTCCTGCGCGAAGTCCCACGGCCGGCCTTCGACGATGATCTGCGCGCCGCCGGCGGTCTCGACGACCATCTCGTCGGCGCTCACGCTCACAACCGTACCCTCAAGCGTCAGCCAGTCCGCCGCCGTCACCGAGCCGGCGCCGGTCTGGTCGCCGGGGATAACGGCACTCGCGTAACCCTGACCACCGCCTTTGCCCTGGCCTTTGCCCTGGCTCTGACCCTGACCGCCGCTGCCTTGCTCCTGCACGCCGGCGACCTGCGCGCTTTTCGCATTGGTGCGGTTGATCGCGCCGACGATCAGCACACCGACCAACCCAACCATCAACACACCGAGTATAACTTTCTTCAACATGATCCTTGCTCCCTTATCTTTATCTTAAAAACTTACTTAACTTCGACCTTTACCGCCCGGTCCGGCTTCTCCGGGAACAGCGAGCGGAAAAACTTTACCGTGACATTCTTGACCCATCGCCAATGGATGTAGAAATGCAGCACCGCTGCAACGATCATCACCACGCCGGACCAGGTATGGATCACATCCCACACCGCGCGGCTGGCGTCCCAGGCCGGATTGCGCCCGCCTTCGTAGCCGCCGCCGGTGCTGAAGAGGAAGTACAGGCCGGAAACCGCAGCCAGTAGAAAGCTGATCGCAATCACCGCGTCGATGGCGACGTTGATGTATGCGCCCTTCGACATGCCGCCGCACTGCCGGCATACCGCCCATGTGCGCCGGGCCATCATCTTGACCCAGTTCCAATGCATCACGAAGTGAACGGCGACCGCTGCGATCATCAGCACGCCTCCCCAGGTGTGGAGGTCGTTCCAGGTGGCGTAATTGAAGATGACCTGCACGCCGTAGAAGGGATTACGCCCGCCCTGGTAGCCGCCGGAAGTCACAAAAAGGAAGTAAATTCCCGACACAGACGCCGCCGCTGCGCCGGCGAACACCGCCGCGTCGACCAGCCAGTTCTTGCGCGTCTGCGCCGATAACCGATTCGATTTAGCCATAAACCTTTCTCCTGATACATCTCGATCAAACTGCCCACATGATACCTGTGGTTTGTGTAGGGACTATGAAAGACTCATGGAGTTTCTATTTGCAAGCGCCGCCTGCGATGTGCTACCCTACCGGAGCAAACCACCGGAGCCGTGCCATGCCGATCACGCTTAGAGGCATCGACTTTCTGCTGACCTACAACTGCCCCGCGCAGTGCCCACATTGCAGCTATCGCAGCGGGCCAGGGCGCGGCGGGCGCTTGAAGCCGGCGGAGGTCGAGCGGTGGTTGGCGCAAATCGCCGGTCACCCGCTGGAGTGGGTGTTGCTGTTCGGCGGCGAGCCGGTCATCTACCTGGCGGATTTGAAAGCGATGATCGCGGCAGTGCGGCGTCACACACGCGCGCGCCCGCAAGTCTCGACCAACGGCTACTGGGCGCACGAGCCGGGCATCGCACGCGACAAGCTGGCGCAGTTGCAGGCGGCGGGGCTGGATTGTATTCGGTTCAGCGTCGATGCATTCCACGGTGGGTTTGTGCCGGCGGCGCGGGTCGCGCTGGGTGTACAGACGGCGCGCGCGCTGGGCTACCGCACCGTCGGAATCGATGTGCAGTGGGTCGTCTCGCCCGACCTGGATATCCCGACCAACGCCGCCACCCGCCGCATGATAGATGCGCTGGCCGGCATGGTAGACCTAAGCGGCGTGGAGGTGACTCATTCACGCACGCATCCGGTGGGGCGCGCCGCCGAACGCTTGCCGGAGATTCTGCGCGCCGCCGGCGAGATGCCCGCCGGCCGCTGCCACGCCGAGGGGTTGTGCGTGTCGCCGTACTATCTGGGGGAAAGCTTACGCGAGCCTTACGCCGTGGAAATTCACCCCGACGGCACGGTCAACCTGTGCGCGGGGATTGCCCTGGGCAACGCACACGAAACGCCGTTATTAGATGCGCTTCTTTTGGGTTATGACTACACGAAACACCCAATCATTAGAACCGTGGTGGAGGGCGGCCCTGGCGCGCTGTTGGCGCAGGCCGAAGCGCGCGGCTATCCCGGCTTGCCCGGCTACGTCGATCCGTGCCACCTGTGCTATGAAGCGCGCACCTACCTGCACGCCCACGCGCCCGACCTGCGGCCATACCTGGGGCCGCCGCACATTTACGACCGCGACCGCTAGTGGGTCAGTTGACACGCAGATAGCCATTTCTCCGGCGTGAACGGCGCGCGATAGGTCGGCGAGCATAAGCGCCGGAGGCGCCGAGAGCGTGACGCTGCGCCCGGGCGCGAAGCCGATGGGCTTTGCGTCTGCCGCCACGCGCTCAAGTAAAGCAAACGCTCCTGGAACGGATCAGTATTACAATCTTGCTTGTATCAATTAAAGGTTTACTATTACTATTACGCTATCATCATAAGGTATAAATGGCTAATGTTGCAATGACAGCCGGGAGAGAAAATCACCCATCCCACTCATAATAAACAATGCGAGCATGTTCTGCCGTCTCATAGTCCGGCGCGGTTTCGGCGCCGCCGGAGCCGTACAAGCTGAGCGCTGCTACAGTGCTGGCAAATTGCGCGGCTCGCTCAAGAGACCAATTCTTCAAGACCCCGAACAAAAAACCCGCATCGTAGGCGTCGCCCGCGCCGATACTGTCTGACATCTCGTTTGCTTCGATAATGTATGGCGACTGCTCGATGCGCGTTCCATCTGCGGCAAAGATCAATGAACCTTGCGCCCCGCGCTTAATGACTACCACGTCTGGGCCGGCGTCTAGCAAGCTCTGAGCAGCATCGTCCAGGTCATCGAGAGCGGTGATGCTGCGGGCTTCATCCTCGTCCGAGAGAAAGACGTCCACGTAGCCGATCATATCCTCCAGAGCCGTCATCCAGGGTGTTTCCACCGGGGACAAGGGAAACTGTGGGTCCAGGGATACGAGAAGGCCGGCATGTTTGGCGTGCTTTAAGACCCCGGTCATATAATTGCCCCACATGCGCGGATAGTGAAGATAGCCGGCCACATGCAGCAGCCGCGCCCCCGCGATGTAGGCTAAGTCGTCGTCGGAAAAAGAATCCGGCCAGGGCGCGTGCGTGGCGAGCTGGCCGGTCAGCGGGCGCTTCTTATCGCCAAAGAGCAGCATGTAAATCGCAATGCCGGGGTCGCCCGGTTCGGTGCGGATGCGGGATGTGTCGACGCCGGCGTCTTGCAGAGTGCGCAGCAAAAAGGCGCTCATGGGGTCAGACGACAGCACCGACATAATCCCGCAGTTTACCCCCAGTTTTTGCAGGTCCATCAACACATAGCCGGCCGACCCCGCCGCATTGATTGATACTTTACTCAGTCCCATCCAACGGGTTAGCTCGTCGGGTTCGCGCGGGGCGTCGCCCACGGTGATGATATCAACGTTCAAGGGGCCGATTATCACGATGTCCGGCTGAGCAGCCATTGATTATCCCTCGTTAGTGCGTGCCGGGTGGGAAGAGCATATTCCACACGCGGGCATGTTTGGGAATGTTGGCGCGCTGGCAGTCGGGATTGATGCCGCCAAGCTCCACGGCGCACCAATAAGGCAAAAGCTGCCCCGGCAGGATCGACAGCAGCGTGAAAAGGTTCTCGTCGTCGGTGGGCAGGCGAATCACGTAATCGCACAGCGATGCTATCTCGATATCATCCTCGCTGACGATGGCGACCGACGGCGTTTTGAGCATAACCGTCGCCTTGGCGATGTCGGTCAACTCTTTATAGGTGGGGCCGGGCGGCGCGACGATGATGGTCAGAATGCGATGGTCGGTCAGACCCAACGCGCCGTGGATGTGGCGTCCGGGGCACATGCCCTTGGTGGGGATGTGGCACATCTCGTCAAACTTAAGGGCGATTTCCTCGGCTGTGCCCAGGTTGGGGCCGCCGCCCACCACCAGAATCGCGCGCGCGTCCTTGAACTGTCGGGCGATGGTGCGGCAGCGCGTGTCCACATAGTCAAACATCGCGGCGAATTTCTCCGGTATTGCCATCAACCGGTCGTATATGGCGTCGTAGTCCATCGCGCCGGGCCGGCGGAGACGGCCAATCTCCAGGGCCAGGAACAGCGATATCCCAAGCCGCGTGGTGTAGTGGAAAGTGTCCGAGCCGCCGGTATCGAAGCCGCCCGCGCACAAGATCACGTCCTCACAAATCTTTGTGATTGGGCTGCCGTCCACCGATGTAAACGCGAGGGTGTATGCGCCGGCGTCGGCGGCTTTCTTGGCGGCGCGGTTCGAGTCGACCGTGGAACCGGAGCCGGAATAGGCGCAGTACAGCATGTTCTTCCAATCATACGGGCGCGCGGTCGAGATGAACTCCAGCGAATCCACCCCCTCCATGTCCATACCTGCCCACTCCCAGAAGGCGCCCGCCGCCGCCATCGCCACGAACTGCGACGTTCCCAGGCCCGTGCCCAGGCCGCGCATCAGGCCCTTATCAACGATCTTTTGGGCCAGCGCGGGGAGCGTGTCTTTATTGTGCTCAAACGTGTCGTGCAGCGCCGTGGGCTGAGACTTGATGTCGCCGTAGAGATTAAAAGGGTGCGCTGTTCGCGGTTCGGTTCCAAGCGCAATGTACATGATTGGGTGCTCGCCGGTCCCCTCGACCAGGTTCTCGATGTCATCCTTACCCCAGTCGGCCCAACGAGTGATCCGTTTTCCCAGTGAGCGGTCGTAATCTTTAGTCATTGTGTTTTGTCTCCCATTTTCGTATATGCGTTTACTGTAACTGTCCACCTTGCACCCTCACCCTCTAGCCCCCTCTCCCATAAAAGGGAGAGGGGGAATCGGAAACCGCCGCACCTGGCGTCCGGCTCCCCTCTCCCCTTGTGGGAGAGGGGCCGGGGGTGAGGGGAGGTGAATAAATCCTGTTTACTGGTCTGCCCCCAGCGCGTGACGCAAGATCTCCTCGGCGTCGGTCGTGAGACCGTCAAGCTCGGCGGCAAGCGCGCCGCTGCGCATCACCAAGACGCGGTGCGCCAGCCCCAACACTTCGGGCAGTTCGGACGAAATCAATATAATGGCGGCGCCCTTGCGTGAGAGGCGCGCCGCCAGTTCATAGACCTCGAACTTAACGCCCACGTCGATGCCCTGGGTTGGTTCCATCAGAATGAAAACCCTTGCCCCCGCCGCCAACCACTTGCCCAGCGCCACCTTTTGCTGGTTGCCGCCGCTCAGGTTGCCGACCTCCTGCGCAAGCGAGGGCGTTTTGATGCCCAGGTCGCGGACCTGCGCTCCGGCGACGGCGCGTTCCGCCGCCCGGTTTATCACGCCCAGCCGGGCGACTCTGCCAAGCATTGCCAGCGAGATGTTGCGCTTCACGTCCAGGTTTTGGATGACGCCTTCGACCTTGCGATCCTCCGGCACACAAATCACTCCGGCGGCGATGGCGCTGGACGGGTCGGCTCTAAACGCCTCCCCGTTGACGGTGATTTGGCCGGCGCGTATGGGGAAGTCTCCAAACAACGCCTTGCCGAGTTCGGTTTTGCCGGAGCCGCCTACCCCGGTGACGGCGAGCACCTCGCCCGCCCGCAGCGCGAAACTCACGTCTGTAAAGGCAGACGTACTCAATCCTTCGACTCTTAGAATTTCCTCGCCTAGAGATGGGTTGCGCTCCGGGAAGACCGCTTCCAGCCGGTGGCCGATCATGTCGGTGATGAGCGAGTCGGCGGTCACTTCGCCGATGGGCGCGGTGCGGATATGCGCGCCGTCGCGCAGCACCGTAACCGTGTCGGCCAGTTGGAAGATTTCTTCCAGGCGATGCGAGACATACAAAATGGTCGCCCCGCGCGCTTTGAGCACAGCGATCACTTCGAAAAGGGCGTTTACTTCCTGCCGGTTGAGGGCAGCCGTCGGCTCATCCATGATGAACAACGTCGCCTCGTTGAGCAGCGCCCTGGCGATTTCGACCAGTTGCTTCTCGCTGACCGTGAGTTCCTCGACTGGCGCGGTCACGTCGATGTGTCCTGCTTTGAGAGTTGCCAGGATTTCTTCGGTCTTGAGGGACATCGCTTTAAAGTCAACGATGCCGGGGATGCGCCGGGGTTCTTTGCCCAACATAACATTACTCATCACGCTGCGGGTGAGCAGCAGATTAAATTCCTGGTAGATGGTCGAGATGCCTGCCGCGAAGGCGTCTCTGGGGTTGCGCGGGTTATAAGGCACACCGTCAAGGAGAATATGCCCGGAATCGCGCTGGGCGGCGGCGGCGAGGATTTTGATGAGCGTGGATTTGCCGGCCCCGTTCTCGCCGACCAGGGCGTGAAGGTGCCCGCTCTTGATCTCAAAAGATACCGAGTCGAGCGCCTGCACGCCGGGAAAGCCCTTGCTGACCTTGTTAATCGCAAGCTTTACGTCGGCGGCCATGTCAACCCACCATATGGCGCAGGCGGTCCAGCGAAAGCGCAACGATGAGAATCGCGCCGGACAAAACTCGCTGCTTTTCGATCTCGACGCTGCCGAGCAAAATCAGGCCGTTGTTGATCGACATCAAGAAAACGGCGGCTACCAGCACTTTAAGGATGTGCCCGCGCCCGCCGGAAAGACTGATCCCGCCCAGGATGACGATGGTCAGGATGGGGAACAAAAAATCGCCGCCCATCGCAGCGCTGGCCGAACCCCGGCGCGCCGCCGCGACGATGCCGCCAAAACCCGCCATCAACCCCGATAGGATAAAAGCATACATACGAACGCGCCGGGTCTTGATCCCCGACAGCCATGTGGCCTTTTCGTTAGAGCCGGTCGCGTAGATATGAGCGCCGAACATGGTATGGTGCATCACGAAGTACGCGACCGCGTAGGCTACGAACAGCAAAATCACTGGCACCGGCGCCGGCCCAACCTTATCGAGGTATAGAAACTCTATCGGGTCAATCTCCGGGCCGCTGATGGTGCGACCGCCGGTGTAGTTAAGCCCCAGACCGTCCAGGATTATCATCATGCCCAGCGTGGCAATGATCGGGTTGATGCCTACAAAGGTGGACAGCAAGCCGTTGACCAGCCCGACCAACGCGCCGACCCCCAGCGCGATTAAAACCGCAACCAGCGGCGGCAGAGAGTAGTCCACAAGACACGCGGCCACGACGACGGCGCACAGCCCAAGGTTCGAGGCCACCGAAACATCCATGCTGCCCAGGAACACAATCAGGCTCTCGCCGATGGCGACGATGCCGATAATGGTAGCTTGGCGCAGTACGGTAGAGAGATTCCCGCCGCTGAGAAAATGTCCCTCCGTCCTGATGGTCAGGAAAAGACACCAGAGCAAGAAAATAACGATGAAGCCGTTATCGCTAATGAAGTAAACAATCTTGCGCCGGTCAAGGCTCAGAGATTTGTTCATGTTTCCTCATGGATCGTTGGTGGGGCACGGGCCGGATAAATTTCCAGCGCCGCGCCCCAGAAGTATTTGTCTTACTCAGGCAAGGTTTCGGCGGTGATAAGCTCGATGGGTACGCGGACGTTGGCGGGGGCGTCAGCGCCGGCCAGCAGCTTGACCACGGCGTCGGCGGCCAGAGCGCCGTTGGACGCGGGCGCAGTGGAGACCGTACCACGGAAGAAGTAGCCTTCGTCCAGGTATTGGAGCGCCTGGTCTTCGGCGTCGATGCCGACCACGATCACGTCTCCAGGGGCTTTGCCGGCCGCCTCAAGCGCCTGGAGCGCGCCGTATGCCCCGGCGTCGTTGATCGAGACGACCACGTTCACGCCGGGGAAGGCTTGCAGGGCGTTCTCCATGCTGGTCAGGCCGTTGTCGGGCGTGCCGCCGAGAAAACGCCCGACGATGGTGGCGTTGGGGGCGTTCTCCAGCAGCGCAGCTTCGATGTTGTCGGCGCGCAGCACCACGTTGGGCAGGTCGGGATAGTCGAGGATGACGACCTCGGCCTCGCCGCCCAGCTCGCCGGTGATGAGCTGCCCCGCATACTCGCCCGCCGCCCAGCCCAGATCGGCGTCTTCAATCGCTATCGAGATGCCGCCGAATGCCTGCGCGCTCTCGCGCCCGGCGTACTGCACGATGGCAATCCCGGCGTCGGCGGCCTCTTGCAGCGCGTTCTCAACCGCCGGCGGGTCGAGCACGCAGATGATGAGCGCGCCCACGCCGCGCGAGGTGAAGCTCTCGATGCCGGATATCTGCACCTCGGTGTCGGCCTGCGAGTCGAAGATCTCGGCTGCCAGCCCCATCTCGGCCAGGCGGTCGGCGGCGGCCTGGGCTGCGGCGGCGTGCCACTCGTTGCCCATCGTGCACGAGATGATGCCCACCACCGAGTCGCCCAGCGCCGCCTGCGCCGCCGTGATTTCCTCTTCGGCCGGCAGCAGGTCCTCGGCTGTGCCCATCGCCTCTTCCTGAGCGAACACAGGAACGGACAAGCCAACTATGAGCAAAATGCAAAACAGGCTAAGGGTTAGCTTTTTCATTGTACGCGCTTCTCCTCAAGGTAACTTTTGGTCGATGCGATGGCACGGTCAGATTCCCTCGTCCGTGGACCGTGCCTTTGTTGCGAACACCTATCATGGCTCGAACGTACATCTTGCGCGGATGCACCTCCTTCAAGTGACAAAGAATGCAAATCCAACTGTGCAAACAGGGCTTCGAAGAACGTTTTTAATCGTCGCCATGCGCCAGTTCAAGAATCTGGCGCGCGGTGTTTTCGTCGGTCACGATCATATTGATAAAACCACCGCGCAGCGCGCCGAGCAATGGAGCTACTTTGTCAGGGCCGCCCGCCACGCCAATGCTCAAAGGAGCCTGGCGCAAATCCTCCAGTCTGACGCCCACAACACGGTCTTCAAAATTGCTAGGGCATACTTCGCCACGGATGTTATAGAAACGGCCACAAATATCACCAACTGCGCCGCGCCGCGCCACGGCGTCAAGCTCTGCGGCTGTCACGAGGCCGGTACGCACGTAAAGGCTATCGGTGGCCGGCGATCCTACTCCGACGACATACACATCGGCGTCGCGGACCATGCTCAAAGATTGATCGATGCTTGGGTTAGCCCCGGCGAGCGCGGCTGCCGTCCCCGAACCGAGCACTGCCGGGGCGTTCAGGTAATAGGCACGCCCACCCATCGCATCGGCGGCGGCGTGGGCCAGTTCGTTGTAGTCGATATCCAGCGCTTCGTGTCCCACGCTGCCCATTGCCTGAATCACAGCCACATTCTCGACGTGTCGATTCTTTGGCCAATTCTTCATCCAATTGATGGTTTCGCGCAGCGTGCGCCCGGAACCAATACAAAGTCTTTGGCCGGGAACAAGATGTTCATACAGATATTCGGCGCAGGCACGACCAATTGTTTTAAGAAGGACATCTGATTGGTTGGCAAAAAGAGGAATGACGACGGCATCTTTGAGTGATGGGAAAACATCCCTCAAAGCGAGCTCTGTGTCATTGGCGCGCTGGTTCGGGTCGATAACGCGAATCTGGACAATGTGCAGATCACGCGCTTCAGAGAGGTAGCGCGACACCTGAGAACGCGATAATCCCAAGCTTTGAGCAATATCCTGCTGGGTATAACCTCTTTCGTAGTAGGCGCGGGCCACTTCGACCAAGAGATCTGTTTTTTGATTCACGTTTGTGCATACACTTTTGTGCCAGGGCGCATCAACATATTACAATAGTTTTCGAGGGAGTGTCAAGAGTTAGAGGCGATTTGTAGTGGACCCAAAAAGATGTTGTGTGGATATGACAATCTCGACCAGTTTGCGATCTGGGGGCAGATACAAAGGGATCGGCTATTGACAAGATCGAGTTTAGATAAACCGCGAACGGCCCGGCAAAGGCCGGGCGGCTCAACGAACCTTAACAATTGGACAAATGAGGTTGAAGCCATCCTTGTCCAGAAATGAAAAAGGCGCAGGATCATACGATCCCGCGCCTTTGGTATCCGCCATTTTTGCCGGAAGTTACTTGACCGCTAGACGCTCGATCAATGCCTGCAAGTCCTCAGCGGCCTGTTCAACTGTGGACTCTCCATACGCTACCTGTTGACCGATCAGTTCAAGCTCGTTCACGAACTCCTGGTCGTTCGGGAGATTCGGACCCTGCGGGATCATGCGATCGACTATCGCGTTGTAGATCCTGTAAACCGCCGCGTCGGTCGCGGTGGCCTGGCCGGCGATTGCCTCACGCACAACCGGCGAGGAAGGCACGCCTCTATTGGTTTCGAGGATCGCGCCCGCCTCGGGGCTGGTAACGAAGAAGTTGATGAACAGCGCCGCCGCTTCCTTGTTCTCGCTGGCCTTGTTCATGCCCAAGTACTGGCTCATCTGGATGACATACGCCTTTTCGCCGCCCTTGGGGAGCGTCGTCATGCCGAGCTCGTCGGTCATGGCCGCCTGATAGGCTGCCCCCTGGTTGCTCCAGATCAAACCGATGGCCGCCTTGCCCGCCACGAGCGCCGAGCTATCCGGCCCGTCTTCGGTGTAGGTATAGGTGGTGTCCGCGTCGGGGATCAGCCCTTCGGCGCGCATATCCGCCCACAACTGAAGCCATTTCTCGGCGGACTCAACCGTCGCGTAGGATTTGCCGCCTTCGTCGTAAGTCCAGAGATCAGTACCCTGTTGAGTGTAGAAAAAGCTGAGGTAGTTCGCTTGGTTGGTGCTGTTGTCCACGAAGGGCCAGACACCCTCAGGAAGCTTTGCCTTAAGCTCCCTGCCGTAGTCGAGAAGCTCGTCCCAGGTCATGTTGTCTTCTGGGAGTGCGACTCCTGCCGCCTCGATCATCGTCTTGTTGTAGGCGAGAACGAGCGTGTTCGTGCCGAGGCTTATGCAATAGAGATTGCCGTCGGCGTCCGTCGCGGGGGTAAACGCCGTCTGATCAAACAGTTCGGGGGTGTCGATCATGAGCTGTTTGCCGAGATAGTCATTGAGCGGTTCAAGGTACTGCGTGTAGTCGGGCCAGTTGCCGCCGAACTGGATAATGTCGGGGGCGTCGTTGGCCGCTAGCTGGGTGTCGAGAATCTGAAAGTGGTCGCCTGCGCCGCCATTGGGTTCGCCGATCACTTTGATATCGGGATACGCAGCCTCGAACAACTCGATAACCTTTAGGGTTCTTTCGGCGCGGTCGTCGTTGCCCCACCAGCCCATGCGGAGTTCGACGGGATCGCCCGTGTAAGCGGGGAGTCCGCCGGATTCGTCCTGTGCCCCGATTGGCAGGGTGTACGCCACGAGCATCACCGCGAGCAGTGCCGTGAGCATGAGTGTGCGAATTTTTCTCACCTTTGTTTCCTCCTGTTTCTTCGTAATAGTTTCAGCGGACGATCCAAAACACGTTGCCTATCATCATTCCATATGCATTTTCTCCTGTTATTGCACTAACCCTTTATGCCTGTGGTCGTGATGCCCTGTACGAAGTATTTCTGCAGGGCGAAGAACAGGATAAAGGCGGGAACGATAGAGAGCGTGGACATCGCCAGCGCGCCGCCCCAGTTGGTTACCGCACCCGCGTCGCCGACGAACGTGCGCAACGCCCTCGATACCGTGAAAACTTCCGGCCTTGTCAGGTACAGCAGGTGGTTGAAAAAGTCGTCCCACGTCCACAGGAACGTGAACAGCGCTGTCGTCACCAGGGCGGGGCTCGCGAGCGGGATGACGATACGCAGGAATACCCCGACTTTCCCGCACCCATCGATGATCGCCGCCTCCTCGACCTCCAGCGGCAAACTGCGTATGAACTGCACGAGCAGAAACACGAAGAACGCGTCCGTCGCGAGGAATTTCGGCACGAGTATCGGGAGGTACGAGCCCAACCACCCGAAGGTATTGAACAGGATATAGCGCGGCACGAGCGTGACGTGACCCGGGAGCATAAGCGTTCCCATCATCACCGTGAACCAGAAGCCCCTGCCCACGAATTTGAGCCGCGCGAACGCGTACGCCGCCATTGAGCAGGATATCAGGTTCCCGACGATGGCCACTGCGCACATCATGAGCGCGTTTGTGAAGAACGTCCCGAAGGACGTACCCGCGTAGCCTTTCCACCCGGTGATGTAGTTTTCAATGGTCACGGCTTTCGGTATGAGACCTGGGTCACTGAAGATCATATTGTTGGGCTTGAGCGAGCTGACAACCATCCAGACGATGGGGTAGATCATAAACACCCCCAGGATGATTATGAACAGATGTGTCAAAGTATGGCGTATAACCGTACTGGTTTTCATGTTATTTTCCAACCGCTGGCGGCGCTCGCCGATGAGACGCGCGAGGTGCTGGCGCACAACCGTACTGGTTTTCATGTTATTCCCCGACCCCATATGACACCCACCGTTTCGAGGATCTGAAGACAATCGCCGTGAGCGCCCCGATAATGAGCAGGAGCACCCACGCCATAGCTGACGCGTACCCCAGTTCGTGGTATGTCCATCCCTGAATATACAAGTGGAGGGTATAGAATAGTGTGGAGTTGAGCACGCCTCCACTGCCGCCGCCGATAATATAGGCTTGGGTGAACGACTGGAACGCGTAGATCATCTGCATGATCAGGTTGAACAGAATCACCGGCGAGAGCAAGGGGATGGTTATGGCAAAAAATTGCCGTACCTTGTTCGCACCGTCCACACTTGCTGCCTCGTAATACTCCTGTGGAATCTGCTTCAGCCCCGCGAGGAAGATAATCATCGACGAGCCGAACTGCCACACCGTCAGCAGAATAAGCGTCCAGAGCGCGTACTTGGGGTTGGTGATCCAGCCAGGGAGGTCGGTGAAGCCGAGGGCTCCCAGTAGGTCGTTCACCAAGCCGTCTTTCTCGAACAGCTTCCTCCACAGCACCGCGATAGCCACCGATCCGCCGAGGAGCGTGGGGATATAATACACGGCACGGTAGAACTGCACCCCCCGCAGTTTCTGGTTCATCAGCATCGCCATAGCGAGGGCGACGATCAGCTTCAGCGGCACGGACACGAACACATAGGCAAACGTCACGGTCAGCGACTTTATGTAGTACGGGTCCACGCGCATAACCTCGCCCGTGGACGCGGTGAACTCGGACTGCCCGAACACCGACCCGAACATTTTCAGATAATTACCCAACCCGATCCATTGCGTCGAATCGGGCTTTGTGAAGTCATAATCCGTAAAACTGAGCCCCAACGAGTATATCATTGGGTAAAACGTAAGTACGAAGAAACCCAAGAGCCACGGCGTGAGGAACATATAGGCGACGATGTTGCGCCTGAGAAACTTGACGATACCGGACATTGTGCGCACAAAGAGACTTCCTTTACTCTAGTTTTTGTAGGCATTCAAAGGCCGTCAGTTGGGCCGCGCCCCGGCCGTCATGATCTGCGGAAGATTGGTTTTGTGATGTGCCTGAGATATAGTTGGCTCGCATCGCATCCGCTTTCTTTCGCTGGGCCAGTTATTCGAATTTCCGTGACTGATCACGGCTTATATTATAGGAGATTTTCCCCACTGTCAAGCAAAATGGGAGAGATGTCAGGGCAATCGCATATTGACTTTAGAACCCCACCGGAGGGGGATGTCAAGCGATTTTGTTGGCTTTATGTCCCACATCATGATCAATTGGGGCAACATTTCCCCACCCAGCAAGCGTTTTTGTTGAATATGCGATTACCCTGGGGAGATGTAATCGACAAATTTCTAAATTACTGCTATAGTGTTCGTGACTGATTACGGGCCTTTCGACCGTGATATGCGGCAAATCATAAAGATGGAGTGAATTTATGTCCACGAAGAAAGGCAAGCGACCAACGATCCAGGATGTTGCCCGCGAAGCCGGGGTATCGTATGGTACCGTATCACGCGTACTAAATAGCCACCCAGAGGTTGCTCCTGAGACGCGCGCCCGCGTGCAGCGAGTTATCAAAAAGATGGGATATCATCGCCATCTTGGCGCGCAAATGCTCACGACCCACCAGTCAAGTATCATCGAAATCATTGTGATGGATGTGCATTTTGGCATCGTATTGCCAAGAATGGGACAGTTCATCAATGAGGCCGGCTATTCCACTCTCTATTCAGAATGCAC
This sequence comes from Anaerolineae bacterium, assembly GCA_016927535.1. Classification (GTDB taxonomy): domain Bacteria; phylum Chloroflexota; class Anaerolineae; order Aggregatilineales; family JAFGMM01; genus JAFGMM01. Next base: position 18,109 of record JAFGMM010000222.1, read on the forward strand.
ACTGGCAAATTTTGCCCTCACGCTAGATAAGGCGGCGGCGCGGCTCGTTGATGGCATTATTCTTTATGCCCCCAAATTACAGATATCTGATGAAGAACTCCTGGCGAGGAGCCATGGCATTCCTATCGTGCGGCGCGACTATGTGCTGGATTCGAAGCTGACATGGGTAGGGTATAGTCAGGAACACGCTACACGTTTAGCGGTACAACACCTGATCGATCAGGGACACGAGCGGATCGCGGAGATTACCGGATC
>JAFGMM010000223.1 GCA_016927535.1 Anaerolineae bacterium
CTACATATGGCGGTGTGTGCATCTGCCAACCCTGTATATGGGTACAAATCCGCGCAAGAAACCATCACCACGGTATTCTGTAGCGCTACCCTTTTTTGATGTCTTATCATAAAATGGTCGAAAGCATTTGGTAAGACAAAGCAGGAGATGTAATCATGAGCAGTAAACGTCGAGGCGCCGCCGAAGTATTCCGCGAGCAAAATATTGCTATCCAACAACAGGAAGCCGACTCCGGGGACATGGAGGAGGCCGCCGCAGCAAAGTTCATGGCGCCGGCGGTGCAGAAGTCGGCAAAACCACCGGGCGCTCCTGCGCCGTCGGGCGGCGGGTACTTCAAGACATCTGAAGAATTGCAGATGGAGAAGGAGCCGATCAGAGTGCGCGAGACCGGCTTTTTGTTTTGGCAGCGGGTAGTGGTGCCGCCGAACGTCTATGTGGTGCATACGCGCAGCGGTCATGACAAGCCTATCACGCTCGGATTAGGCCTCTCCTTCCGCTACAATCCGTACACCGACGCTTACCTCGTGGTGCCTGCTGCCATGCAAACTATTGGGGTCATCGCCAACTGCATCAGCAAGGAGAAGCAAGGAATTAACGTGCTCGCTTATGTGCAGTGGCAGATTCATGATTTCTCAGTGGCTTACCGTAAGCTGGACTTCTCTGACAGCCGTGACCCGCTTGCTATCGTCAATGCGCAGCTCCGCGAGCAAGCCGAGGCCGCAATCAAAGACAAGATCGCCACGATGAGCGTTGAGGAGGTGCTGACCGACAAAGAGCCGATTATCGAAGAACTGACGACACGGCTCAAGGTCGTCGCCGAAGGGCGCACGCAGGGCAAAGGCGAGGGAGACGAAGGGCTGGGCATTAAGATCGTCACGGTGCAGATCAAAGAGGCGCTGGTGAGTTCGCGCGCGCTGTGGGAGAACCTGCAAGCGCCGTTTCGCTACGAGAAAGAAAAAACTGCGCGTATGAGCTACCTGGAGACGCAGGACGCCATCCGCCAGAAGGAGCTCGATACGCGCCAGACTGCCGAGACCAGCGAAGCCGAGACGATGGTCGAAATCGAGCGCATCAAGCAAACCAAGCAGACCGAGGCTGTGCAGTGGCGTATGGAACAGGAGGCGGCGCGCTACCGGCACGAGCAGGAAAGCAAACAGGAAAAGATTGCGCTCGAAGAACGAACGATCCTGGCCCAGCGCGAGTCGCAGCAGCGCCTAGCCGCGCAGCAGGCGCAGGCCGAACAGACCAGTGAGATCGAGCAAGCACGTCTGGCAGCAGAAGCCAGCTCGCGCAAGAAAGCGCTGGAAGTGGACCGGGCGTTAGCTGAACTATCGGAGGAAGAACGGCTGGAAGTGGAACAACTGCGGGCGCAGCAAGAGGCCTTTGCGCGGAAGACCGTACTCCAGGCGATTCAGTCCGATTTTGATATCCTGGTGCAGGCGCAGATGGACCAACTGGAGACCGCCGCACAGAAGGCCCGCCTCGACCGGGAATGGCAAAATCACGCGATGCAGTTGGAAATGGAAGAGGCGACGAATCGCGCCAAGATCGCGCTGCTGGAGCGCGAGGCTGAAATCGAGCGGCAGCGGCAGGAGATTCGCAATATGGCGAACGAGCGCGACGCCGTTACGCGCCTGATCGGGCAGCTCCCGGAAATTGCGTCGCACCTGCCCGAAGTGGACGAACTGCGCGTGTTCCAGACCGGCGGCGCGGACGGCTACGACGGGTTGGCGGCGTTCCTGGCGCAGGTTACCGCCGTCGCGGAGAGCCTGGGGTTGAAGCTGCCGCGCGTCGCCGGCGACCACGCGAAATAGACGACCGGGCGGGGCGACCCGTCCTTTTTAAGTCTTAGGCATTGGGGCCGGCGCGATACTTGTTACAATTCTCCTAAAAAGGTGATCTGTCCATGCAGCCCGATACGGTAACTGCGCCGCCGCCGGCGTTTCACATCATGCTCAAACCGCGCGGCGCGATCTGTAATCTCAACTGCCGGTACTGCTACTTCCTCGCCAAGGAGCGGATGTACCCGGAAAGCCGCTTCCGCATGCCGGACGAACTCCTTGAAGCGTATACCAGGCAGTACATTGAGGCGCAGCCGGTGCCCGAAGTCACGTTTGCGTGGCAGGGCGGCGAGCCGACCCTGATGGGCCTGGACTTCTTCAAGCGCGCGGTGGAACTGCAACAGAAGTACAAGAAGCCCGGTATGCGCGTCCTCAATGCTTTGCAGACCAACGGCACCACAATCGACGGCGAATGGGCGCAGTTTTTTCACGATAATGATTTTCTTATCGGTATCAGCATCGACGGGCCGGCGCACCTGCACGACTTTTACCGGCGCGACAAGGGCGGGAATCCCACACACGCGCGCGTGATGCGCGGGCTAGAGTTTCTCAAGCAGCACAAGGCTGAGTTCAATATCCTGTGTACAGTGCACGCTGCCAACGCGCCCTACCCGTTGGATGTGTATCGTTTTTTCCGGGATGAATTAGGTGCGCAGTTCATCCAGTTCATCCCGATTGTCGAGCGCGCCAACGACACCGGTTACCAGGAGGGCGCCGCCGTCACCGACCGCTCGGTCACCGGTGAGCAGTACGGACAGTTTCTCATCGCCATTTTCGACGAGTGGGTGCGGCGTGATGTGGGCCGGGTCTTCGTCCAGATTTTCGACGTGGCGCTGGGTGCGTGGAGCAGCGGGCGCTCCGGGCTGTGCGTCTTCGAGGAGACGTGCGGGACTGCGCTGGCGATGGAGCACAACGGCGATCTGTTCGCTTGTGACCATTTCGTCGAGCCGAGGTATAAACTGGGCAACATGACCGAGACGCCTATCGTCGAGATGGTTGCATCGGAGAGGCAGCGGCGCTTCGGGCAGGATAAGCGCGACACGCTGCCGCGCTTTTGCCGTGAATGCGAAGTGCGCTTTGTGTGCAACGGCGGCTGCCCCAAGAACCGCACCCTGACCACGCCGGACGGCGAGCCGGGGCTTAATTACCTGTGCGCCGGCTACAAGGCGTTCTTCACTCACATCGACCGGCCCATGCGCATCATGACGGATGAATTGCGTCACCGCCGCGCCCCGGCAAACGTGATGTTCGTTCTTGCGCAGGAAGAAGCCGCGCTGGAGAGGCAGTTTGCGCAAGCGAAGCGGAACGATCCCTGTCCGTGCGGGAGTGGGTTGAAATTTAAAAAATGCCACGGCAGCAGGCGCCGATAAAACACACACTGTTTATATGACAAGCTCATCATTCGCGTAATGAAACCATAGATTTCGGAATTTCAGAAACCAGGGTGCGATAGACCTCTGGCGACAGGTTCAATAACTC
>JAFGMM010000224.1 GCA_016927535.1 Anaerolineae bacterium
GGTCAACAACGTAATTGACTTAGCGCTTTCTTCCCCTCACCCCCTCACCCCCTCTCCCACGCCGGGGCGAGGGGGAACCGGAGCCGCCGCGCACCGATTATGGCTCCCCTCGCCCCTTGTGGGAGAGGGGTTGGGGGTGAGGGGGAGTCAATTAGGTCGCTGACCAACACACCATTCGTGTTATTCGCGCTATTCGCGGTTAAAATCTTCCCTCATAATCATAGATGAGGCGATAGAAAAATGATGCAATACCGGACGTTCGGTAAACTGGATTGGAAGCCTTCCGCGCTCGGCTTCGGCGCGATGCGCCTACCGGTCGTCGGCGATGACCACTCGCACATCGACGAGGCGGAAGCTACGCGCATGATCCGCTACGCCATCGACCACGGCGTCAACTACATCGACACCGCCTATCCCTACCACGGCGGCGCAAGCGAGCCGTTTGTGGGCCGGGTGCTGCAAGATGGCTACCGCGAGCGGGTCAAACTGGCGACCAAGATGCCGGCCTGGCTCATCAAGTCGCCCGACGACTTCGACCGCTGCCTCGACGAACAGCTTGAACGCCTGCAAACCCACATCGATTTCTACCTGCTGCATGGCCTGAACCGCGAGCGCTGGCACAACCTGAGCAACCACGGCGTGCTCGACTGGGCCGAGAAAGCAATGGCCGCCGGCCGCATCGGTCGCCTGGGCTTCTCGTTCCACGACGACGTCGACGTCTTCAAAGCGATCATAGACGCTTACGACAACTGGACCTTCTGCCAGATTCAGTACAACTTCATGGACGTGGAAAATCAAGCCGGCGTCGAAGGCTTGAAGTACGCCGCCGGCAAGGGCCTTGCCGTGGTCATCATGGAGCCGCTTCTCGGCGGGCGGCTGGCGAGCAAACCGCCGGAGCCGGTCGCTAAGCTGTGGGCCGGCGCGGCGCGCCGGCGCTCGCACGTCGATTGGGCGCTGCAATGGCTGTGGGACCAGCCGGAGATTTCGCTCGTGCTCAGCGGCATGAGCGCCATGCCGCAGGTCGAAGAAAACGTCGAGAGCGCCGCTCACTCGGCGCTTCACTCGCTCACCGCCGAGGATCACGCACTGATCGCGCAGGTGCGCGAAGCCTACGAAGCGCTCGCGCCCATTCCCTGCACCAAGTGCGAGTACTGCCAGCCTTGCCCCAACGGGGTCAGTATCCCGCGCATCTTCGAGACTTACAACCAGGCGATCATGTACGACAGCTTCGGGCCTGCACGCTGGTTCTACAACAACATGATAAAAGCCGAGGAGCGCGGCGACATGTGTTTGCAGTGCGGTGAGTGCGAGGACCTGTGCCCGCAGCACATCGCCATTATCGAGTGGCTGGCGAAAGCGCACGCAGTACTGAGCGCCGAGGCGTGATGGTATAATCAAACTGCTGCACTTCTAATGCTGCTTTGTTATTCGTTATCGGAGATCGGACACTGCTATGCCCGAACCTGACAAGACTCTTGTGCTCATTGACGGCCACGCGCTGGCCTATCGCGTATACTTCGCCCTGCCCGCCGAAAGCTTCAGCGCCGGCGGCGAAATCACCAACGCCATCTACGGCTTCACGCGCGTGCTGCTTGACATTCTGCTCGACATGAAGCCGGCGTACTTCGCGGTCGCCTTCGACGCCGGCCTGAGCGGGCGCGACCAAGCTTACGCCGAGTACAAAGGCACGCGCGAGAAGATGCCCGACGACCTGCGCCCGCAGATCGCGCGCATTCAGGAGATCATCCGCGCGCTCAACATCCCGCTGCTCATGGTCGAAGGCTGGGAGGCCGACGACGTAATCGGCACGGCGGCGGCGCAGGCCGAAGCGCAAGGCGTGGCAGTCCACATCATCACCGGCGACCGCGATTTGTTACAGTTGCTCACCGAACAAACCAACGTGCAGCTTCCGGGCAAACGCGCCGGCGAGGTCCAGGTGTACGATGCAGCGCGCTTCCGCGCCGAGTACGGGCTTGAGCCGCGCCAGCTTCCCGACCTCAAAGGGCTGATGGGCGACAAGAGCGACAACATCCCCGGCGTGCACGGCGTCGGCGAAAAGACCGGCACCGACCTGCTGAAAGCGTACGGCTCGCTCGAAAGCGTCTACGAACACCTGGACGAGATCAAGGGCGCCAAGCAAAAGTACCTGACCAACGACCGCGCCAACGCCTTCCTTAGCAAGGACCTGGCGACCATCCGGCGCGATGCGCCCGTTACGCTCGACCTCCCGGCGTGCATCGCGGAGGACTACGACCCCGCGCCGGTGCTGGAGATTTTCCGCGCGCTCAACTTTCGCGCCTTTGCCGAGCGCTTGGCGCCCGCCCCGGCGCCGGCGGTCGGGCAGCAGCTTTCGATGTTCGACGATATCCCGCCGCCCCCTTCCGAAAAACCGGAAGCTGCCGTGCCCGGCGATGCACTGCCGCCCACAAAGACCTTCATCGTGGACGACCCCGAAAAGCTCGCAGCGCTGGCGGCGCGGCTGGCGCAGGCCGGCGCGATCACCGTGGACACCGAGACCACCGGCACCGACCAAATGGCGGTTGACCTGGTGGGCGTCGCCGTCACCGGCGCGGCCGGCGAGGGCTTCTATATCCCGGTGGGCCACCTCACCGGCGAGCCGCAGCTCCCCACCGCGCAGGTCATCGAAGCGCTGCGCCCTGCCCTCACCGATCCCGATATCCCCAAGTACGGGCACAACATCAAGTACGACTACGTGGTGCTCAAGCGCGCCGGCCTGGCGATATCGCCCATCGCTTTCGATACGATGGTAGCGGCGTGGGTGGTCAACCCCGGCGACCGGCTGGGCCTCAAGCGCCAGGCGTGGCAGCGCCTCGACGCCAACATGACCGATATCGAGCACCTGATCGGCAGCGGCAAGAACCAGATCACGATGGCGCAGGTGCCGGTGAAAGGCGCCGCGCCCTACGCCGCTGCCGACGTGGACATGACGCACCGCCTCGTCGCCGACCTGACCGACAACCCGCGCGAGGCGGGCAAGCCCACCCTCAAAAGCGCCGACGACCCCGACGGGCACATGTGGAAGCTGTTCAAAGACATCGAAATGCCGCTGGTGCCGGTGCTGGCCGAGATGGAAATGCACGGCGTCATGCTCGACGCGGCGTTCTTGCACGAGATGAGCAAGGAGCTAAGCGCGCAAATCGCGGCGCTGGAGCAGGATATCTACGCGCGGGTGGGCTATGAATTCAACATCAGTTCGACGCAGCAGCTCAGCGAGGCACTGTTCGACAAAATGGGCCTGCCGCGCGAAGGGCTAAAGAAAACCTCCGGCGGCGCGATCTCCACCGCCGCCGGTGTGCTGGAGTCGATCCTGGTCGACGGCACGCGCCCCGAAATCATCGACTTGATCCTGGACTACCGCGAACTGACCAAGCTCCAGAGCACCTACGTCGAGGCGCTGCCCCAGCTTGTAAACCCTAAGACGGGTCGCCTCCACACCTCGTTTAACCAGACCGGCACGGTCACCGGACGCATCAGTTCCAGCGACCCAAACTTGCAAAACATCCCCATCCGCACACCGACCGGCGCGCGCGTGCGCCGGGCGTTCATCGCGCCGGAGGGCTGCGTCCTGCTCGCCTGCGATTACTCGCAGGTCGAACTGCGCGTACTGGCCCACGCCTGCCAGGACCCCGGCCTGCTGAAAGCCTTCCGCGAGGGCCAGGACATCCACGCCGCAACCGCCGCCACGGTCTTTAACGTTCCTATCGAAACCGTCACCAAGCAGCAGCGCAGCTTTGCCAAGCGCGTAAACTTCGGTTTGTTGTACGGCATGGGCGCGTACCGGTTGGCGCGCGAAACCGAACTCACCTTCGCCGAGTCGGAAAAATTCATCAAGAAATACTTCGACAGTTTCCCTAACGTGCGCCAATACCTGGAAGGAACCAAAGACAAAGCCGCCAAACTGGGCTACGTCGAAACCCTGCTGGGCCGGCGGCGCTACTTCCCCACCCTGCAATCGCAATCGGCGCACCAGCAAGTACGACAGCGCGCCGAGCGCGAAGCCATCAACATGCCCATCCAGGGCACCGCCGCCGATATCATCAAGATTGCGATGATCGACCTGGACAGGGCGCTGCGCGAGCGCGGCCTGGGCGGTCGCATGATCTTGCAGGTGCACGACGAGCTTGTCTTGGAGGTGCCCACGGGCGAACTGGAGGCGACGGCGGCGCTGGTGAAAACGGTTATGGAAGCGGCTTACAAACTCGATGCGCCGCTGGTGGTCGATGCCAACGCCGGGCCGAACTGGGGCGAGATGCAGCGCGTGTGAATGTCACTTGTACCGCGCCAACACATCCCGCACACTCCGGCGCAGCCGCACCGGGTCAACCGGCTTCGGCAGGTAATCCCTGGCGCCCGCCACCACGTGCGCAAATACCCGGTCCTGCTCGGAAACCGCGCCGGCAACAATGATAATCGGGATGCGGCGTATCAACTCGTTCTCCCGGATGAGCTTCACCAGTTCCCAGCCGTGCATGCCGTCCGGCATCGTCTGCAACCCCACCAGGATCAGGTCCGGCTCGTGGTCTTCGATCACCATCAACGCCTGCCGGCCGCCCTCGGCCACGGTCACACACTCCATACCCAACCGCGCGAGGATTTCCGTCACGGCCTGCGCCGACGCGGCGTCGTCCTCCACGTAGACCGCCGCCCGCGCCATATCCAGCGGGCCGGTCGGCCCTTGGGCCTGCGCCCACGATGTGTCACGGGCCGGCCCGTTGCTCTCCACAAAAGCAACCGCCGCATCGCCAAACACTTCGGGCGCGCCGCGCAGCAGAATACGCCGCGCGCGCTCCGCCTCGCTCAATTCAAAAAACAACTCGCCGCCGGCCGCCAACACCACCACAATACCATCGCGCGCGACCGCCGCGTAGCGCTCGGCGACGCCCAGCCGCTCGATGCGCTGGCGCACCGCGTCCAGGTGCGCGCCGGAAAGCGCCGTATCCAGGTAAAATCGCTTCAACCCCGGTCCCTTTTCATATCACTTTACTTAACGCCCTAACCGGCGATTATATAAGCGAACACCCCCTTGCCACAACAGCAAAGCCCGGCTTTAGCTCAGCCGGGCGCCCATTCTTTCAATTCCATAACCTTTTATAACCGTCTCTTTACCAATCCACCTCGACTTGGATTTCGTCGCCTACCACGCGCACCGGGTACCGGCGCACCGGCTTCGTCGCCGGCGGGGTGAGCGGCTCGCCGGTCCGCACATCGAAGCGCGCACCGTGCTTGGGGCACTCGACCACACCGTCCGCGAACTCGCCGTCGGAAAGGGTGACCTGCGCGTGGCTGCACTCGTCTTTCAACACATAAAACTCGCCGGCCACATTGAACAACACCATAAACACATAATCAATCTCGAACGCCAGGAATTCGCCCGGCGGCACCTCGTCCACCGTCGCAACCGTGACATACTCGGCCATATTCCTTTGCCCCTATCCGATTACCTGTCACTCGTAATCGTCTTCTTCGCCCGGCCACGCCGTGATGCCATACGCTCCCGCCTTCAGCACTTTCAGCGAGAGCAGCGCACACTTGAGCCGCACCGGCCCAATCGAAATCCCCAGCAGGTCGAGAATATCCTCTTTGCTGAAGTGCTTCAGTTCCTCAAGCGTCTTGCCCATGATCTCCTCGCCGAGCAGCGACGCCGACGCCTGGCTGATCGCACAGCCTTCGCCCTCCCAGCCGACCGCCGCCACCCGGCCCTGGTCGTCAAGTTTAACCGTCAGGTGCAGATGGTCGCCGCAGGTCGGGTTGTCTTCCGCGTGGTCGATATCGGGATTCTCCACCAACCCCCAGTTGCGCGGGTTCCGGTAGTGATCCAGGATCATATCGCGGTACATATCCATAGTCATCAATCCCTTTCGTAAGAGCTAATAGCTATTAGCTTTTAGCTATTAGCTTTTAGCTAACCGCCAACCGCTAATTGCCAACCGCTACACCGCTACACCGCTACAACGCAAACACCGACTTGGCCGCATACAGCGCCTCGACCAGCCGGTCTACTTCTTCAAAGGTGTTATACAGGTAAAAGCTCGCGCGGGTCGTCGCCGGCAGATTATAGCGCTGGTGCAGCGGCATGGCACAGTGATGACCGGCGCGCACCGCCACGCCCATCTCGTTGACCAACTGCGCGATATCGTGCGGGTGCATATCCTCCATCGTGAAGGCCGTCACGCCGCCCCGCTTCGACACATCCGCCGGGCCGTACACGCGCACGCCCGGAACCTCGTCCAGCCGCTCCAACGCATACGCCGTAATCGCCCGCTCGTGCGCGTGGATTTTATCCATGCCGATCCCCGCCAGGTAATCGACCGCCGCGCCCAGCCCAATCGCCTCGGCGATGGCCGGCGTGCCCGCCTCGAACTTGCCCGGCACGTCGTTCCACTCGGCGCCCTCCAGCGTCACGCGCTTAATCATCTCGCCGCCGCCCATAAACGGCGGCATCGTCTCCAACAAGGCACGCCGACCGTACAGCGCGCCGCTGCCGGTGGGGCCGCACATCTTATGCCCGGAAAAAACCAGGAAGTCCGCGTCGAGCGCCTGCACATCCACTTGCATATGCGGCACGCTCTGCGCCGCATCGACCAGCACCCGCGCGCCCGCCGCGTGCGCACGCGCCGCAATCTCCGCCACCGGGTTAATCGTCCCGACCACGTTCGACATGTGCACCACACCGACCAACTTCACCGGCCCGCTGAGCAGCCAATCCAGGTCGCTCAAGTCCAGGAAGCCATCCTCGGTGACCGGGATGAAACGAAGCTCCGCGCCTTTCTCTTGCGCCAAAAGCTGCCACGGTACAATGTTCGCGTGGTGCTCCATCTGCGTCAGCACGATCACGTCGCCCGCACCGATGTTCACCCGCCCCCACGAATACATCACCAGGTTGACCGCTTCGGTAGCGTTGCGCACAAAGACAATCTCGCGGCGCGACCCGGCGTTGATGAACGCGGCGACCTTTGCGCGCGCCTCCTCGTAAGCTGCCGTCGCTTTCTCGCTCAGCGCATGGATGCCCCGGTGAACGTTGGCGTGATACCGGCGATAGTAATCGTTCATGGCCTCGATCACCGCCAGCGGCTTCTGCGATGACGCCGCGTTATCCAGGTAGACCAGCGGCACCCCCGGCTTGATCGCCTGGTCCAGGATCGGGAAATCGGCCCGGATCGCCTCAACATCCAACAGCGTTTCAACACTGTTCATGCTTGTTTGCTCCAATCATGTCAAACGCCTAAAAGACGTTACCGATATTTTTTGGAGATTATACCAGCATATCCTATGAAAATAACCACAGAGACGCCGAGGACACAGAGAAAGAATTTGCGAAAAACTCTGTGCGCTCTGCGCCTCTGTGGTAAAAATTCTGCTCTCTGTAACCCTCAAATCCTGCCGAAGCGACCGAACTTGCTCCCATCCGGCAGAGTCATACCGGGCACCGGCTCGAAGTGCTTCACGCCGTCCATCTTTGCGCCGCGCAGATTCGCGCCTTCCATTTTGATCGGCCCGTAGACGTTCTCGAAGTCGGCGCCGCTCAGGTCGGCGCTGCTGAAGTCGGCCTCACGCGCCGAGACGCCGCGCAGCAGCGCATCGACCAGCTTCGCGCCGATCAACTGCGCGCGGTCCAGGTTGGCGCCGTCCAGGTTGGCGCTGCCCATGTCGGCGCTGCGCAGAACCGCCTCCGCGAGATTGGCGTGTTCGAGCTTGGCGTAGCTCAGGTTGGCCTCGGTGAAAACGGCGTCGTGCAGCGTGGCGAAGAACAGCATCGCGCCGCTGAGGTTAGTCTTCACCAGGCTGGCATGGCTGAGCTTGGCATGGCTGATGTTTGCGTCCCGGAGGTCGGCGCCGTCGAGATTGGCCTGGCGCAGCGTGGCGTGGCAGAGGTTGGCATTGACCAGCTTGGCGTCTTCCAGATTGGCGTTGCTGAGGTTGGCGCTGTGAAGCTGGGCGCTGCCCATGTCGGCGCTGCGCAGGTCGGCGGTTTGCAGGTTGGCGGTGTTGAGCTGCGCATAGCTGAGGTTGGCGTGGCCGAGGTTGGCACCGGTGAGGTTGGCGAAGTTGAGCCGCGCGCCGCTGAGGTTCGCGCCCTCCAGATTCGCGCCCTCCAGGTTGGCCTGGACCAGGATCAGGTTATTGAGGTCGATCCCGCTCAGGTCGGTCTTGAGCAGGGTAAGCGGGTGAGATGCTTCGATCATCTCGATGATTTGTTCGCGGGTAAACGCTGCCATTTCACTTTTGTCCTTACTGGTATAGTGTATTTCTTACAAAAAACCTACCGGTTTGAAAGCGGTTTGAGTTAATGGGTCATTGTGATTGTACGTGCCATTGTGCGCGCCGTCAACTTGACGGAGGTTGTACGGTGGGAGTAGAAGAGTTACAATGTAGCATAATATGTCTGTCGCTTGCGCTTGGGGGGAGTGTGATGGGTCTGTCGCCCGAACTCATCAAAGAACTTGTCAAGTTGCTTTCGCCGCTCATGGATGTTCCCGGCGAGCGCCGCGCGCTGTTGTTGAAAGTGTTTGGTACTGAGCTTCCTATTTTGGATGAGATCGAATACGGCGGCCCGACAGACACTTTCGTAACCAACTTAGTCCGTAAATTGGACGAGTACGGCGATGTCAAGCCAGGCAAGCCGGCGCTCTGTAAGCTGCTGCTGACCGTACGCAAGAAGGTCGGCGTGGACGTGAGGGCGCGCATTGAGGCGCTGTTGAATGATCTGGGTTACGCGATTGAGATGGTCGCACTCGACTCTGCGATCCTCGACAAACTGGTCAAGTTGCTTTCGTCGTTGATGGGTAGCCCCGACAAGCGTCGCAAGCTGTTGAATAAGGTATTTAGCACTGACGAGCTCATCATTCGCGTAATGAAATGGGCAAAAGGCGAATATCGTGTCATGCTTGAGGCATGGAAAACGACCTCACAATTACGACAGA
>JAFGMM010000225.1 GCA_016927535.1 Anaerolineae bacterium
ACCGGCCCTGGGCGGGTCTCAGACCCGCCCCTACCGCCCGGTTCGGCGCTCTTTTCCGGTTTCGCCAACGGTATCACCCTGTGGAGAAGGGGAACCGGAAGCGTCGAATCGCGGTCTTCTCCTCCTCTCCATCACATGGAGAGGAGGCCGGGGGGTGAGGTTGTCAGTCAAAGAGTCGCCACTACCTGGCCGGGGAGCGGGTGCGGCGTGGCCGCGCTCGTTCCCTAACTCAGAGCCGCCCGCCCGCGCTCAAAACAGGCTGAGCTGCGTGGCTTCTTCGGGCGGCTCCTCGTCTTTTATCGTGCCTATTTGCCGGATGAGCGCAGGGATTTGTTTGAAGTCCGCTTCGAGCTGCGGGCGCCAGCTTGGGTTGCGGAGCGCGGCGGCAGGGTGATACACCGGCATAATCAAACGCCCTTCGATTTTCTTGGCCTGCCCGTGAATCTGGGTGATTTTGCCCTCCGGGAACCAGCGCGCCATCGAATAGCGCCCCAGGGTAATAATCATCTTTGGGTCGATCAGTTCGATCTGCCGGTCGAGGTAGGGGGCGCAGGTGGTTAGTTCGCTGGTGCGCGGGTCGCGGTTGCCCGGCGGGCGGCACTTGACCACGTTGGCGATGAATACCTGGTCGCGCTTCATCCCAATCATATTCAAGAGCTCGTCGAGCAGCCGGCCCGAAGCGCCTACAAACGGCAGCCCTTGCTCGTCTTCGGTGGCGCCCGGCCCTTCGCCGATGAACATGACCTCGGCATTGACCGGCCCGCTGCCGGGGACTGCGTTGGTGCGCCCCTCGTGGAGCGGACATAGGGTGCAGGCCCGGATTTCGCCGGCGATGGCGTCGAGTGCGGCCTGGCGTTCTTCGACGGTGGTCATAAAGGTCTCCTTCCTGATAGGTACGATACGTGGGTTGCCCGGTCTGGCGAGATGGCGCAAGTATAACGCGCCGGGCGGGCAGGTTTCAAACCCGTTCGGTGGTGTTTAACTGATCCACGACCGGCACGCGGGCATATAACGCCTGGATGCGCCGGTTGAGCCGTTCGCGGTAACCGTCGGTGATGTTGACCTGCATCAGCCAGGCATCTTCGTCGTTGTCGCGGTAGTAGCGCAAGCGCCGGGTCAGAATCTCGTATTCGTACTTGCGGTACAGGTTGATGGCGACCGCGTTGCTGACGCGCACCTCCAGCACCGACTCGCTTGCGCCCAACGCGATCCCACGCTTGAGCATCCCGGCCAGCAGCGCCTCGCCCAGGCCGCGCCCGCGCCAATCCGGGTGTACGGCGATGGTGCTGATGTGCGCCTCGCCGACCGCACACCAGAAGCCGCCTATGCCCACGACGGTTTCTTCCAGTTCAGACAGGATCGGGGCGTTTAAAATCCCGAACCGGCGCAGGATTTTTTGCAGATTACCGAAGGGCGTCGGCGGCGCTTCGGACGCTTCTAATGGCGCGGGAGCCGGCGCTTGTGTGCCGGCGGTGCTGAGCACGGCCATGTGCGCGCTCTCGTTTTCCAGGATTTCGTATACATAGGTAGTTTTAGACCACGGCAGCGCAAACGATGCCTGGTCGATCTGGCTGACCTGTTCCAGGTCAGAGATGGTCATAGTGCGCAGGATAAACGGTTGGGTTCGTCTGGATATCACGGGTTTTGTCCCTGAGCGACTGGCTTTTTGCTCAACGAATATAAATCGGCGTTACGGTAAACGGATCATCGGTCTGGCCTTCGCGGAGGCGCACCCAGGCGACCTCGGCCAGATAGCCGGCGCGCCGCAGCGACGCTGCACCTGGTAGTATTTTAATCCTTGTTGCATATTGGCGCAGTGCCTCATAACCTGCCGAGTCGATCTCGCCGCAGATGGCCGCTTCGCCCGTCCATTGTTCGGCGAAGGCAGGCCAAGCGCCCTGCCACAATTCGCCCTTGGCGCGCCACTGCTCGCGCCGCCAGGTATAAACCTGGGCGCAAATCCGGCGGCGGCCGGCTTGCAGCACGGCGACGAGCCGGCCACGCATGCGCGGCTGCGCCGCAGCGACGATATCGAGCGTGGGCACGGCCAGCAGCGGCAGGCGGCGGCTTATCGCCAGCCCTTTCGCCGCGCTCAGCCCGATGCGCAGCCCCATGAAGCTGCCCGGTCCCTGCGCGACCGCGACGCCCACCAGGTCGGCGATGCGCAGCCCGGCGCTCGCCAGGGTGCGCAGGATCGCCGGCGCAAGCTCGACCGTGTGGTGGTCGGTCGTCGGCCAGGTCAGTTCGGCGTGGAGGCGCCGGCCGTCGTGGAGCGCGAGGCTGATGGTTCGGGTGGCGGTATCAATGGCGAGCAACATCGTGGCGTTTACTTGGCCTTACTCTGCTTCGTCTTACGCTTACTCGGCTTGCTTTGCGCTTGTTCTTTCTTTTTCTTTTCCCGGGCGGCGCGCCGCCGGGCGCGCGGACTCCGCGAGCCGTATTGATGGGCGTAGACTTTGGTCAGTTCGGCGCCGAACAGGAAAATCTGCGCGGAGTAGTAGACCCAGACCAGCAGGACGATCAACGCGCCGGCCGCGCCGTACACCGACCCGACGCCGCTCTCGGAAATGTAGCGCCCGATGAGGTCTTGCCCGATGAGAAAGAGCAGCCCGGTGGTCACGGCGCCTACCCACACATCGCTCCAGGGGATATGCGTGTCGGTCAGGGTGCGGTAGATGAGCGCAAACAGCAGGCTGATGACCGCCCAGATCAGCAGGGTATTGCCCAGTTGACTGATCGGCAGCATGTCGAGTAGAGCAATGTTCGACCCGATTTGCTCCAGGTAGTTGTTGATGACCGCCAGGACCGTGTTTAAGACCATGAACAGGATGAGCAGGAATCCGCCGGCGACAACGACTAAAAGGGACAGGAGCGTGCGTTTGAGCCAGTGCAGGATGCCGGCGAGGCCCGGCTCCGGGGTTTTCTCGATCTGCCAGATAATGTCGAGCGAGATTTGCAGGTGTCCGAGCACCCCTATCGCGCCGAACAAGACGACGACGATGCTGATAACCGTCGCTATAACGCCCGACCGGGGCTGTAGAAGACTGTCCATGGTCCGGTTGACGATTTGAGCGGTCTCTTGGCCGAGGACATTTTGCATCTCGTCGATAATCATCGTGCGAACGTCGTTACGCTCGAAGACGATGCCGGCGACCGCGACCACGATTACCAGCGCCGGCGCCAGCGCGAACACGGTGTAGTAGGCCAGGCCGGCGGCAAGCTGGGGCGCGCGGTCCTCGTTCCATTGCTTAAAAGTTTCGGCGAGCAAATCGACGATGCCCCGGACGTTGATAACCGGTTTCAGCACCACCGCGACGTATGCAACCAGCATCGCCAGCAGCCGGGTTACCCGGTCTACACGCAGCTGCGACAGGATGTTTATAAACAGAACCCCGACTTCTTTGAGCAGTTGCATAGCCCCCTCACTCCGGCATCGAACCGAACGCGCGCCGCCGAAATTCTGAGAGCAGGGCGTTATGTGGGTCCCCGGCTGCCTCGAAAAGGAGGCGGCGGCGCGTAAACGATTCGTCCTCTACGCCGCTGAAGGTGATCCACAGGTGGCCCGCCGGCAGCGCCGCGTCGATGCGCTCCGGCCATTCGATGACCAGCGCCGCGTTTGCGTCGAGCATGTCTTCCCAGCCCAACGTGCCCAACTCCTCCGGCCCGCCGATGCGGTAGCAGTCGATATGGTAGAGGCGCATGGCGTCGGCGGCGCGGGTGTGCTCGTGTACCAGCACAAAGGTTGGGCTGCTGACCGGCTCCAGCGCGTCCCAGCCGCCGGCAATCCCGGCGGCCATCTGGGTCTTGCCGGCGCCGAGGCCGCCCGATAGACAGATCACATGGCCCGACGTCAGCAGCGCGCCGAGTCTGGCGCCCAAACGCCGGGTTTGCTCGACGCTGTTGCTGACAAAATCGAAGGTTGTATCTGAGAAAATCGGCGACATGGTTTCCGTTCCGGTCCCTTTGCAGGGGGAATTATAGCAGGTTTCGAGGGAGATGGACGGTCGTCTGTCGAAGGAGCGGCGCGCGCCGGATTGCTCTTAGCGACACCTAAACATCGCCCGAACAGATGGTCTGAGGTATAATAGACCTGGGCCGTCTCGACGGCCTTATGGGTGGATTTTACATGATTGTGACAAAGTGAACGTGCAAAGAAATGCGCTTGACCTGCCCGCTCCGCCCGTCGGCATCATCGATTCCATCGCAACCGGCTTTGAGACGCTCGTGACGGATGTGCGCGCGCTGGTGTTGCTGCTGCCGCCGCTGCTGCTCGATGTGTTCTTGTGGCTGGGGCCGCGTCTTTCGATTGAGAACTTCGCGCGCCCGGCGGTCGAAAACTTCTTTGACTCCTACACCGAGATGATCGTTGCACAGACGGCCGGCCAGATCGGTGTGGCGGACGTTCTACAAGAGCTTGATCTGATGCGTACCATGTTCACCCAACAGGCCGTACATTTCAATGCGCTGGGCGTGTTGGTCACCGCGCCGCTGGGTGTGCCTAGCCTGATGGGGCGCGGGTCGCCGGATGCCGTGCCGGCCGGAATTACGCCGGCGGTCGTGCCGCTCACACCGCTCGCCGCGCTGGTCGTCATGATCGGGCTGGCGGTGGTCGGGTTTTTCTTGGGCGCGTTCTACCTGGGCATGATCGCGCAGCGGGTGCGCGACCGAGGGCTGCATCTCCGCGCACTGCTGCGAGCGCTGCCTCACTACGGCGTCAACCTGATCGCGCTGATGCTGGTCGCGCTTTCCTCGATGATTACGGTGGCTCTACCGTTCGTGATCGGTTTTTTCTGCGTGTCGATGGTTTCGCCGGAGCTGGGACTGCTGGTGTTGGTGATCGGGCTGAGTGTGGCGGTGTGGGCGCTGATCTTTCTGTTCTTCACGCCGCACGCCCTCATGTTGAGCGACCGCGGGCTGTTCCCGGCGATGGGCGACAGTATGCGCATCGTGCGCGCGAACTCGTCCAACGCGATCTTGTTTTTGATCACCGTCGGCGCGTTGTACTTCGGCCTCAGCCTGATTTTCCAGGGCAGCATGGGGCTGCTCGGCGATTTGCTGGGGTTCCTGTCGCCGGATTCGTGGCTCTGGCTGCTCGGCCTGGTCGGCCATGCTTTTATCGGGACAGGGTTGTTTATCGCAACGTTTGTCTATTACAAAGATCGCTATCGTCATTACGAGGAATTTCGTAAGTATTTTGAGAAGTATAAACAGTCTGTTATTCCCGGAGGGAACAGTGGCAGAAAAGGTTGAGCAAACCCGGTACGATGAAAGCTCCATTCATGCGCTCAAGGGCCTTGAGCCGGTGCGTCTTCGTCCTGGGATGTACGTGGGCGGCACCGACAGCCGCGCCCTGCATCACCTGGTATATGAGGTGGTCGATAACTCCATCGATGAGGCGCTGGCCGGGCGCTGTGATGAAATCGTCGTGGTCTTGCACGCCGACGGCTCGGTCACGGTGTCGGACAACGGCGCCGGTATCCCGGTGGGCATCCACCCGGAGGAGAAAATCTCCACGCTGGAACTGGTGATGACCACGCTGCACGCCGGCGGCAAGTTCGACAAATCCGGCTACAAGATTTCGGGCGGTCTGCACGGCGTGGGCGTCAGCGCAGTGAACGCGCTTTCGTCGCAGATGCGCGTACAGGTCAAGCGCGACGGGTATTTGTGGGAGCAGCAGTATAGAATGGGGCGCCCGGTGGCCGAGGTTGCCAAGGTCCGGGCGCTGGAGCCGGGCGAGCCAACCGGCACCCTTACCACCTTCACGCCTGACGCCACCATCATGCAGGAGATGGAGTTCAACTATAACACGCTCTTGCAGCGCTTCCGCGAGATGGCGTTCGTCACGCGCGGCGTTACGATCATGCTCATCGACGAACGGGCCGATCCTGCCCCGCGCGAGATGACCTTCTACTTCGAGGGCGGGCTGCGCTCGTTCGTGCGCTATCTCAATCGCAACCGGGCGCCCCTTCATGACGTGGTTTACGCCGAGCGCGAGGTGACGTTCAACGAGGGCGAAGAGAACGAGCTGCGCATGGGGGTCGAACTGGCTTTCCAGTTCACCGATGCGACCACCACGACCGAACTGGCTTTCGCCAATACGATCAACACCACCGACGGCGGCTCGCACCTGACCGGCCTGCGCGCGGCGATCACCCGCACCATCAACGACTACGCGCGCAAGATCGGCGTGTTGAAGGAGAAAGACGCCAACTTTTCCGGCGACGACACGCGCGAGGGTCTGACCGGCATCGTCAGCGTCAAACACCCCGACCCGCAGTTCGAGAGCCAGACGAAAGTCAAGTTGATGAACCCGGAAGCCCAGCACGCGGTCGCGCAGGTCGCGGCGGACGGCTTCCAGGAGTTCATGGACCTGAACCAGCGTGAGGCGCGCAAGATTATCGACAAATGCATGACCTCCATGCGCGCGCGCGACGCGGCCCGCAAGGCGCGCGACCTGGTGCGTGCGTCGAACCTGCTGGAAAGTACGACGCTGCCCGGCAAGCTCGCGGACTGCTCGGACCGCGACCCGGAGCACACCGAGTTGTACATCGTCGAGGGCGACTCGGCGGGCGGCAGCGCCAAGCAGGGCCGTGACCGCCATTTCCAGGCGATTCTGCCGCTGCGCGGTAAGATTTTGAACACCGAGCGCGCGCGCCTGAACCGCATCCTGGATAACAACGAGGTCAAGGCGCTGATATCGGCGCTGGGCGTGGGCATCGGCGGCGACTTCAACCTGGAGAATCTGCGCTACCACCGGATCATCATCATGACCGACGCGGATGTGGACGGCGCGCACATTCGGACGCTGCTGCTCACGTTCTTCTTCCGCTATATGACGTCGCTGATCGAGGAAGGGCATCTTTATATCGCGCAGCCGCCGCTTTACCGCTTGCAGCACCGCAAAGACGTAGAATACATCTACGGGAGCGGCGACGCCGCCGAGAAAGCGTTGGCCGAGGCGCTGAAGAAATACGCCGAGCCGGGCAAGGTGATGTTGCAGCGCTATAAGGGTCTGGGCGAGATGAACCCGGAGCAGCTCTGGGAGACTACGATGGACCCGGCCAACCGCACGCTTTTGCAGGTGACCATCGAAGACGCCGCCGAAGCCGACCGCACCTTCGATATGCTGATGGGGAGCAGTGTGCCGCCGCGCCGCCGCTTCATCCAGACGCACGCGCGCCATGTGCGCAACCTGGACGTGTAGCGCGCGCTGCTGCGTGAGTGAGAATTCGAGAAGGCCGGCCGGGCGCGCCGGCCTTTTTGCTGCGAAAGGTACGCCGTTAGAAGGCGGTTTATGCTTGTTTGAGTCGGGTATTGGCGGTAAACTATTAGTTGCGATTGCAGATTACAATTGTTTAGAACCGATGTATTAGAGTGGCTTTGTTTGATTTAGTCCGACCTGCCCATAACTTCTAAAGGGTTTTCGAATGCATCCACTGTTGTCCATAAATGCTTACAGTGTACTGTCGTATCTGACCCACGACGAGCCTGAGAAACGCACCCGGTGTAAGATTGGTTGGGGCTTGGGACTAAGTGTACGCGAGTTACTTCAATCTTTAGATGAATTGATTTCTCACGGGTTGATCAGGTTTGAGGAAGATTGGCAAGTATACAATTTGACTTCCGCCGGTCGAGAATGGTTGCAGCAGGCCAGCAGACAGGGTGATAACATCCATATTGAAGGAAGTGTCGCTGCTGGTGCAGTTATTGGCTCTGGTTGTGTGTCCGTTGATGGCAATATCGTAGGGGGTAGTTTTCTTGGAGTTGGGCCATATAAAGTGTCCGATGTTAAACCCCTTGAGGTAGCATCTTCTACTGAGAAAGTGAGAATTAGGCTGTCGATTGAAGGAGATATTTCCGAATTTGACAAATCAACACTTGTCGCTGCGATAAGTGGGATGTGTGGTGTAGAGTCAGAGCAAGTTGACATTTTGATGGTCGAGGCGGGCAGTATAAGTGTTGAAGTCGAGATGCCTGTCAAAGCAGCAGAGCTATTGTATGAATTGGCTATTCAAGAACCTGGAGTAATGCTTCGTATAGTAGAAGCTAGGTATGGCTGTATCGCTCCTGAAGAACTAGCTTTAAGCATTGAACGGGCAGTTGAACTAAATCTCATTGAACTCGAGGAAGCTCAGGAGATATTGGAAGAATTTGGATTTACCTTGGTGTCTTTGCCCGATTCTGGTAGATATCGCGCACAGTATTTGCGCGAGCGCGAGAAGGATGGCTTATGGCCACAAGGCGATATTTTCGAGGCGTTAAAAGAGTGGGTTCGTAATTATCATCTGGCGTTTCATTTTAGCACTAGCTCTAACGAGGCGATAGTCCGGGTTCTATTGGGACAGAAGTTGGTTCACGTTCAATATGCATTGTCTCCTGAAAAGGGGGAATATCAGTACGGTGCTGCTTTAGGTCGAATATTGCCGGCAGACGAGTCAAAAATTACCGCCAAGTTGTCGCGCACGCCGATGTTAGGCATCACCTGGATCGTTCGGGATGGTAAGTTCGCCGTGTTTGGATATCAACAGGGCCTGAAAGGTCTTTCGAGGAAAGAGTTGAAGGCGCGCTTTATTGAAGATGCCGCTCGCCTCCTCTCGTTCTGGAATGAACTAGGCCCCGACCTCCAAGCGTTATTGAAATAGCCGTCTGACACAAGGATCATTATTTACCCTCCGCGCGATATAAAACTTATCGCGCTTTCCTCTTTTTTGGGCGGCTGCCCGCCGCGAAACCCGCAGGATGTAACCTCCGCGCCGTGCTACTTGACATTGACAAGCCTTTGCCAAAAGGATTACATTCGGGGCGAAGTATCTTTCGCAGTCTTCCTGCGCTGCGCTATCGCAACAGGTTGAACGACAATGGTACAAACACAAAAACGGGCGGCGCTGTTCGTCACCTGCCTGGTCGATCAGATCATGCCGGAGGTCGGCGTGGCGGCGGTCCGGCTGTTGAAGCACGCCGGCTACCGGGTCGATTTCCCGGAGGATCAGGTCTGCTGCGGGCAAATCTTCTCGAACAGCGGCTATGTCAAAGAGGCGAAGCGCGTTGCGCGCAACACCATAAAGGTCTTCGAGAATCACGAGACGGTTGTCATGCCCAGCGGCTCGTGTGCGGCGATGCTCATCAAGGAGTACCCGCACCTGTTCCACGACGAGCCGCGCTGGGAGGCGCGCGCCCAGGCGCTCGCCGCCAAGACGCACGAACTGGGCGAGTTCCTGGTCAACGTGGCGGGCTGGCTGCCCGGCCCGGTCGAAAACGCGCCCACCGTCACCTACCACGACTCCTGCCACGCCAACCGTATGATCGGCCTCGGCCCGGAGTCGCGTAAGCTGCTGACTGCGATGGGCTGCAAGATCATCGAGATGGAAGAGTCGACGCGCTGCTGTGGCTTCGGCGGTATCTTCTGCGTCAAGGCGCCGGAAGTCTCAAATGCGATGACCGTCGAGAAGGTGAAGCGCGCGGTTGCGACCGGCGCGGACATGCTCGTAACCGTCGATCCCGGCTGTCTCATGCAGATGCGCGGCATCACCGCGCAGGGCAACGGCCTGTACATCCGCACCGAGCACCTGGCGACTGTCTTACAGGAGGCGATACGATGACGACGAAAGGGGCCACCTTGCGCCAGTTTCGCCGCGACGCCGCGAAAGCCATCGCCGACGAGGGGCTGCAAGGCGCGTTCGAGCGCGCGACGAAAAAGTTTCGGGATGGGCGAACCGAACTGCTCGCCGAGTTGCCCGGCGCCGAAGAACTGCGCGACCGGCTGAAGGCGATCCGTTCCGCCACGCTTGCCCACCTCGGCGATTATCTGCTCGAATTCGAGCGCAACGCCGCCGCCGCCGGCGCGCATGTCCACTGGGCGGAGGGCGCCGCCGACGCGACCCGCATCATCACCGACATCGCCAGGGCGCACGGCGTCACGATGGCGGTCAAGAGCAAGTCGATGGCGAGCGAGGAGATTCGCCTTAACGAGGCGCTGGCGGCGGCCGGCGTGGAGCCGGTCGAGACCGACCTGGGCGAGTGGATCATCCAGCTCGCCGGCGAGC
>JAFGMM010000226.1 GCA_016927535.1 Anaerolineae bacterium
CCCTAACCCCCTCTCCATAACATGGAGAGGGGGAATCGGAGCCAACATCTGGGGGTTTCTCCCCCTCTCCACCATGTGGAGAGGGGGTTGGGGGGTGAGGTGAGTCTAAAACATTTTCTGAAGGTCTATATCAAGATTCTACGCAGCCGAGCGCGGAGGGTTGCGCGGCGTGTGATGAATCAAAGACCGGCGCGGTACACGCCCGGCGCCGGTCTCGATTAGCCTGGGCAGATTGGCGCGGCTTAAATCGCCTTACCGGTCGGTTCGGGCTTCCAGGATTGCAGCACCTTCATGTAGTTGGCGCGCTCGAACGCCGACGGTTCCGCGACGTTCTTCTGGCTCATGCTGCCCTGCATCTGCTTCACCGACTCATATTCGTTGGCCTCCATCCACTCTTCCATCTCGCGCAGGATGACGCCGACGTGCTCCACACCCATGTGAAGCAGGACGGACGCCATCATCGTTACGTTCGCGCCGGCCATCAGGCCCTTGAGCACATCGCGGTAGGTGTGGACGCCGGTCGTGAGCGCAAAGTCGATATCGACCTGCCCGTAGAGAATCGCGACCCAGCGCAGCGGCAGGCGCATCTCGTTCGACTCGCTCAAGATCAGGTTCGGCACGACCTCCAGTTCTTCGAGGTCGATATCCGGCTGGTAGAAGCGGTTGAACAGCACCAGCGCATCTGCGCCGGCCCCGGCAAGCTGCTTAGCCATGTTCGCCGTGGCGCTGAAGAAGGGGCTGAGCTTCACCGCGACCGGGATCGAGACGTTCGCTTTCACCGCGCGCACCAAGTCCACATACATCTTCTCGACCTCGGCGCCGGTGATATCGGGGTTGGCGGGGATGTAGTACTCGTTGAGTTCGATGCCGTCCGCGCCGGCTGCCTCGATCAGTTTGGCGTGTTCCACCCACCCGCCGGTCGAGATGCCGTTGAGGCTGCCGATGATCGGGATTTCGGTGGCTTCCTTCGCCCGGCGGATGAGATCCAGGTAGGCATCCGGCCCCATTTTGAAGTCTTGCCACTTGGGGAAGTACCCCACCATCTCGGCGTAAGCTTCGTCGTTGTAGTCGAGGAAATGGTCGAGCATCTCGCTCTCTTTCTTGAGTTGTTCCTCGAACAGCGAGTACATCACCACGGCGGCAGCCCCGGCGTCTTCGGCTTTGCGGATGCCGTCGAGGGTGTGCGAGATCGGCGACGCCGATGGTACCAGGGGATTCTTGAGGGCCATACCCATGTAAGTCGTTGTCAGGTCCATGAGATTGTTTCCTTTCCTTCGTGTCCTGGGTCGCGCGGGTCAGTCTTCCACCGCCGCCAGGTGCTCATACTTCGCCCAGCGCTCATTGACGAACGCCTGCGCCTCGGCAAGCAGCCGGTCGGCGACATCGGGGAAGCTGCGTGTGAGCATACTGTAGCGGGTTTCGTTGTAGATGTAATCCTTCAACGGAATCTTGGGCGCTTTCGAGTCCAGTTGGAAGGGATTCTTGCCTTCGTCCTTCAAACGCGGGTCGAAGCGGTAGAGCGGCCAGTGCCCGCTGTCCACCGCCAACTTTTGTTGGTTGAGGCCCTTCGACATCGGGATGCCGTGCATGATGCAGTGCGTGTAGGCGATGATGAGCGACGGTCCCTCGTAGGACTCGGCCTCCAGCATGGCGCGGATGGTGTGCACATCGTTGGCGCCCATCGCCACCTGCGCGACGTAGACGTTGCCGTAGGCCATCGCCATCATGCCCAAATCTTTCTTGGGCGTGGGTTTGCCGCCGGCTGCGAACTGCGCTACGGCGCTGAGCGGCGTCGCCTTGGAGGATTGGCCGCCCGTGTTTGAATACACCTCGGTGTCGAGCACCAGCACGTTTACGTTGCGCCCCTGCGCTAGCACGTGATCCAGGCCGCCGTAGCCGATGTCATAGGCCCAGCCGTCGCCGCCGAAGACCCAGACGCTCTTCTTGACCAGGAAGTCGGCCACGGCCAACAGGTTTCTGACCTCGGCGCCGTCCATGCCTTCGAGCTTCTGCTTCAGTTCGGCCACGCGCGCGCGCTGCGCAAAGATGCCGGCCTCGTCGGATTGGTCGGCGCTCAGCAGCGCGCCGGCCAGTTCCGCGCCGATTTCACCCTTCAGGTATTCGACCAACTCGCGCGCGAACTGGGTCTGCTTATCGACCGTCAGGCGCATGCCGAAACCAAATTCGGCGTTATCCTCGAACAGCGAGTTATTCCAGGTCGGGCCGCGCCCCTCGTGATTCACACAGTAGGGTGTGGTCGGCAGGTTGCCGCCGTAGATGCTGGAGCAGCCGGTGGCGTTGGCAATAATCATGCGGTCGCCGAAAAGCTGCGTCGCCAGCCGGACGTAAGGCGCTTCGCCGCAGCCCGCGCACGCGCCGGAGAACTCGAACAGCGGGCGCAAAAGCTGCACGTTCTTGACGTTCGAGAACTTCAGACCATCGACGCGCGGCACCTCCGGCAGCGAGAGGAAGAAGTCCCAGTTCGCGCGCTCGCGCTCGCGGAGCGGGATTTGCTCGACCATGTTGATAGCCTTGCGGCTCGGCATTGCCTTATTCTTGGCCGGGCAGTTTTCTACGCACAGCTCGCAGCCGGTGCAGTCTTCGACCGCCACTTGCAGCGTATACAGCTTGTCTTTGTATTCTTTGAAGCGCGCTTCGGCGTACTTGAAGCTTTCCGGCGCGCCCGCCAAGTCGGCTTTATCGACCAGCTTGGCGCGGATGGCGGCGTGTGGGCAGACCAGCACACACTTGCCGCACTGGATGCATATCTCCGGGTCCCATTCCGGCACCCACAGCGCGATGTTGCGCTTCTCCCATTGGGTCGTGGCCGTGGGGTAGGTGCCGTCTTCGGGAAGCATGCTCACCGGCAGCAGGTCGCCGCGCCCGGCCATCATCTCGGCGGTGACCTTCTGGACGAATTCAGGCGCTTCGGGCGACACGACCGGCGGGATGCCGATATCGCTGGTGACGTCGCCGGGCATGCCGATCTTATGCAGGTTATCGACCGCCGCATCCACGGCGGCATAGTTCTTTTTCACTACCGCCTCGCCGCGCTTGCCATAGGTCTTCTCTATCGCCTCTTTGATCTTGGCGATGGCCTCGTCCTGCGGCAGCACCCCGCTGACATAGAAGAAGCAGGTCTGCATAATGGTGTTGATGCGCACACCCATACCGGTCTGCTGCGCCACGTCGTAGGCGTTGATGACATAAAGCTTCAGCTTCTTGTCGATGACCTGCTGCTGAATCTTGCGGGGCATGTGATCCCAGGTTTCCTCGGCGGGATAGGGGCTGTTGAGCAAGAAGGTCGCGCCTTCGGCGGCGTTGCCGAGCACGTCGTAGGTTTTCAGGAAGCCAAACTGGTGCACCGCGACGAAGTTCGCCTTCTTGATGAGATAGGTGCTGTGGATGGGGCGCCGGCCAAAGCGCACATGCGAGATGGTGCGCGCGCCGGATCGCTTCGAGTCGTAGACGAAGTAGCCCTGGGCATAGTTGGGCGTTTCCTCGCCGATGATCTTCACCGAGTTCTTGTTCGCGCCCACCGTGCCGTCGGCGCCCAGGCCCCAGAACATGCAGCGGATGACATCATCCGGCTCGACATCGAAGTTGGGGTCGTATTCGATGCTCATATGGGTCACATCGTCGTTGATGCCGACGGTGAAGTGTTTCTTGGGATCGGCTTTGCCCATCTCGTCGAAGACACCCTTAATCATCGCCGGGTTGAATTCTTTAGACGAAAGGCCGTAGCGCCCGCCGATGACCTTCGGCATGGTCGTAAAAGGCGCGGTCCCGTCGGCCATGCCCTCGGCCAGCGCCGTGAGCACGTCCTGGTAGAGCGGCTCGCCGATAGCGCCGGGTTCTTTGGTGCGGTCCAGCGCAGCGATGACCTTCACCGTGCTAGGGAGTGCGCCCAAGAAGTGCTTGACCGAGAACGGGCGGTAGAGGTGGACCTTCACCACGCCGACCTTCTCGCCCTGTCCGGCCAGGTATTCGACCGTCTCGTGCGCGGCCTCGGTGCCCGATCCCATCAGCACGATGACCTTCTCGGCGTCTTCGGCGCCGACGTAATCGAACAGGTGATACTGCCGGCCGGTCAGCCCGGCGAGCTTGTCCATCGCCTGCTGCACGATTTCCGGGACTTTCTCGTAGTACGGGTTGATGGTTTCGCGCGCCTGGAAGAAGACGTCGGGGTTTTGCGCGGTGCCGCGCATGATCGGGCGGTCCGGCGACATGGCGCGGGCGCGATGTGCGCGCACCAATTCGTCGTCGATCATCGCGCGGATATCGGCGTCGGCGAGCCGTTCGATCCGCTGCACCTCGCTCGACGAGCGGAAGCCGTCGAAGATGTGCAGGAAGGGCACACGCGCGGCCAGCGTGCTGGCCTGCGCCACCAGCGCCAGGTCCATGATTTCCTGGACCGAGCCGGAGAACAACATAGCCCAACCGGTGGCGCGCGCCGCCATCACGTCGCTGTGGTCGCCGAAGATCGAAAGCGCCTGCGCGGCGAGCGAGCGCGCGGCAATATGAAACACGGTGGGGGTCAGCTCGCCCGCGATCTTGTACATATTGGGGATCATCAACAAGAGGCCCTGGCTTGCGGTGAAGGTTGTAGTCAACGAGCCGGCTTGCAGCGCGCCGTGAACCGCGCCCGCCGCGCCGCCCTCGGACTGCATCTCAACCACCAGGGGCACCGTACCCCAGATGTTGGGTTTGCTCTGGGCGCTCCACGCATCGGCGTGCTCGCCCATTGACGAAGACGGGGTAATCGGGTAAATGGCGATTACCTCGTTGGTCTTGTGGGCAACGTAAGCGGCTGCTTCGTTGCCGTCAATGGTTACTAACTCACGAGTCAAGGCTCTCCCTCCTGTAATTTATCAAACAGTACAGTTTGATTTTGCGTAAGTAGTTTAATAGCGCCCCTAAGTGGCGCCGGCGCACGACTTATCATAGGTGCGCGCCCAACTGACGATGATAGCACATTGGGCCGATTGTAGTCTGTGCGGTTTGTCACTTCTGGGGATGTCAGGTGTAATGGTTTCACTTCCCGGAGACTCGGCGCCTCCGGGAAGCCCTGCCGCACTCAACGATCTAACGCTAACGCTCCAGAATTAACCACATTGCGGAATTGACCCTTAAGCAGCCCGTCGAGCACCTGCGCCACGGTCTGCACCGCGACCTCGGCCTGCGCCTCAGCCGTGTTCGCGCCGATGTGCGGCACGTGCACCACGCCGGGCAGGCCGATTAAGGGGTTATCGAGGCCGGGCGGCTCCGGGTCGTAGACGTCCAGCGCCGCGCCCGCGACCTTGCCGCGTTTGATGGCGTCGGCCAGCGCGTGCGCATCGACAATCGCGCCGCGCGCCGTGTTGATGATGCGCACGCCGTCTTTCATCCGGGCGATGGTCTCCGCGTTGATCAAGCAGCGTGTATCCTCTTTGGACGGCGCATGCAGGGTGATATAGTCGGACTCGGCCCACAGTTCATCCCGGGTCACGTTCTCGGTGTACCCATCGACGATCCGGTGCAGCTTGTAGATCGGGTCCACGCAGATGATGCGCATGTCAAACGCCGCCGCGCGCTCCGCGACCGCCTTGCCGATGCGCCCCATCCCAATAATGCCCAACTTCTTACCGCGCAGTTCGGCGCCGGAGAAGGCGCTGCGCTTCCATTCGCCCGCCGCCAGCGATGCATGCGCGTCCGGTATCTGGCGCGCGAGCGCGAGCATCAGCCCCAGCGTCAGTTCGGCGACGGCGATGGTGTTGGCGTCGGGCGCGTTCATCACGACGATGCCGCGCCCGGTCGCCGCTTCGAGGTCGATGTTATCGACGCCGACGCCCGCCCTGCCGATGATTTTGAGTTTCTCGGCCCGCGCGATGAGTTCGCTATCGGCCTTTGTGCCGGAGCGAATGACCAGCGCGTGCGCCTGTGGGATGGCGGCAAGCGTTTCTACGCGCGACATCTTGCCCGGCGCCGTGAAGGTTATCCCCTCGGCGGCTTCGAACATAGCGAGGCCGGCTCGGTGCAGCGGATCAGATACGAGAACGTGGAAGTTGGTCATAAAGCGCTCTCATCTCCTGCTGCCGTCTAGCGCGCCGCTACCCAGAAGTCTCGGAATTCCGCGCTCGTGCCCTCTTCGCCGGTCGCATAGACGACAAAGAAAACCTCCACCGCGTCCGGCATTTCCTGGTAGTAGGTCTGCAACCGGGTCCAGTTGCTCCCGTCCATGCTGTACAAGAGCGTAAACAAATCCGCGCTGCGTTCGATTTTCAAGAAAGCCGTGCGCTCGGAATACCCGATTTCCTTCGTGGCAACGTCCTCGCCGTTCACGCTGGCCTTGAAGAAAATCTGCTCGCCGTTGTTCATCGAAATGCGTAGCCAGGTAGCGGGATTACCGGCCGGGCGCACACACAAACCGGCGACTTTATGCACCGCGCCGATGACCGGGTCGAAAGCAACGTTAACCACCGCCTCAAAATCCCCGGTCAGCGGGTAAGTGACCAGCGATGCGGTATTTCCCCAGATATTGGTCTTCGGCCCGGCGGCAATCGTCAGCGCGCCGGTTTCGGGGTCCAGGCTGTAGGTATTCTCCACGACGCCGCCCGAATCCGCCTCGAAAGCCGGGTTCAGCGTCGCCGGGTCGGTGGGGGCAGCGAAGGGAATCGCCTCGGCGCTCAGGGTGATATGCGCCATCGCCAGCGTGCGCGCGCCGACTTTGATGTTCGCCGGGCAGTCACCCTCGTCATACCCGCGCGCCCAATCCTCGACCGTGCCCGACGCGACCGCATCCGCGAACGACGCGACGACGCCGTCTGCCGTGCAGTCGTCCTGGGCGTAGACCGCACCCGCCGGCAGCAAGATAATCAGCAAGAACAAACCAAACAGCCGTTTCATCGTTTCATCTCCTTTACACATTTAACCCAACAACTTTAAAAAGACCGTCAATGGACGGCCCCGATAACAAAACTCACTTTTTGCCTTTCATAAACTCGGCGATTAGATCGAGCACCTCCTGCAAATACTTGTGCTGCTCGTCGCCCATATGCGCGATGCGGAAGGTCCTCTGCTTCATCGGGCCGTAGCCGTTGGCGATGACAAAGCCGTGCGCGCGCAGGAAGGCGTCCAATTCTCCGTACTGGATGCCGGGGCCGGGTTCGTTCTCGATGACGGTGACGGTGGGCGAGAAGTACGGCGCCTCGGCAAAGAGGCCGAAGCCCTGCGCGACCGCCCAGTCGCGGGTCATCTGGGCCAGCTCGGCGTGGCGCGCGACGCGCGCGTCAAGCCCCTGTTCGAGAATCTGGCCCAATGCTTTGTCGGCGGCGAAGAACATAGGGACGGGCGGTGTGGCCGGCGTGGAGTTTTTGACCATCCAGCTTTCCAACTGCAAAAAATCATACGCCCAGCCGCGATACTCGATTTCCTTGGCGCGTTCGAGCACGCGGTCGGAGACGGCGGCCATGCCCATACCCGGCGGCAGGCCGATTGCCTTCTGCGGTGAGGCGACGCACACATCGATCCCCCAGGCATCGGTTTCGACCGGCGCGCCGCAGATCGCGCTGACCACATCGACGAAGAAGAAAGTATCGGGATAGCCGCGCACGATCTCGGCGATTTCCGGCGCCGGGTTGAGCATGCCGGTGCTGGTCTCGTTGTAGACCATTGCGACCGCATCGTAGTGCTTTTCTTTGAGTTTTTCGGCCACCTGCTCCGGGCGGATGACCTTGCCGAAATCTGCCTTAATCACCTCGACCTTTTTGCCGTTGGCCCGGCTGACCTTAGACCACCGTTCGCCGAAGATGCCGTTATCCAGGTGCAGGATGGGGTGTGGGTTGCGTACACCGTTGAGGACCGCGCCCTCCCAGAAGTTGGTGCCCGACCCGGCGGTAGCATAGACCCGGTGCCGGGTTTTGTAGATTTTGCGCAGCTTCGCCTGCACGCTGGCGAATAAATCGAAAAACTCCTGCGAGCGATGCCCGACCAGCCATTCGGTCTGGGCTTCTAGGATATCTTTGCTCACTTCGACAGGTCCGGGGATAAACAATCTGACATGATCGGGTTTCGACATGGGGGGCCACCTTCAAAAAAACAGGACAAAACGACGCACCGCCGACATGGGCTACGGGCTACGTAAACAAAAATCGCGCCGTGGTCAGGAAAGGTGAAGTTCCAACTTAGCGACAATCCGGCTCTTGGGCAAAAAGCCGACCCAGCGTTCGACCTCTTCGCCGCCTTTAAACAGGATCAGTGTGGGAATCCCCATGATGCCGTATCGCTGCAAAATCTCCGGGTACTGATCGGCGTCGAGCTTGCCGACGAGCAGGCTGCCCTCGTACTCGCTTGCAAACTGCTCCACGATGGGCGCAATCATCTTGCACGGCCCGCACCATTCGGCCCAGAAATCGACGAGAACCGGCTGTTGGGCGCCGAGCACTTCGGCGTCAAAGTCACTGACATGGAACGGTTCTGGCATACCCTACTCCTGTTGATAGATCCGCATCGTCGGTTCCCAACGGCAAGCCGCCCCAAGACCAACCGGCGAACGCTGCGCAGTTTCTAGGCACGCGCCTATACTACGGAGCGCAACGCCATTTGTCAAGGCGTTTGGCTCAGCCATACTTACACGTTGCTATATTTTATGCGCGTCGTGAACAGCGCCCCATATAGGTCTATATCTGGGTCTGGCGTCACACTAACGCGGTTCAACAACAAGGCGGACTGCCGTTCGCTCCTGTCCATCGATATCGACTTCGGTGAAGTAGGGAATGAGGACGATTTCGATGCCATCTTCGTCGAGGTAGCCTCGCGCGATAGTCGCAGCCTTTATTGCCTGGTTGACGGCACCGGCGCCAATGGCTTGTACTTCGGCTCGTTTATGTTCGCGGACGACGCCAGCAATTGCCCCCGCAACTGCGGTTGATCGAGAATGGGACGAAACTTTGATAATGTCAACCATGCTATCTCCTAATCTTAGTACAGTCGTTAGCTTATCCGATGAGTGTTTTGAGTCAGTTGCCATATGTACAAACGAAAAGGACTTTGCTGCTTTAGTAATCATTTTAGAATATAGATTACCATACCCTCAATATCCTGACTGATTAAATATAAAATGACTCCCTTGACATTTCAAACCTAAACGAAAGCGACCGCCTGTGTGAACCCCCGTTCAAGGTTTGTCAAAGCAGGTTCTCAGAGAACCTGCGGGGTTTCGGGCGAGCCAGGGGATACCCAAAATATGGCGTCGAATGTTCGTTCGCCCCACGCATTCCCAGAACCCCTCAAATTGTTTAACAGTCAGGTATGAGGGAGACAAGCACGCACGAATTGGCGTAATTCAGCGACAAAAAAACCACCCCCTTATTTGACAGACCGCCAGCCCAGGTCGGTCCAACAATCGCGCGGCGCTCGGCCTACGACCAAGCAGGAAACGCCGCCCCCCGTGAAGGGGGCGGCCAAGGATGTTGTGCTACTTCCGCAAAAAGCTAATCAAGCGCAGACAGCCGCTCTCTGGACGCGCCGCCGTCCGCTTGCGCGGCCTCGAACTCACCTGCGCCGTTGTCACGACGCAAGCTCAGCCCCAGCCGCCTTGCCGCTCCGTCGATATTCAAAATGCGCGCCTGGACGATTTGTCCCTCTTGAACGACGTTGCGGGGATGCAAAAAGTGCCCTTCGGCCAGTTCTGAGACGTGAATAAGGCCCTCAAGGCCTTCTTCGATGCAGGCAAACGCGCCAAAATCGACCACGTTGGTCACCAGGCCCTCGACCATCTGTCCTACCTGGTAGCGCTCTTCGACCGTCTCCCACGGGTCGGGCTGCAAGCGCTTGAGGCTGAGCGCAATCCGACCGTTGGCGCGGTCCACACCCATCACATAGACTTTGACGTCTTGCCCCCGCGCGAGCAAATCCTTCGGATGCCCCACGCGCCCCCACGACAGCTCTGAGATGTGGATCAGCCCCTCCAGGCCTCCCAGGTCTACGAAGGCGCCGAAATCGCACAAATTGGTCACGCGCCCCCTGATGATATCACCCGACTTCAGTTGGGTGAGCAGGCTGGCGCGCGTCCCCGGCCTGACCTGAGCGGCGCGCTCGGAAAGGATCAGGCGATTTTGCAGCGGGTCAAGCTCGATCACTCGCAGCCGCAGCGTCTCCCCCACGCGGTCTGCAAGTTCCTCGCGGCGTCCCAGGCCTTCGTCGCCTTCGGGAAAATATACCAACTGGCTTGCCGGTACGAAGCCGCGCAGGTTGTTCCAGCCGACCAACAGTCCCCCTCTGTTGTAGCCGATCACCATAAGCTCGACCGTCTCATCTTGCTCGTAGGTCTGGCGGACCATCTGCCAGTCCGAAGCAAAACCATCCTCATATTCGGTTGCGCGCCGCGCCCCGTTCCCGATATCGTAATTGTCCCAGGCATGACTGCCGTCTCGAGGCTCCTCCACTGCCTCCAGGTCGGCAAACTCACCCTGCTCTAGCAGAGCCGCCCAGTATCCCTCATCGGCAGATGGGGGTTCAGACGAAAAGCCGCGGCGCTGAAAATCATTACTCATCTCAGTCCTCCAATAAAGTAAAGCTCACCGTTTAGCGTGTCTCTATAGTACCAGGGTACGCTTGAAGAATTATAAATCTCAGACACAGCAAAGTCAACCCGTGGGCTGTATTCTGTGTCAGAGATGAGTTTCTGACCGCTCGCGTGTTTGCGAATTCCCAAGACCAGCTTGCACGAAACGTATACCCGGCATACTATTAACCTCAGACTTTTTTAGCCTTAGGGTGGGACGGGAAACTATGCGCGAACACCGACCCCTGACCCGCAGCCTGACCGACCGCGTCCTGGCCGGCGTGTGCGGCGGGATCGCGGCATACACCGGGATCAACGCGCTCTGGCTGCGCCTGATCTGGCTCGTCTTGGCGCCGACGACGCAGGGCTACGGCGTCGTGCTCTACCTGGTTCTCTGGCTGGCGATGCGCATCGAGACGATGGACGATCTCCCGCCTTTGTCGCCCGTCGCGCCCGGCAGCCGGGCCACACCAGGCCCCGACGCCGGAAAGGGCCGGCTTGCCGTTGGCCTGGCCGCGATATTGGCCGGCGTTGTGTTATTCGTTCTGGGCGCCGATTGGCTGCCCGTGCCGGCCGGCGCATTGTTCGGGCCGGTCGCGGCGCTGGCCGCCGGCGCGGCGCTGCTCTGGCGCCAGCACCGAGGAGTGTGACGCCGTGGCAGAAAGACGCCGCAGGAACCTTTTCTGGCCGCTTCTGCTGCTCGGCATCGGCGGGTTGACGCTGCTGCACGCGCTGGGCGCGGTGCCGGAGTATTTGTGGGATTTGCTGGCCCGGCTGTGGCCGCTGGCGCTCGTCCTGTTCGGTTTGGCGGCGTTCATCGCCCGGCGCACGGCGCTGACGAACGCTCTGATGTTCGTCGGCGTGTGCGGGCTGGCGGTCGGAGTCTTTGCCGCCGGGTATACGCGCCAGGCCCTACAGCCCGCCGGCGGGAACCAGCAGGCCATCGACATCGAATTGAAGGGTGCGAGTGATATCAGCATTCGCCTCGACCTGAACCTGACCGAACTCACCGTCGGCGTGCAGCCGCCCGGCGAAGCGCCCGGCCGGCTCACCGGGACGTTCACCGGCAGCGTCGAGAACGAACTCACGGCGGATTACAGCCTATTCGGCACCCAGGGCGCGGTGACCTTGACCGAGACCACCGTCAACCCGATTCCTAAGCTGGAGGATTTCGGCGGTAACCGGCTGGAATTGTTCCTGCCCCCCGACATTCCGCTCAAGCTGTTCATCGCCGAGGGCGAAGTCGGCAGCATGACAATAGACCTTACCGGCCTGGATTTGCAGCTAAGCGAGGCTCTGAGAGTCCAGACAAACCTGGGCGATGTATCTGTGACTCTGCCGGACGGGGCGCAGCTTATCGGGGACCTGGCGGCGGCGCAGGGCGCCGTCCGGCTGCGGTATCCGTTCGGTATGCCGATGCGCCTTAAAATCGACGCGGGGCTGCGGAACATGAGAACGATCCCGGAAGAACTGGAACAACTCGCCGCCGGCCCCTGGGAAACAAAGGGGTTCCTGGACGAAGACTTCCTCGTCAACCTGAACCTGAGCACGCAGTTCGGCGAGATTATCGTCG
Organism: Anaerolineae bacterium; assembly: GCA_016927535.1. Taxonomy (GTDB): domain Bacteria; phylum Chloroflexota; class Anaerolineae; order Aggregatilineales; family JAFGMM01; genus JAFGMM01. The sequence goes on from JAFGMM010000226.1 coordinate 12,117, forward strand.
AGTATACCAATTGACCCGCCGGGTCAAGTCTGCCGAATCGTATGTCTGACCTCATCAACTTTTACAGCAGTTCTCAAAAGCCGCTCATCCTGGTCATCGACGACGACTGGCTCAACCGGGAAATGCTCGAAGCGTATCTTAGCAGCGCCGGCTGCGAGGTCCTTACCAGCCATGACGGGCAGAAAGCGCTGGACCTGGTGACCGAAACCCCGCCTGACTTGGTGCTGCTCGACGTGCGCATGCCCGGCATGGACGGCTACGATGTCTGCGTGCACCTCAAGAGCGACCCGGCCACGCGGCTTATCCCGGTGATTATGGTCACGGCGTTGGAGCGCGAGGAGGACAAAATCCAGGCCATTGAGGCCGGCGCCGACGATTTCGTCACCAAGCCGTTTAATCCCTACCTGCTGATGGCGCGCGTCCGGTCGCTGCTGCGCGTCAAGCGGCTGCATGACCAACTCGAAGAACGCAACGCCCTGCTGCGCCAAGTGCTCACCCGCTATGTCGATGAAAGCATCACCGATATCATCCTCGAAGACCCGGAGCGCCACCTGCGCCTGGGCGGCGATAATCGCTTTGTGACCATCTTCTTCGCCGACATTCGCGGCTTCACCGGCTACGCCGAGCAGCACCGCGCCCAGGCCGTCGTTAAGACGCTCAATTACCTGTTCTCGCAGCTCACCGACCTGATAAAAACCAACCAGGGCACCTTTGACAAATACGTCGGCGACGAAATCATGGCGTTTTTCGGCGCGCCGATCTCGCACGAAAACGACGCGCTCAACGCGGCGCGCACGGCGCTTGAGATGCAGGTTCTATTCCGCAAGCTCATGAGCGAGATCGAGGGCGAACATCTTGGCCTGGGGCTGGGAATCGGGCTGCACAGCGGCGAGGCGGTGGTGGGGAACATCGGCTCGGAGCGCCTGATGAGCTATACGGTGATCGGCGATACCGTCAACACCGGGCGCCGCCTGCAAGAGACCGCCCGCCCCGGCCAGACGCTTATCAGCCGGGCGACCTACCAGCTTATCGAAGGATATGTCGGCGCGCGCCCGCTCGAGTCGCGCACCTTCGCCGGGAAGAGCGCGCCGGTTATGGTTTACGAACTGCTCAGCTTAAAGTAAAAAGTAACATGTACGCTCGAAGGAGCCGGCCCGATGGCCCACCGCTTTTCGTCATCGTCGTCATCGTCGCCCTGCTGATCTTTGGCTGTTATTCGCTGTGGGCGGGGTTCGCCGACTTTACCCGCAACACCGCCCTACAGGGTATCCAGGCCTTGCAAACCCGGACCATCCTGGCGCAGACCCCGGAGAGCGTCCGGGCGACTTCGGCCTTCCGGCCCACCTTCCCGCCCACCTGGACGCCTCCCCCGCCCTGCGTCGATTTCGTGGTGATGGTCGAGTCGGCGGTGGTGCGCAGCTGCCCGGCGGCAGACTGCCGCGTCGTCGGCGGGTATCAATACGGCGAGACAGTGTGTGTGCTGCGGCATGTGAGCACAGATTCGGAGTGGTACGAGATCGAGCAAGATGTCGATCTGCGCACCGGCGATATCGGCTACATGCACCGCAACGTGATTAAGGCCGCCGACCCTACCCCGGAGCCAACCCTTACCCATACGCCGCTGCCCACGGTTACGCCCGGTCCCTCGAATACCTTGCCCGCCACGCGCACGCCCGCGCCCACTTATACGCCGCTCCCCACCGCGACGCCCGATTCCAACCTCCCCACACCGCTCCCTACGGTCGATTTCCAGGTGGTGAAATCTGTCTTTCAATTCAACGAAAACGGCGCTTGATCGTCCCCGGCCCCGGCCCGCGCGACCATCATTTCGAGCAGCGCCACCTCGCGCCGGTAAAACTCGCCGACGGCGGTCAGCAGCGCGTGCGCCCGGCCCGCCGTCAGGAGCGCTTGCTTTTGCTCGGACGAGATTTGAAGCAGCGAAGCGCCCAGATAGGCCAGGTCGATTGCATCGGTGGGCAAGTTTGCCGGGTCGAAATCCACCAACCCCGCCTCGTTGAGAATGTCCAGATAGCGCGCCAGCCGCCGCCGTAAGCGCTCGGTCGCTGCCGGCAGCGCATCCGGGTCGGGATCGTCGATCGGGGCCAGCTTCACCTGGCCCATCAGGTACGCGCGGCTCCGGTTCAGGGTGACGATCTCGAACCGCTCTTGTCCGATGGCGAGGATGTTCATGCGGCCCTCTGTGAGCGGCTCCATCTGCGCGATGCGCGCCGTGCAGCCGACCGAGTGCGGCATGGCGAGCGGCCCATACGCTTCGATGCCTTCCCGGATCAGCACGACTCCAAACGGGCGATTCTGGGCCAGGCATAGCTGCATCATCTTTTTGTAACGGTCTTCAAAAATATGCAGTGTGATCGGCATGCCTGGGAAAAGCACAGTGTTAAGCGGAAATAAGGGCAACTCGAACATCTTATATAGCACCACTGGAATAAGAGTCCCGTGTAAAAAGATTATAGGTTTGCCGCATAGCAGTCGCCAAACGGTTTCTTAGACTCTTCGCCGGCAGCATGCTATAATCGCCCTGCAGGCTTATCGACGCCCCCGTAGCTCAGAGGATAGAGCGCCGGTTTCCTAAACCGGGCGTCGGCGGTTCGAGTCCGTCCGGGGGTACTGCTGCTTTCTTGCGCGCCGCCGGCCTCCGGCGCGACCTCGCCAGTTTCTTGTGCTTCATCCCCATATACAAAGTTGGTGAAATACCATACCCTTTTATACAATTGGCAACTGTTTCTGTCCGGTGGAATAGCTTTTACGGAGAATCACTCAGGAGCTAACCATGTCGCTGCGCGACACCACAAGAGGATGAAAATACCTCACCCCCTCTTATCCCCCTCTCCATCCAATGGAGAGGG
>JAFGMM010000227.1 GCA_016927535.1 Anaerolineae bacterium
CCCTCTCCATTGGATGGAGAGGGGGAAGACGCGCGAAGCGCGGCGGGGGTGAGGTAAAAGCTTATTTTCAAAGGAGGCAACGATGAAGGTTCTTATCGCCGATCAAAAGCAAGTGACCAAGCTCCTGCCGATGGGCGAATGCATCGACCTCATGGCCGATACGCTCAGGATGCTGGCGGGGGGCGACGCGCGGCTGCCTCTGCGTATGATGATGGCCTTGCCGGGCGGTCCAAACTTGATGGGCTTGATGCCGGCTTATCTGGGCGGCATCGAGTCGGTGGGCGTCAAGGTGATTACGTCGTTCCCGGCTAATTACGGCACCGAATACGACACCCACCAGGGCGTGGTTATCCTTTTTGACACCACACACGGCCGGCTGCGCGCCATCGTCGATGGCACCGCCGTCACCGCGATCAGGACGGCGGCGGTGAGCGGCGTCGCTACCCGGCTGCTGGCGCGTGCGGACGCCGGCGACCTGGCGCTCATCGGTGCGGGAACCCAGGCGCGCACTCACCTAGAAGCCATGATGCAGGTGCGCAAGCTCCGGCGGGTGCGGGTCTACAGCCTGCCCATCGAAAGCGCGCACGAGTTCGCCCGGCGCGAGTCGGCGCGGCACGGCATCGAAATCGAGGTGGTGGAGTCGGCGCGGGCGGCGGCCGCGGGCGCGGACCTGATCTGCACCGTCACGACCGCCAGGGAGCCGGTGGTCATGGGCGAGTGGGTCGCGCCGGGCGCGCACATCAACGCAGTAGGAGCGTTCTCGCCCACCACGCGCGAACTGGATTCCGCCGCCGTCGTCAACGCGCGCCTCTACGTGGACCGGCGCGAATCGACGCGCAGCGAGGCCGGGGAGTTCATCATCCCTAAGAACGCGGGGCTGATCGGCGACGACCACATCGCCGGCGAGATCGGTGAACTGCTCTTAGGCCGCGTACCGGGACGGCAGTCGCCGGAGGAGATCACGCTTTTTAAGTCGCTGGGCCTTGCCGTCGAAGACTTGGCGTCGGCCTATCACGTGCTCGATAAGGCCCAGCGGCAAGGCATCGGGACCTGGGTCGAGATCGGCGGCGAGCATTTCGGGAGCGCTTAGCGCGAGGAGAATCACCTTTGCGGTGCTATCCCCAGATCAACAACCGGGAGAAAAAGCCTCCCGCCGTGCGCCCCGTCCGGCCCCCGAAAGGTTGCTAGATCATGAAGCCCCGATCAGATTCTGCGCCCAGGTGTGGATGAAATCCCAGTTGCGATAGTCGCCGGCCTGGGCCTGGATCAGGAACCGGACGAATAACTGCTGGAGCAGATTAAGTTTGCCATAGTCCAACGCGCCGCCAAAGAATCCGGCATGCAGCGGCTTAACCGCCGGCGCTTTTTTCAACACAGGCGCAAGGTAGTTTCCCGGTGTTGCGTAGTTTTCTTTGAAGTTCAGTCTGCCCGGCTTCCGGGGCGCTTTTGCCGTCTGTGGATCAAGCGCGATTGGTGTGCCGTTGATGTGCTCCTCGCCGGTTTGGGTCAGATTCAGTGCGGTGAAGAAATAGGCGACCCGCTTCTGGCTCAACGCGGCTTGGTTTTGCGCAACAAAGTTCGTCGCTTCTCGGTGCCAGCCGAGAATCACTGGCGCGCCGACGACCGCCATGTCATACTTGCTCAGGTCCTTGACCTGAGCGATGAGGCGCGTATCGACCGCCGCGCCATTTTGCTCAAGTGCTTTGCCGATGGCCTCTGCAACTTCGGCGGTGGTGCCGGCATTCGTTGCGTAAGCGACCAAAACTTTGTTTGTCATTCGTGTACCTCCCACTTGGGTTTATTCTTGAGTCTCAGAGAGCCGCGTTTCCAGTTCGTGTACGGCGCGCTCGAATACGCCGGTGATCTTCGCGTGGGTCTCCGCTGCATATGGGATCGCCAGCGTCTCCAACCACAGCAGGCCGCCGCGCAGAATCGCCAGCAGGTACCGGGCATCCTTCGCATTGAACGGGCGCGGGCTGCCGGCGACATCAACGTAGACCGGCGAGGTATGCGCCGCCGCGCGCACCGGCCACACGTGCCATACGGTATGGTGGCTCAGGCAGCGCGCCGCAACCCAGCCGCTCCGCTCGATAGCAATATCGGCCTCAAGCTCGGCTTCTTGGGTTCCTTCGTCGAAGGTCTGCCGGGCGACGACCGTGCCGTTAGCCACGATCTCCAGCAGGTGGAACGGCGCCATCGACCGGGCGTGCACGGCGGCGTGCACCGCGCCGGCGCCCGGCAGATCGATCACCGCGCCCGGCTCGTGGCCACTTACATCGAGCAGCAGCAGCGGCCCGCTGGTCGTAAAGGTCCGGCCGGCGCGCACCGCCTTACCCCAGTTCTCGAAGGTGAAATCGTCGCCCGGCAGCAGGTGCGCGTAGGTGCGCACGCCGCCCGGCGGCATCCCGGCGAACATCTTATCGGTGCCGCCCACCGCCGCGACCCGGTAGCCCAGGTTCAGGTAGCGATACCACTCGTTGACGGCGAAAGTATCTATCCCCTGGCCGAAGTCGCGTATTTCCACCCCGTCGATCTTGCCCAGCACGATATCGGCGGCTGCCTCGCAGAGCGGGTTGGGGAAATGGGGCAGGACGACTACCCCCTCCTGCGCGCGGCAGCGGTCCGCCCACTCCGCCATCGAGACCATCACCGGGTCGCCGATGTAGCTCTCGTTGGGGCCGCCGGTTGTCATGGGATTGATCGGCGCACCCTTCACGCCGAGCAGGCTCATGTGGCCCAAGATGTGCTGCCGGTTCTCGGTGCCTACCCAGACCATCACGTCGTCGTGACTCACCGGCGCGCCCGTGATATCGCCTACATTGGTGAATAGGTCGCCCCACTGCGAGGCCAGCAGGTTGAGCAGGTTCAGCCCTTCCCCGGCGGCCTCCAGCCAAGCCGTGGTCGGCGAGATGAAATGCACATGGGTGTCTGCCGTCACCCAGCCGGCGCGCCGCAGGTCGATAGGGCGCTCCAGCCGCAGCGTCAGCTCGCGCTGGCC
>JAFGMM010000228.1 GCA_016927535.1 Anaerolineae bacterium
CTCTCCATCCAATGGAGAGGGGGATAAGAGGGGGTGAGGTATTTTCATCCTCTTGTGGTGTCGCGCAGCGACATGGTTAGCTCCACAACATTGAGGTTCAAGCAGCAAAAATCCATTCAAGATATCAGCCCTACTCGTGCAACAGGCTTACGTAGAAAGCACGGAGCGCCTTCGTGCCTCTCTCCGTGCTCTTCCACCGATTCGAAATTTTGCTTTCATCGGAGGATCTACATATCATCTTCACCCACATCCTCATCCTCATCCTCGTCGGCATCGGTCGCCGGCGGGATATCCAGCGAGTCCAACAGCCGGTTGACACGCTCGGCATGCGCGAGGGTATCATCCCACTTAAAACGCAGCTCTGGCGTGCGCCGCAGCCGGACCCGCGCCCCCACCTCGCGCCGCAGAAACCCCCCGGCGCGTTCCAACGCCTCCATCACCTCTTCCGCGCGCTCCTCTTCGCCCATCGCGTTGACATACACGACGGCAAATTGCATCTCGCGGTCAAGCTGAACCTCTGTGATAGTGACGCCGTTCAGGCGTGGGTCTTTAACATCGAACACCAACAAATCGCTCAGGATTTCGAGGATGCGTTCGCTCATCCGCTCTTGCTTGATCGTCATGGTGTCAGGTTACCCGCTGCGTGACATAACACTCGATGATGTCGCCTTCCTGGAAGTCGTTAAAGTTATCCAGCCCAATGCCGCACTCGAAACCGGCGCGCACCTCGCGCACATCTTCCTCAAAGCGCTTGAGCGAAGATATTTTGCTGTCGCCCTGGAGGGGCTGGCGGTTCCGCACCACGCGCGCCTTAGCGCCGCGCCGGATTTCGCCGTCGCGCACATAAGAGCCGGCCACCTGCCCGACCCGCCGGATGTGGAACACCTGCCGGACCTCCGCCATCCCGATACGCACATCCTCGTACACCGGCGCGAGCATGCCTTGCAGCGCTTGCTCGACATCCTCGATCAGTTTGTAGATGATGTTATACGTGCGGATGTCCACACCCTCCGAGTCGGCGCGGCGCTGGGCTGCCGGATCGACCGGCACCTGGAAGCCCAAGATAATGGCATCCGAAGCGCTCGCCAACATGACATCCGAGTCGGTAATCGAGCCGGTCTCGGCATGCAGGATATTGACCTTCAAATCCGAGACCTTCAGATCATTCAAAGACTTAGTGATCGGTTCCAGGGTACCCTGCACATCCGACTTGATAATCAGGTTAAGCTCTTTGGTCTCGCCGGCCATGAAGCGCTCGAAAGCATCTTCCAGGGTAAAGGCGGGGCCGGGCTGGGCAGCCGCTTCTTCCGCCGCCACCAACCGCTCTTGCACAATCGCGCGCGCGGTCCGGTCGTTCTCGGCCTTCTCGAACAACTCGCCGGCTACCGGCACCTCGTCCAGACCCATTACCTGGACCGGCGTAGACGGCTCGGCCTGCTTCACGCGCTTGCCGCGCTCGTCGAACATCGCGCGTATCTTGCCGCATGCCAGGCCGGCCACAATCACATCGCCGACCTTCAGCGTGCCGTTCTGCACCAGCAGGGTAGCAAGCACGCCGCGCCTCGGGTCTAGCTCGCCTTCGAGCACCGTACCCGACGCCGGCGCCTTGGGGTTGGCGGTGATGTCCATCCCGTCGGTCACCAGGATGATCGCCTCAAGCAAGTCTTCCAGGCCCGCTTGCAGCTTCGCCGAAACCGGCACGACCAGCGTATCGCCGTCCCACTCATCCGGCACCAAGCCGATCTCGGCCAACTGCTGCTTAACGCGCTCCAGGTTGGCAGAGGGGAGGTCGATTTTATTGACCGCTACAATGATCGGCACTTTGGCGGCCTGGGCATGCGCAATCGCTTCGCGGGTCTGGGGCATAATGCCGTCGTCGGCGGCGACGACCAGGATGGCGACATCCGCGCCCTGCGCGCCGCGCGCCCGCATAGCCGTGAAAGCCTCGTGGCCGGGGGTATCGAGAAACGTGATCTTCTGCCCGTTGTGCTGGACCTGGTAAGCGCCGATATGCTGGGTGATGCCGCCGTACTCGCCGGCCTGGACATTGGTATGCCGGATCACATCCAACAGCGACGTTTTACCGTGGTCCACGTGACCGAGCACCGCGACAATCGCCGGCCGGGACACCAGGTCCTTCGCCGCTTCTTTTTCATAAACCCGGCGCCACGCCGCAGTAACGCGCGCATCCTCGTCTTCTTCCGGTTCCGCCAGGCGAACTGGGGCCGGCTCATATCCCATCTCCGCAATGATCAGAGCAGCAGTGTCGTAATCAATCTGCTGATTAATACTCGCCATAATCCCGTTGCTCATCAATTCCTTGATGACCTCAATCGGGCTGGCGTCAATAAGTTCGGCTAATTCTCGGACCGTCAAGATCGACGGTACTTCAACGGCCTTGGCTGTCATACACCCCTCCCTCGGCTAAACGCCTGGCCTTGCCTCCGGCTGAATGCTCGGTTGGGGCGCGGCCTGACGCAGCCGCTCACGGTCTTCTTCAGTTAAGGTTATTCTCAGCGCCCGGCTCAAGATATCGGTACGGGCTGCTTTCTCCCAACACGCCGGCGCATCACATAAGTATGCGCCGCGTCCGGTCTGTTTGCCGGTTAAATCAACCTGCACACCCGCATCGGGCGTACACACCAGGCGCGTGAGCGCACGTTTGGGTTTCACCTGGCGGCAGATCACACAAGTGCGCATCGGCACATGTTTACGTCGCCCGGCGCTTCGTTTGGACATCAGTCCCAGTCTTCCTCCCAGCCTTTAGCATTCTCGACATCCCATTCTTGCCATTCAGGCGTCTTGCGGCTGCGCTTGCGCCGGCGCTTGGCGACGACGCTGCCCCGTTCTTCGTCGAAGACCAGTTGGCGTCGCTGCTGCTTATCTTTGCGCCGCTTGCGCTCCTTGTCGAGTTCGCCGTCCTCGCCCTCAAACAAACCTTCTTCGTAGACGAATGGGGTTTCTTCTTGGGCCTCTTCCTCGTCTTCCACCGGGAGCACCGGCGGCGGCTCCGGCTGCTTCGCCTTCGGCTCTGGCTCCACAGCTTCTTCGGGTTCCTCCACATCCGGGAAGGCCGGCAGCGTCGAGGCTGCCTCGTCCACTTCCGCGACCGTGCCGACAACCGGCAGCGGTTCGAGCGGTTCAACCGGTTCGGCCTCCAAGACGGCAGCCGCATCCTCGACCCCCGGTTCCGGTTCCTCAACCGCCTCCTCCGCTTCGACCACTTCGACCGCTTCGACCGGCTCCGGAATCTCGAACGATTCCAGGGCAGTCAGAAGCTCGGCGACCGCTTCATCGTCGAAGCCGTCAAGCTTGGCGAACCGGGCCTTATTCAGCTTGAAGTGCTCCAAAAGCGTACCGACATCCTGGTAGCCCACCTCCAGCAAGATATCCAGCAGCACCGGGTCGAGCGCCAGCGCGTCAAGCGGCGTCTGGTAGACAAGCTCCGGGATGGTGGCCCGGATGGCTTCAAGTTGGGCCGTGCGCGCCTCGCGCTCCACCAGCCGCACCGCCAAAAGCTGCTCCTCGACCAAACCGGAGAACTGGGTGAGGGTGCGGTATTCTTCAGGCATCACCGGGCGATTGGCCTCTTTCTTCTCCAGGATGCGCTCCACTTCTTCGATCAACGCCGGCTGTTTCTTGACCAGCGGTTGGAGTGCGGGCGCTTGGGCCTTGATGCGCTCCACCGCCTCGAACGAGGCCTCGGTCACGCTCTTGATATCGATGCGCCAGCCGGTCAGCTTGGCGGCAAGCCGGGCATTCTGGCCCTCGCGGCCAATGGCGAGGCTGAGTTGGTCGTCCGGCACGATCACGGTAGCCGTGCGGCCATTCTCCAGGTCATCATCCAGGTAAACGCCCGATACGCGCGCCGGGCTGAGCGCCTTGGCGATGAAGGTCGCCTGGTCCGGGTTCCACTCGATCACGTCGATCTTCTCGTCGTTGAGTTCGCGCACGATGCTTTGAATCCGCACACCGCGCATCCCCACGCACGCGCCCACCGGGTCCACCCCGTCTTGCAGCGCCGTGACCGCGACCTTCGAGCGGTGGCCGGCCTCACGCGCAATGTTCTTAATCTCGACCTGACCGTTATAAATTTCCGGCACTTCGTATTCGAGCAAGCGGCGCAGCATATTGCGGTGGCTGCGCGAAACAATGATCTGCGGTCCCCGGCTGGTCTTGCGGACTTCGAGCACATAGGCGCGCACCTTATCATGGGGCCGGTGAATCTCGCCGGGCACCTGCTGGCCGCGCGGCAGGACGGCCTCGGTGCGGCCCAGGCCGATGGTAATCGCCGCCGAGGTGACGCTCTGGACCGTGCCGTTGATGATCTCGCCCTCGCGTTCGACATATTCCTCATACTGGGCTTCGCGCTCGGCCTCACGAATGCGCTGCAAAATGACCTGTTTAGCAGTTTGCGCCGCGATACGACCAAACCCACGCGCCGAAATGTCGATCTCGACCATCATCATGTCGCCGATCTGCACATCCGGGTCATATTCGTGCGCTTCTTCGAGCAAAACCTCGGTGCGATCATCGGTAACCGAATCGACGACTTCCTTTTCGACGTAAATACGGGCACGTCCGGTAGCCGAGTCGATTTCAGCATCGACATTCTGCGCCGAGGTCGCGCCCACACTGCGCCGGTAGGCGGAAATCAAAGCCGTCCTCAGCGCGCCCATAACGACCTCTTTAGAAAGGCCGCGCAGTTCGGTAATCTCGTTAAACGCCAGCACAAACTCGCTTTTCATTGTCGTCCCTGTGATGCTCCATACATCATTCTACTGCTGCTTGCATACTGACAAGCGTCACTCGTCGCGTCATCTGCCCCTCAGAACAAGAAAAGTGGGGAGCACCCACTTTTCCAGAAGACCCATAGTTTCAGTGGCGTTTAAATTATAACATGGGTTTCATCGCCTGCAAAGACTTTCTCATTAAATATGCTACTGCGACCCACCCTTGCGCCGGTCAGCCGTCCCCGCCGAAGCGCCGGCGCGCCGCATCCGCGACCAGCTCGTAGAGCTTACGCAGCGCCGCGCCGTCGCTGCCCGGCAGCTCCACCGCCGGCAGCGCGCCGTCGTCTGTATCGATGCCGCCACGACCGCCGCGCCAGAACGCGCCGAAGTCCGCGTCGAGCGGCGCAGCGTCCGGCGCGCCCCGGTAGCCATCGCCGGGCACCTCCGCCGCCGCGACGCCCCGGTGGGTGTGCAAGGCAGCGAGCACCTGTTCGCGGCTGCGCCCGTGCAGATGAAACAGCGTCAGCGGGTCGGCGTCAAGCTGTTCGGCGAGCAAGTAGTAGAGCGCGGCGGCGTGCTTACACGGCTCCTCGTAATCCAGGCACGAACAATAAAACTCGACATCGCGCGAACTGCGCGGGAAAAGCGATAGCCCCAAATCCTGGAACACCGCCTCGATATCGGCCGGCATTTCGCCCGCCAGCAGTTTCGCGCCGTAGATCGCCTGCGAGGCGAGCGCGGTAAGCGCCCGGCTCCAGGCCTCGTCGGGAAAGACCTGGAAGGTAAGCGCCGTGCGATAAGGCGTATAGTGCGAGCCGGACACGCGCGCAAAAACCCGCCCATAGTCGATCTCCAGGTCGTGCGCCGAGCCGTTGCGCGCATAGCGCCGCCCGCGCTCCAGGCGCGGCCCGTGCCCCATCGCCTCCAGCACACTCACCCACTCGCGCGCCCACCACTCAACGCCAATCGGCCCGCGCCGGCTGACCGCAACCACCGGCCCGCCGATCAAGATAGCGTCGGGCGACGGCGTGTGATCGCCCAAAACCGGGTCGCTGCGAAACCAATCGTCCCGATAACCGTACTCTTCCTGCCACCAACTCATACATCACCCTGTCTCACTCTACTCCAAGGCATCCTGCCGCAGCTCGACCAACTCGCGCAGTTCCTCCGTGCCCATCTCCGAGAGCCACTGTTCGCCGCTGCCCACAATCGTCTCCGCGAGCGCCTGTTTGTGCTCGATCAACTCGTCGATGCGCTCCTCCAGCGTGCCCAGGCACAGAAGCTTATGCACCTGCACATTGCGCGTCTGCCCGATGCGGAAAGCGCGGTCGGTCGCCTGATCCTCCACGGCGGGGTTATACCACCGGTCATAGTGAAAGACATTGTTGGCCGCCGTCAGGTTAAGGCCGGTGCCGCCCGCCTTGAGCGAGAGGATAAAGAGCCGGGGACCGCCGGGACTCTGGAACCGCTCGATCAACTCGGCGCGCTTCTTCGACGGCGTGCCGCCGTAGAGAAAGAGCACTTCCTCGCCGGACAGCTCCTCGAAGTAAGCCCGCAGCAGCTTTCCCATCGTTGCATATTGGGTAAAGATCAAGGTCCGGTCGCCGTTGGCAAAGATGTCTTGCAGGATTTCGGTCAGCCGGATCAGCTTACCGCTGCGTCCCTTGAGCGACACGACGCCCGGCGACGTTTCCTTGAGAAAGTGCGCCGGGTGATTGCAAATCTGCTTCAGGCGCGTGAGCATACGCAGGACGCCGCCGCGCCGCTTCATGGCGCTTTCGGCGCGGTCCACCGCCGCCAACTCTTCGCGCACCACCGCCTCGTAAAGCGTGGCCTGCTCCGGCGTGAGCGTGCAATAGACCTTGTTCTCGAACTTATCGGGCAGGTCGTTGATGACATTCGGGTCGGTCTTGACCCGGCGCAGGATAAACGGCGCAGCAAGCTGCCGGAGCCGCCCGGCGGCCTGCTCGTCGCCGTGGCGCTCGATGGGCACGGCAAAGCGCGCATGGAAAACCTTGCGCGAACCCAGGTAGCCCGGATTCAAAAAATGCAGGATCGACCAAAGCTCGCTCAACCGGTTCTCGACCGGCGTACCGGTCAGCGCCAGGCGGTGATCGGCCTTGAGCGCGCGCGCAGCCTGCGCCTGCTTGGTCGATGGATTCTTGATATTCTGCGCCTCGTCGAGCACCACGCCGGACCAGCGCACCCGCGCAAGCGTCTTGACATCCCGGCTCAGCAGCGCGTAGCTGGTGAGCACCACGTCTACCTCCTCCACCGCCCCGGCGAACGCTTTGCCGTGTTCGCGGTCCGGGCCGTGGTGAGTCATCACGCGGAGCGCCGGCGCAAAGCGCCGGATCTCGTGCCGCCAATTACCTACGACCGAGGTCGGGCAAACGACCAACACCGGCCTTGTCACCTCGTAGTGCTCGCGCTCGTGCAGCCAGAGCGTGATCGCCTGTATCGTTTTACCCAGGCCCATGTCGTCGGCCAGGCACGCGCCCAACCCCAGCCGCCGCATCTGGACCAGCCAGGCGAAGCCGCGCACCTGGTACGGGCGCAAGACGGCGTTCAGCCCGGCAGGGACCGGCGGCAGGTCGAATACCTCGGCGCCGCGCAGCCGTTCGAAAAAGTCGTTCAGCCAGCCCCGGACCTCGACGATCTCGACCTCCAGACCTTCAGGAGCGTCACGGCCCGCGTCGGCGCTGAGCCGCAGCGCATCGAGCAGGCCCACCGCGCCGGCCGGCTCGTGCTGCTCGAAGAACCTGAGCGCGGCCTCGACCTGCTCCGGGTCCAGCGCCACCCACTCGTCACGGAAGCGCACCAACGGCTGCTTGAGCGCCACCAACTGCTCGAACTCCTCGCGCTCGACCGTCTCCCCGCCCAGCGAGAGCCGCCACTCATAGCCGATGAGCGCATCGCGGCTCAGCAGGCCGGTCGAAGCGTTTTCGCCGGCCGTGTCGTCTTTGAGCGTCGCCCTGGCGCGGATGCGCGCCGCCCGCCCCCACCAATTGGGCACCAACACACCGAAATTGCGCGCCTCCAGGCGCGGCGCGGCCTCGACCAGGAACCGGTACGCCTCCTCGCGGCTGAGCATCACCCGAACCGGGTTGGCCTGGTGCAGGCTGCGCTCGATGGGCGCGAACAGGCCGGACGCCGCGCCCAGCGCGGCGAGCAGCTTTTCGTGCGGGCGGTCGAAACGCCGCTCCAGGTAGGTGAGGGTGCGCCCGGTCGATCCCCACACCACCTCCGCCTCGACCAGCAGACTCGGGTCATCGACCGCCTGGAGCAAGTAATACAAAGGCCATTCGTCGCTCTCGCCCGCCGGCTCATCCAGGCGGAAACATACCCGGAACGTACCCGGCCCGTCGTCGCCCCAGGCCGCCTGCCAGACATCGTAAAGCTGGCGGTTCTCGCGCGGGGTGCCGTTAAGAAAGCGGTCGTGCGTATGCATAAACGCGCGAAACCAGCGATGATCCGGCGCTACGTCGAGCGCTTCGGCTTCACAGGTCGCCCGGATGAAGGCGTCGAGTGTGGCCTGCACAAAATCGTCGAGCAAGGTTTGCGGCGCCGGCGCCGCCGCAGCGCTCATCACCATCGCGCGGCACAGCGGCGGCATCTGCGCGGCGAGCCGCGCCAGGTCGCCGGGATCGGGGCGCGGCTTCCACATCGCCAGGTAGCGCGCGCCCTGCATCTCCAGGGCCGGCACATAGCGCTGTTCGACCAGGCAGCGCCTCACCAGGTCCGCCGCCTGCTGCCAAAAGACCAGGTCGCTCCCCGGCACAAAACCAATCGTGCGCTCATCGGGCAGCGGCAGCCGGAGCAGCAAGTCAAGCGCTTCGGGCGAGCTGAGCGTAATAACTTCTTTAAGCTCCCACGGCTGCAAACGCAGCATCCCATCGACCGGCTCCGCGCCCGCTTCGAGCGCTTCGGGCGAGGGCTGCGGCGCATCGCCGTCGCCGGGCAGCCAGATCACCGCATCGATGCCGCCGGGCTGGCAGTCAGGGATAAAGCGATCCAGATAATAAAACAACTGGCTGGCGGTCAACGCAAAGGGATGCGGCAGGACGCCGCCGGGCCGCCGGCCAAACTGCCGGGGCGGCGGCGGGATGGCCTCGCCCCAGAACGCATACCGCTTGTCATCGGTTAGCCATGTGCCATGAAGCACGTGCATACAGTCGCCTTCTCCCAACCGACAAAATACCCAACCTAGCTATTGTACCAGCCTGCGCCGATTTTGTGCATAAGAAACGCGAAAACTTTTCAAATCTTGTCCGCAAGAAAGTAATGGTATAATCGCCGCTTACCATTTATCCATACCTGGCATAGTCACAAAACGAGGAGAAGACACCATGACCACACTCACCGGCAAAGTGGCCCTGGTGACCGGTGCGTCACTGGGCATTGGCCGCGCCTGCGCCGAACGGCTCGCCGCCGCCGGGGCCGACGTCATCGTCAACTATCGCAGTTCTCAAGACGCCGCCGAGGAGGTCGCCGCCGGCATCCAGGCGATGGGCCGGCGCGCGCTGGCGATCCGGGCCGACGTATCCGACCGCGCGGCAGTTGAAGCGATGTTCGGCGCGGCGCTCGACCGGTTCGGGCGGCTCGACCTCCTGGTCGCCAACGTCGGCTACAACGTGCGCGAGCCGCTCGTCGAGGCCGATTGGGAGACATTCCGGCGGGTGATCGAAGTCAACGTCATGGGCGCCTTTCACCCGGTCCAGCTGGCCGCGCAGCGGATGGTCAACCAGGGCGAAGGCGGCGGCATCGTGTTCATCAGTTCGGTGCATGCCGAAATCCCGGTCGCACGCAGCGGCGCTTACAACCTCTGCAAGGCCGGGCTGAACCACTACATGGACACGCTCGCGGTCGAGCTGGCGCCGCACCGCATCCGGGTGAACACGGTCAACCCCGGCTGGATCGACACACCCGGCGAGCGCAAATTTATGTCGGAAGAAGAAATCTACGAGCGCGCCCAAGCGCTCCCCTGGGGGCGCATTGGCCGGGCCGATGAGGTCGCCGACGCGGTGGTGATGCTGTGTTCGCCGCAAGCCGATTACATCACCGGGGCGACCCTGCGCGTAGACGGCGGGTTTACGGCGGCGTGGGGGCAGTTCTGATGCTAAACCCACACCGGGCAACAGTCTTTGCGATGGGCCTTACTTCCCCAGAAGGCCCCGCCTTCGACCGGCAGGGCGATCTGTTCATCGTCGATTGGGACGAAGACGCAGTTTACCGGGTCGCGCCCAACGGTGCGGTGAGCCTGTTTGTGCGGACCGGCGGCATCCCGACCGGCCTGGCGTTCCACAAGGACGGCCGGCTGTTCGTCGCGGATTCGGGGCGCAGCCAGGTGCTCGCCGTCACGCCGGACGGCGCGATTACCGTGATGGCGGCGACCTTCGAGGGCGAGCGGCTGCGCGGGCCGAACGACCTGGCCTTTGCGCCCAACGGCAACCTTTACTTTACCGACCCCAAAGGCACCGGCCTCGATAACCCGGCAGGCAGCGTCTACCTGCTGCGGCCCGGCGGCGCGCTGGAACGCTTCGCCGGCGGGTTCGCCTTTCCCAACGGCGTCATGGTCGATGCGGCGGGCAGCCATCTCTACCTCGCCGAGACTCTGACCCAAGTCATCCACCGCTTCGCGCTGGACGCGAACGGCCACGCCGGCAAACACGAAATCTTCGCGCGGCTCGAAGGCGGCGTCGGGCCGGACGGCATGGCGTTCGACGCGGCCGGCAAGCTGTACATTGCCCACTACGGCGCGAGCAAGGTAACCGTCGTCGATACCACCGGCGAAGCCATCGACGCGCTGCCCACGCCCGGCGCCAACCCGACCAACGTCGCGTTTGGGCCGGACGGCGCGCTCTACGCGACCGAGGTCGAGCGCGGCGAGGTGGTGCGCTTCGCCCTGGGCATCGCGGGGCAAGCGCTTTACGGGCAGATGTGATACGCTCAGGCGGCAATAACCCGAAGAAATAAAGGTGGTCCAAACGGAATGGCAGTGTCCTCCAGCCGAGAAATCTTTACCCAACTACAACCCGGACGGCGGGGCGCAATGTACTACGCGGCTTTCTGGGGCACGATGGGAGTCTTCGCGCCGTTTATCAATATCTACTTCGCCGGCCTGGGGCTGAGCGGGACTCAAATCGGCCTGCTCTCGACGCTGGTGCCGGCGATGACGCTCACGGTCGGGCCGGCGCTGTCGGCGCTCGCCGACCGCCGCGCGCAGCGGCGGCGCATCCTGCAATTCGCCATCGCCGGCGGCGGGTTGGCGATTCTCTTGGAAAGCATCCCGGACAGCTTTGAGGTGCTTGGGGCCGCCGTTATGCTCGTGGCATTCTTCTTCAGCCCGGTAATATCCATCGCCGACAGCCTGATTTCGCGCATGGCGACGCGATATCAACTCGACTTCGGCAAGGTGCGCATGTGGGGATCAATCGGATTTGCGAGCATGGTGGTGGTGTGCGGGTGGCTGTGGGAGCAGGTGGGGCTTCGCTGGATGTTCGTGCTGGCTGCGCTCCTGTTCATCCTGATCTTTGTCATGGCCGGGCAGCTCGAAGAGGGGCCGCCAGCCGATAGACAGCGCCGCCAATCCTTTAAAGAACTGCTCCGTGATCCCGGCCTGGCGGCGATCCTGGCCACGTCGTTCCTGGCCGGCGCCGGCAACCAGATTTATTTCACCTTCGGCAGTGTTTACATCAACACCCTGGGCAGCGGTCTGTTCTTCATCGGGGTGATCTCCGCCCTGTCGGCCTCGCTTGAGGTCCCGGCTATGCGCTACAGCAGCGCAGCGGTAGAGCGCTTCGGCGGCCCAAAGACGCTGCTCATCGCTTACATTCTGCTCGGCGTGTCGCTGCTTTGCTACGGGCTGACCTCGAACCTGCCGGTGCTGCTGGTCGCCTCGCTGGTGCGCGGGATCGGGTCCGGGCTGTTCGTCGTCAGCACGGTGCGCCTCATCGACAGCCGTGTGCCGCAAGAATGGTCATCGACCGCGCAGTCGATGATGTACGCCGCATCGATGGGGCTGGCGCCGCTGCTGGCCTCACCGGTCGCCGGCTGGGTGTACGATACATTGGGGTCGGTCACGCTCTTCATCGGTGGGAGCGTACTCGTCGGGCTGGCGGGCATAGCGATTACGGTCGCGGCGGCGCGGGGGTGGTTGGAGGGCATGCGATAGCGAGATTATCTGCTTCTCATCATGCGATTCTCTTGCCGGGCCAGAATTTGCAGATAGTCTGCCAGCGTTTTATAAGCTCGCACCAGTTGAGGAGACTTGTTCAAGCTCTCTTGCTCCCTGGCGGCGATCATCTCTTTATATCCATACAGAGGAATGTAAGGAATCTCTACGCCCTCACTTATTGTATAAATCCTTCTCAATTCAGGAGGGATAAATTCACTGAAGAACTTGAGAAAATCCTCTTTAAACGTGTTCAGTGCGACCGTTTCGCTTGCGTCCACGCGCGACGGTACCGGCAACAATTGGAGTTTTCCCTTTCCCGTGCGCGCCTCCGTCACCGACTCGCGGACGAACGCCTCGGCCATGCGCTGCACGCCCTTGAGATTTTGGTCGTTCGCCGCTACGAACATGACGACGACGTCGGCAAGTTGGTAAGTGCAGACGCCGCTCATCTCGTTTACACCCGTGCGGCTGTCAACTAATATAACGTCGAACTGCTCTTTCACCTGCCGGCGAAACCACTCGAAGTAGCGTTCGCCTTCCCAGCGCTTGTAGAAATCGAACCAATCGAACTGCTGGACGCGGCGGGCGTAGTCTGAAAAGTATTTGCTCTCTTTGCCGCGCCGGCCGGCCGGCAGCAGACTCAACCTGCCGCCCCTGGGATAATCAGCCGATATCTCGACGATGAAAAGGTCTAAATTCCCGAAAAGCTGCTTGACAATTTCGTCTTCTGTCGCCTCGGCCTCGATGCTCACAGAGAGCAAACGGTCTTTAAAAGCCATCAGCATATCGATGACGCCGATATGCGCCTGCACTTTATCGCTGGCCCCTTCAAAATACGGCTCGAAGAACTCTTCTAGGCCGGGCGCTTCCAGGTCCCAATCGACCATCAACACGTTCAGGCCGCCTCTGGCGAGCAACTCGGCGACGTTGGCGAGCGCCATCGAACGTCCCACGCCGCCTTTGAAGGAGTAGAAGGTGTAGATCATAGGGCGGTCTAAGGTTATGGGAACATATTTCCCTGCGTATGGGCCGAGAATATCACCCAGCGCGTCGATACGCTTTCGTCTATCTTCGCCGACTTGTTCCCTAACAACTTCTAACAATGCCCATAGAGCACTCTTACCCGGCTCAATGTCTCCAAATGCTTCTAACTGGCTGATTACGTTGAGAACGAAAGAGCGTGAAGGACCAATGTACTCAATTTGTTTGAGCAACGGCGAATCGCCCAATGCTTCATGAAGCAGGGCACGACGCTCGCTTTCTGTTTTCATGAACGGTGCCAGTATGGCTACCAGTTCTTTAAGAGTTTTAGCGTCTAATCGCATGAGCTTGTTGCTCACTCGCAGTCAAAACCGCTCTTCTATCCCGCCGAGAACGCCGGGCAGGGCAACCGCTTCGCGGGGCGGCGTTGCCTGCGCCAGCCAGCTAATCCGTTGCAGCGCCGTCCACAGCCACAACAGTAACCCGGTTTGGTCCTCAACCGGCGTCTCAAAATAATAGCCTGAGCGCGTCTCGCGCCGGAAAAAGACCCATTGAAAATTCTCGCGCGTCCAGTGCTTATCGTCGAGCCACACGCGCGTCGCATGCAGTGGACTCGGAAACGGCGAAAACGCCGCGACGTGCCACTTGTTATCGGAAAATAACCCAGAATCCTGCAAGCTCTTTAAAATGCCGGCGTCGAGCGTCGAAACAATGTCGATCAACAGGATACCATAAGTAGCATGTAGATAGTCCCAAATTTGCATATCGCCGGCGAAAAAAGATTCGGAGTAGTCGATAAACTCGAACTTGCGCTTGAGCGCAACCGCCGGCTCATCAGACAGACTTCTACAAAGCGCTTGCAGCAGCGCCGAGACGGTCGAGCCGCCCGGTACAAACGGTTGCCAATCTTTACGCTCCGGCGCATAACGCCCCCAGAAGGGATGGTCAGCCGCGACGCGCGCCGGCACAAAGACCCCGCTCGCACCGAGTGCGGCGGCTTCATCGCCGGTCATGGCGGCGATGACATACGGAACTTTGAACGCGCCTTTGTCTAGCGTGCTGATGATGACTCCCAAACCGTCAATGACTCGCTGGTCATCAGCGCTTGCCCAACTGCGCACTACCTCCAGCAGCTTCCAGAGCGCATGTTTACCCGGCGTCGCCTCGCCGTAATTGGTCAAAACAGTAACCATGTTTGGAATGAACGTATTCACCGGACCACCAAAGGCGATTCGATCCAACAAATTGTGACCGGGGAATGCCAGACTCAGCAGCGCCCTTTGATCATTTTCCGTTTGCATCAGCGGCTTGAGCAAACCAACGATTTGTTCTAAGGTCTCGGTGTCCAGCGGCATGAACGACCTCAAATCGGGTGAAGTGCGCCCGCCTCTAAATATACAACCCGCTTCCCGCTCCGGTCAACTTTTTCCCCTTTCCCCCCACATCGACTACAATCACCCCTATGACCGAGCAACCCACTCCCCAACAAACCCTGCGCGGCACAGTCGAGCGCGTCACCTTCCACAACCCGGAGAACGGCTATTCGGTGCTGCGGCTGCGCCCGGAGGGGCGCGTGGCGGCGCGCTATACCAACCGCGAGGGCCTGGTGACCGTGGTCGGCGTCGTGCCGGAGGTGCATCCCGGCGCGATGCTGGAACTGCACGGCGATTGGACGCGCCACGACAAATACGGCGAGCAGTTCCAGGCGGTCCAAGCGATCAAGACGGTCCCGGCGTCGCGGCACGGCCTGGAGCAGTACCTCATCAGCATCAAGGGCATCGGCCCCAAGACCGCCGCGCGCCTGCTCGACCACTTCGGCGACGACACGCGCGCCGTGCTCGACAATGCCCCGGAGCGCCTCAGCGAAGTGCGCGGCATCAGCGCAAACTTCGCCCGGCGCGTCGCCCGGCTCTGGAAGGAAGACGCGCAGGGCCGCGAGGTGCAAATCTTCCTCCAGGGCTACGGCATCACGGCGCGGCTGGCGAGCAAGATTTACCAGGAATACGGCGCGAGCGCCATCGACGCAGTGAAGCGCAACCCCTACCAGCTTGCGCGCGATGTGCGGGGCATCGGCTTTCTCACTGCCGACCGCATCGCGCAGACGCTCGGCCTGGCGCACGACGCCCCGGAGCGCGTCGAAGCCGGGCTGGCGTATGCGCTCCAGGAGGCGGCGGGCCGGGACGGGCATACCTACCTGCCGCGCGCCGAACTAGTCGAGCAGTGCGGCGAACTGCTCGATGTACGTGTGGAGCTGGTCGAGGGCGCGGTCGAGCGCGCGTGCGAAGCCGAGTTTATCTATCAAGACTGGCTGGAGGTCGAAAGCGAGACGGGCAAAGAGACCGTCGAAGCGATTTACCTGCGCCCGTACTACTACGGCGAAAAAGACGTAGCGTACCGGCTGCGCGCCATGACCCGCACGCCGGCCTCGCGCCTTGCCGGGCTGCGCGGCGCCGATTTAGATGCGCTGCTGGCGCGCGTCAACGCCGAGAGCGACATCGCCGCGCTCACCGAACAGCAGCAAGCCGCCGTGCGCGTTGCGCTCACCCACAAGCTGAGCGTGCTCACCGGCGGGCCGGGCACCGGCAAGACGACCACGCTCCGCGCGATCATCCGCGCGCTCGAACTGACCGAACACCGCTTCCTGCTCGCCTCACCGACCGGGCGCGCAGCCAAGCGCCTCGGCCAGGCGACCGGGCATCCTGCGCAGACCATTCACCGGCTGTTGGGCTGGACGGCGGAGGGCTTCGAACACAACGAAGATAACCCGCTCGATACCGACCTGGTGGTCATCGACGAGGCGTCGATGCTCGACCTGCGGCTGGCGAACGACCTGATTGAGGCTATCAAAGCCGACACCCATCTGCTGCTGGTGGGCGATGTGGACCAACTGCCGAGCGTCGGCGCGGGCGATGTGCTGCGCGATATCATCAAGAGCGGCGTCGCACACGTCACCCGGCTCGACGCAATCTTCCGCCAGGCCGAGGGCAGCTTTATCATCACCAACGCGCACCGCATCAACCAGGGCTTCGAGCCGGTCTATAAAGGCGCAAACGACTTTTTTTACTTCGGCATTTCAGACCCGGCAAAGGTCACCGGTTGGGTCGTCGATATCGTACAGAACCGCATCCCGGACACTTTTGGCATCCCCTCCGGCGATGTGCAGGTGCTCGCGCCGATGTATCGCGGCGCGGCCGGCGTCAACGAACTGAACGAAGCGCTGCAAGCCGCGCTCAATCCGCCGGGCCGGGTCGCCGAGAAAAAAATCGGCGGGGCGATCTTCCGCGCCGGCGACCGGCTGATGCAGGTGCGCAACAACTACGAGAAGGGCGTCTTCAACGGCGATATCGGGCGGCTGCACGCCATCGACCCCGATAACCAGATTTTGCGCGTCGCCTTCGACGACGACCGCTTCGTCGATTACGACTTCTCCGAATCCGACGAGCTAACGCACGCCTTCGCCATCAGCGTACACAAGAGCCAGGGCAGCGAGTACCCGGCGGTAGTCATCGCCCTGCTGACCGGGCACTATGTGATGCTCCAGCGCAACCTGTTTTACACGGCGGTCACGCGCGCCGAGAAGCTGGTCGTGCTGGTGGGCATGCGCCAGGCGATTCGGATTGCGGTGCAGAACAACAAGATTGCAAAGCGCTACAGTGGGTTGGCGGCGCGGCTGAAGTGAGAGTACGCATCCATATAATGTATCGGCATTAGAAAAGGAATGGCCTCACAGTGGTGTACACGATCACCTACAGTCGCCAGTTTGAAGATCAACTAAAGAAGTTGAAAGGACGCCCAAAGAGCGATATTGAACAAGGGATTCAAAAACATCTACGCGACCAACCTGATGTCGAAAGTGAAAAACGCAAACGTTTGCGCGACAACTCGATTGCCGACTGGGAACTCCGACTAAAACCTCGTTGGCGCATATTGTATAATGTTTATACCGATGTAGTAGAAGTAGTGGTTGTAGTACTCGGTGAGAAGAAGCGGAACAAGTTATTCATTGACGGCGAGGAGGTTGAGCTATGACAGACTCAATCGGCACAAAGCGCCCCAAACCGGTTGATACTGTGCCTGCGGAAGTCGTGCGCAAGGAGATCGACGACGAGCTTGCTGCACTGCCGTCCGCAACCAGGGATGCGATAGAAGCTGCAATTGATATCTTGGGCAATGAATTGGCTCGACGGGAAGTTTTAGCGCGCCGCATTGACGGCAAGCCCAGCGCCGATTTGCTCACATGTGCGATGGGAGCGCTTGCGTTTATCGAAGGTGTGCTCGACGAGGACGTGCTCCACAACGACTCACTTTTCAATGCTGAAAGCCTCCGCGAAGAACTTGCCGAACTGCCGCCGCCTGATCCCGAAGAGGATGATCCCTGGATACTCAAAAGTGGTTAGGGCTAACGTGAATGATATACTGGTTGTGAGGTGATTTGCACTGACACAGTTGAAGTAATTGTAGTCGATATCGGGAAAAAGGATCGTGACAAACTTTACATTGACGGGGAAGAGGTGACTCTATGATCGAAGAAGTTGATTTGAAACATCTTAAGCCGACCGGCGGTGTTCTGGCCGAGGTCCTGGAAGAACAACTTGACGACAAACTCATTGAAATGGAGCCTGCCTCTCCTGAAGCCCTGAAGGCCGCATTCGACCTGGTCGGCGATGAAATCGCCCGGCGCGAAGCGCTGGCAAATCGCAAAGGTGATACGTTGCTCGTCGAGCGGCTAATGGCCGGGCTGCGCGGGCTTTTCTTTGCCGCAAGCTCAATAGATGACGGCGTACTGATAAACGACTTCCTGCGAGACGCCGAGGACCTTTGTGAAGCGCTTGCCGGCCTCCCGCCGTCTGACCCGGATGACGACGATGCGTGGGTGGCGAAAGGCGGATAGTCTTCTGTGTTTTTCCCGCTTCCAGTCGTTAGCAAAGCGTGGTAAATTGTGATCGTATCGTGTGACGCCGCAGCATAAGCTTAGGTCATACTTGGAGGCAGACCCCCATGTCCGGTTACTTTGACCTGGAGATGCTCATCGCATCGCTGCAAGACCCGAACGAAATCGTGCGCGGGGCTGCCGCCAACGCGCTCAGCAAGATCAAAGACCCGCGCGCCGTCCAACCCCTCATCGACGCGCTCAAAGACCCGCGCGCCGACGTGCGTGTGCTGGTCGCCATCGCGCTGGGCCACAACGCCGACCCGCGCGCCGTGCCGCCGCTCATCGACGCGCTGCAAGACACCCACGCCAGCGTTCGCTGCCGGGCCGCCGAAGCGCTGGGCGAGACCGGCGCGCAGCTCGACGACGCGAGCCTGCTGGCAAGCATGGTCGAACCGCTCACCACCACCCTGAAAGATGCTAACGACTGGGCGCGCCAGGCCGCCGCCGAAGCGCTGGGCCAGGTCGGGGGACAGCTCAAAGATGAGGCGCTGCGCAAACACATCGTCAAGCCCCTGAGCGGCGCCCTGCAAGACTCGCATACCCTGGTGCGGCGCTCGGCAGTCGAAGCGTTGGGCCGGGTAGGATGGCGGCTCGAAGACGCCGGCCTGCGCGCGCGCGTCATGGAGTCGCTAATCGCCATCACGCTCCAGGACCCGGATTGGTGGGTGCGGGTGGCAGCGGTCCATACGTTGGGCCTGCTGGGCGCGCATTTCAACGCGCCGGGCCTCCATACCTACGTAGTCGAGCCGCTGACCGCCGCGCTGCAAGACCCTGTGAAGTGGGTGCGGCGCAAAGCCGCCGTGATACTGGGCGGCATCGACACGTTCGAAGCGCGCTCGGCGATCAAGTCGTACCGCATATGGCACGAGGACGAAGCGTAACGGAGTCCTTTTCTCTCTCTTTCTCTTTCTCCGTGTCCTCTGTGTCTCTGTGGTAAAAAATCTCTTCCTGCCCTACCGCACCTTGCCGCGCGCCGCGATAGGCCACACCCCCACCAGCCGCCCATCGCGGAGCACGTGATACTCGTCGTGCAGGTTGATCGTCGTGCAGCCGTGCGTCGGCACGACCGTCACGCGGTCGCCGGGCCGCAGCGCTGCGCCGCCGCGCCGCGTCAGCCAGCCGTGCTCTTCCGAAAGGCCGGTCAACTCCCAGCCGGGCGGGTCGATCAGCAGCGGCCAGCCGAAGTCTTTGGTCAAGGACTTGATCCCCGCGTCGGTGATGGCGCGCTCGCTCCCTTTGACGCCGACGACCGTCGCCGCCAGTGTGAGCGCGTAGTTAAATTCCTTCATGCCGACGTTTTCGTAATACTGCACATCCATCGTACCATACGAGCCGACCTGCAACTCGGTGACGCCGGGCCACGCGCCGGTGATCTTATAAGTGCCGGTGCCGCCGCTGCTGACGATCTTTACGTCGATGCCGGCGCTGCGGACCCAATCGGCGGTGCCGGTGAGCAGCATCAAGCTGGCTTCGGTCGCGCGCCGGCGCTCATCTTCGTCGGCGATCATGACCGTGTGCCCTTCGTAGCCCATCACCCCCTCGAAGCGCAGCCCTTTCGACTCGTGCGCCAGCCGCGCCAGCGCCAGCGAATCTTCGCCCGGCATGGCGCCGCAGCGCCCCAACCCGATATCGACCTCCACCAATACGCGCAAGGTCACGCCGTGCGCTTCGGCGGCGGCGCTCAGGTCGGCGATGTTCCCGGCGGTGTCCACCGCGACCATCACGTCGGTGTAAGCCGCCAGGCCCATCAGCCGCGCAATCTTGTCCTTCGTCACGATCTGGTTGGCGATGAGGATATCGCGGATGCCGGCCCGCGCCATCACCTCCGCCTCGCCGATCTTGGCGCACGTGACGCCGTGCGCGCCGGCGGCAAGCTGCATATGCGCGATGGCGGGCGACTTGTGCGTCTTGCTGTGCGGGCGCAAGCCGACGCCCATCGAGTGGGCGGCCTGCGCCATATACATAATGTTGGCTTCGAGTACATCCAGGTCGATGCAGAGGGCCGGGGTGTCGAGTACTTCTTTCGGGGTGCCGATTGCGGAGTTCATGTTTGACCTCATGTGGTGAAATTCAGTAGATCACGATTCGCTCACTTACCTCACCCCCCCAACCCCCTCTCCATTGCATGGAGAGGGGGAGCCAGAAGCACGCAGCGGCCTGAAAGTCCCCCTCTCCATCGTATGGAGAGGGGGATTTAGGGGGTGAGGTAAAGTAACCCTGTGATCCACCGAAATTACGAATAAATATCCGCGACCAAATCTTCTAAACCAAGCTCGCGCAGCTTCGCCGCGCTGGGCAGCGCGCGATCCTGTGACCAGTCCATATCTTCCAAATACTCGCGGCGCAGCGTGTCGATATCCACCGTGAAACCGGCGGTCGGGCCGCGCTCCAGCGGCGGGCGGCCAAACGCGCGCCACGGGATGCGTTGGTCGAGCGGGTTGTAGCCGTGCTTCAGGTTGAACGTATGCCGCATGTTGGCGATGCGCTCGCCGCACTGCATCACCGTCGCCATGTCATAGGGCTGCCCGGTGACCGCGCTGAGGAACTCCGAGAGCAAGGTAGCGGTGGTGCTGCAATAGCCGAACAGACACAACCCGCTCACGTTCATCACGTGCGCCAGGTGGCTGAACGGCTTCATGTAGTGCCCGCGTCCCACCTGCTTTTCGCGCTGCTGACCGAAGCCGGGGAAGCCCTCGGTCGCGTCCCACTCGGCAGGGCCGCCGGCATACTGGCAGGCCTGGGTATGGCGGCCCGGCGTCGCGTCCATCTGGTAAATCAGCGCCAGGCCCGGCTCGTAGCGCGGGTCGTGCATGGGCAGCTCTTGCCCGCCGATCTCGACCGCGTAGTCGAGCGCGTTGCCGCCGATTTTCGCCGCCGCGCGCCGCGTCCCGTCCGCCAGCAGTTCGCCGAGCGGTCCTTCGCGCCGGCCCATGGCGTCCAGCACCTCAAGGACCGTCTCACCGTCGCCCCACTTGAGCGCAAGCCCGCCGGTGTCTTTGGGGCCGATCAAGCCGGCCTCGTAGCACTCCATGGCGAAGGCAATCGTCGCGCCGGCGCTGATCGTATCCAGACCCAGGCGGTTGCACCCGTCATTCGACTTAAGCAGCATACGCACGTCGTCAACCAGCAGATTCGAGCCGAACGCCGCGCCGGTCTCGTATTCCGGCTGGTGCGCGGCGTCCGGGCCGCCGTCCAGCGGTATCTCGCCCCAACAGCCGATAGGGCAATGCCAGCAGGTGCGCTTCTTGCGGCCCAGCGCGAAAAGCGCCTCGTGCCCGACCTTGTTCGGGTCCGGGAAAGCGTCGGGCGACTCGGACCAGTTGCGGATGGGCGAGTCGGCCACCACGACGCCGAAAGCGGTATAGCCGGGCGTGCCGGTCGTCTTGTAGAAATTCGCCGCGCCGGTGCCGTCGTTGATCTGCTTGACGTACTTGTCCCTGACGGTCTTGAGCGCTTCGGCGTCCGGGACGGGGATGCCGCCGCTGCCCGCTACCGCAACGACCGCTTTGACGCGCTTGCTGCCCATCACCGCGCCGACGCCGCTGCGCGCCGCGATGCGCCCCTTTGCCGTGACCACGCCGGATATCAGACTCAGCTTTTCGCCGGCCGGCCCGATGCAGGCCGCCTCGGCCTTCTTGCCGTACTTCGCTTTAACCGCGTCCTCCAGTTCGTAAGTATCCAGACCCCACCAATCGCCGGCCGGGAGCAGCGCCGGCACGCCGGCGTCGATGAGCAGGTAGACCGGCTGCGCGCTGATGCCGGTAAAGAACACCGCATCGTAGCCCGCCAGCTTGAGCGCGGGGCCGAAGAAGCCGCTGCCGTTGGCGTCGCCCCAGCCGCCCGTCAGCGGCGACTTACATGCCACGGTCCAGCGCGTGCCGGTGGGCGCTCCGCTGGCGGTGAGCGGGCCGGTGAGAACGGCGAGCACGTTTTCCGGGCCGAGCGGGTCGGCGCCCGCCGGGATCAAATCGTATAGGATGCGCGCCGCCATGCCGTAGCCGCCGATGAAATCGCGCGCGATACCGGCAGGCGTCGGCTCGTCGCGCAGCGCGCCGGTTGATAGATCGACCCATAGGATTTTGCCTGCATAGCCGTAGAGCATCGTTAGCCTCCTCGTCTAAGGTAGGGTCTGAGCGCGCGGCCCGGCGTCGCGCCGGTATGCCGCCCCTCGTCCAACACTATCTTACCGTTAACGATGACAAAATCCATCCCGGTCGCTAAGCGCCGCCCATCCTCAAACGTCGCGTGGTCCTGGATCACACCCGGATCAAAGATCACCACGTCCGCCGCCAGCCCCACCTTGAGCAAGCCCCGGTCGTGCAGGCGGTGCGTCTGCGCGGGCAGCGAGGTCATCTTGCGGATGGCGTCCTCAAGCGCCAGCGCGCCCTGCTCGCGGACGTAGCGCGCCAGCACGCGCGGGAAAGTCCCGGCGGCGCGCGGGTTCGGGCGGCTGCCCAAGAAGATACCGTCGCTGCTGAACATGCCCGTGCGCGGCTGCATCGACGCTTTAAGGTCGTCCTCGGTGCGGAAGGTGTGATGCGAGATCACGCCCGCCGCCAGGTCGGTCGCGGCGATCAAGTCGCACATGTAGTCGATGGGGTGCGCGCCGGCCTCCTCTGCGCACGCCTGGAGGTTGCGCCCTTCCAGGTCCTCGTGCCCCGGCACATACGAGAGCGTCAGCGTAGACCAATCCCACGCGGCAAGCGCGCGGTGCAGCAGCGCGCGCGTCTCAGCAGACCGCAAAACGCCAGCGATATCGGTCCAGTCTTCGATCACGATCAACTGGGTGAGAATGCCAAAAAGCGAGGTCGAGCCGAGGAGATACGGATAAACATCATAGGTCATCTCCAGGCCGCGCGCCTGCGCCGCCGCTGCCGTGCGCTCGATCACCGGCGCGTGCCCGACAAAGTGCGAAATGTGAATCGGGATCTGCGCCTGCGCGCCGATGGTGAAGATTTCTTCGAGCGCCGCGTCGATGTGCGTCAGGTAATCGCGGATGTGCGAGACGTAGACGCCGCCGTATTCCGCCGCAGTCCGGCTCAACCCGACCAGTTCATCGACCTGGGCGTACTGCCCCGGCACGTAGCCCAGCCCGGTCGAAAGACCGACCGCGCCTTCCTCCATGCCCTGCGCCACGAGCCGCTTCATCTGCGCCAGTTCGCCCGGCGTGGGCGGGCGGCTCGCCGTACCCATCACCTCGTAGCGCACCACGCCGTGCGGCACCAGGTAGGCCACATTCGACGCGCCCGCGCCGTCGAAGCGCGCCAGGTAGTCCGCGACGCTGCACCAATCCCAGCC
>JAFGMM010000229.1 GCA_016927535.1 Anaerolineae bacterium
CTCAACCAGCTCGCCATCCGTTTCGAGGGGCGCTTTCCTATTTGATTGAGGAGGGAAGTCGTTTCCACACAAAATTTGACAGAATCTAAGTTGATGCATATGGGGGTGAGGTAAACGACGTCATCAGTCAACATGTCACCACTACCGCACAAAGAAGCCCCTGCTGTGCGGGAGCTTCTTTATCATTCACGGCAGAGACTTCACGCGACGATCTCGCCTTCGATCACCGACTTGACTTTCGAGAAGATCACCCGGTCGCCGTCCGCATCGACTTGCACATGATCGCCCTCTTTGAAACGCCCCTCCAGCACGGCCAGCGCCAGCGGGTCCTGTATCTGGCGCTGGATCACGCGCTTGAGCGGTCGCGCGCCGTACACCGGGTCATAGCCGATATCGGCCAGCAGTTCCTTTGCCGCCGGCGTCAGCTCAACGCGCAGGCCGCGCGCCGCCAGCAGTTGGTTCAGCCGCCGCACCTGGATATCGACGATCTCGCCCAGGTGCTCGCGCGTGAGGCTGTGGAACACGATCACCTCGTCGATGCGGTTCAGAAACTCCGGGCGGAAAGTGCGGTCAAGTTCGGCCATCACGGCCCGGCGCATCTCCTCGCGGATCGCATCCGCCGTGCCGTTGTCGGCGTGCCGGGCGCGCCCCTCCATCTCCTTGATGATTTGGCTGCCGGCGTTGCTGGTCATGATGATGACCGTGTTCTTAAAGTCCACCGTGCGCCCGTGACCATCGGTCAGGCGGCCCTCGTCGAGCACCTGCAACAGGATGTTAAAGACTTCAAGGTGCGCCTTCTCCATCTCGTCGAACAGCACCACCGCATAGGGCCGGCGCCGCACCGCCTCGGTGAGCTGCCCGCCCTCGTCGTAGCCGACGTAGCCGGGCGGCGCGCCGATCAGCCGGCTGACCGTGTGGCGCTCCTGGTACTCGCTCATGTCGATGCGCACCATCGCGTCCTCGTCGTCGAACAGGAACTCGGCCAGCGCGCGCGCCAGCTCGGTCTTGCCGACGCCGGTCGGCCCCAGGAACAGGAAGGTCCCGACCGGGCGATTCGGGTCTTGCAGGCCGGCGCGGCTGCGGCGCACCGCGTTCGCTACCGCGCTGATCGCTTGGTCTTGGCCCACCACGCGCAGATGCAACCGGTCTTCCATCCGCAGCAGCTTCTCGACCTCGCCCTCAAGCAGCTTAGAAACCGGGATGCCGGTCCACTTGCTCACCACCTCCGCGATTTCGTCGGCGTCCACCTCTTCCTTGAGCAGCGCACCGTCCGACTTCTGGAGCGAGTTTAGATAGGCGTCCTGTTCTTCCAAGCGCCGCTCCAGGTCAACCTGCACGCTCTTGAGGCGCGCCGCATCCTCCCAGTCATAGCGATTTTGAGCGCGCTCCATCTCCAGGCGCGTCCGGTCAAGCTCGGCCTTCAGGTCGCGCATCCGGTTGATGGCATCCTTCTCGGTTTGCCAGCGCGCCTCCAGCGCGCGCTTGTCCTCGTTCAGGTCGGCCAGTTCAGCCTTGAGCTTCTCAAGGCGCTCCTTCGACGCTTTATCGCGCTCTTTCTTCAGCGCCTCACGCTCGATCTCAAGCTGCATGACCTGGCGATCAATCGCATCCAGCGCCGCCGGCTTCGAGTCGATCTCCATCTTCAGCCGCGAGGCCGCCTCGTCGATCAGGTCAATCGCCTTATCGGGAAGCTGCCGGTCGGCAATGTAGCGGTCCGAGAGCACGGCGGCAGCGATGACTGCTGCATCCTGGATGCGCACGCCGTGATGCACTTCGTAGCGCTCCTTCAGGCCGCGCAGGATACTGATGGTATCCTCGACGCTCGGCTCATCGACGAAGACCGGCTGGAAACGGCGCTCTAATGCGGCGTCCTTCTCGATATACTTGCGGTATTCGTCGAGCGTCGTCGCGCCGATGGCGTGCAGTTCGCCGCGCGCCAGCATCGGTTTAAGGATGTTGCCGGCGTCCATCGCGCCCTCGCCGACCGCGCCGGCGCCCACCACGGTATGCAGCTCGTCGATGAACATGATGATACCGCCCTCGGCTTCGGCGACTTCGTTCAACACCGCCTTCAGGCGCTCCTCGAACTGGCCCCGGTACTTGGCCCCGGCCACCAGCGCGCCCATATCCAGCGCAAAGATGCGCTTGTCGCGCATGCCCTCCGGCACATCGCCGTTGACGATGCGCTGGCTGAGGCCCTCGGCGATGGCGGTTTTCCCTACGCCGGCGTCGCCGATGAGCACCGGGTTGTTCTTCGTCCGGCGGCTGAGCACCTGGATGACGCGGCGAATTTCCTCGTCCCGCCCGATGACCGGATCGAGCTTACCCTGCCGTGCAAGCTGCGTCAGGTCGCGCCCGTACTTGTCGAGCGCCTGGTAAGTGCTCTCCGGGTCCTGGCTGGTCACGCGCTGCCCGCCGCGAATGTCGCGCACTGCGCGCAGCACAGTGTCGTGATCGACGCCGTAGCGCGCCAAGAAATCACTCAGCGGGCGCGCGTCGGCCATCGCCAGCAAGATATGCTCGGTGCCGGCGTATTCGTCGCGCATCTTGCGCGCTTCTTTCTCGGCGCGATTGAGCACATTCACCGTCGCCGACACCAGGCCCGGCTCGACGTTGCCGCCGTGAATCTTGGGGCGGCTTTGCAGCATGCTTTCCAACTGGGTGGTCAGCGTCTCAGGTCGCGCGCCGATCTTGGCGACTATCTGCGGCGCTACGCCGTCCTGTTGGCGCAGCAAAGCCAACAGCAAATGCTCCGGCGTGATCTCCTGGTGGCTGTATTCCATCGCCAGCGACTGCGCACTGACGACCGCCTGTTGTGCTCTTTGAGTAAAACGACTCAAATCCATGATTCCATCACTCCTCCATCACAAACATATCGTAAAGACTCGCGCGCCCCTCGATGGTCTCAGTATAAAGCCCATCTATCGATTTTAAGTAAGACTTGCATCAAAGAAACACAAGAACGCCTCACACCAGCGCATCGAGGCGATCAACCGGCGAGTGATATCCCGCCTCAATCATATCCGCCAACGGTAGTGGTAAACCTTTAACTGATACCTCACCCCCCGGCCCCCTCTCCACAGGGTGGAGAGGGGGAGAAGACCACGCTCCGGCGGC
>JAFGMM010000230.1 GCA_016927535.1 Anaerolineae bacterium
CGCGCATGATGGTAGAGTCCTCACCGCTTGCACGATAGATAGGACTACGCTCTATGCGCGCGCTCATCAAAACGACGACCATCCTATTGGCGATTTCGATCCTGGCCGGCTGTCAACCGGGCATGCCGGCGCCGACCGACACCCCGGCAGCCACCGCTACGCCTTTGCCGACCTTCACACCTTCGCCCGACCCGCCGGTTACGCTCGTCCCGCCGACCCTGGTCCCCTACCCCACGCCGGAGCCGACCACGCTGCCCGCCGTGTCCCGCATCCGCCGCATTCTGGACGACAGCACCCTGCGCGTAGGGATCAAGCTCAACGCGCCGCCCTTCGGCACGCTGGACCGGAACGGCAACATCGTCGGCTACGACGCCGACATTGCGCGCGCGCTGTCCGAAAGCTGGGGCGTACAGCTTCAATTGATCCAGGTTACCGGCCAAACCGCCATCGCCTACCTGCTGGGCGGGCAAGTCGATTTACTCATCGCTGCGATGCCGCACCGCCGCGAATCCGAAGCCTTGATAGACTTCAGCCAGAGCTACTTCCCGGACGGGCCGGCGGCGATGGTCACGGCAGAGAGCGAAATCCGCGAAATCGGGCAGCTTGCCGGCCGGCGCGTTGCGGTCGTGACCGGCTCGCGCGCGGAGGAAGCGCTGAGCGCGCGCGGTCTGAGCGCGAGCCTGACCGCCTACGAAATCCTCGACGACGCGGTGGCGGCGCTGGTCGCCGGCGCCGCCACCGCGGTGGTCGATACGCTGGTCAACTTGCGCAATGCCAGCGTCCCCGGCGTGACCCGGATTCTCGACGAGCAGGTGGGCAGCGCACCGCTGGCGATTGGCCTGCCGCGCTACGATGTGAATTTACGAAACGCGCTTAACCGCACCCTGCACGCCCTGGAGCGCAGCGGGCGCTTGAAAGAGATTCACGATGCTTGGTTCAGCGGATACAGCTATCCCGGCATCGTCGTCTGGGAGGACGCCGACCCGCGCAACTTCGCGGACTACCCGACCGATATCAACTATCCCGAATCGGTCGTGGCGCGGCTGACGCGCGGCGAGCCGCTGCGCGTGGCCGGGCTGAGCCTGGCGGAAGAACTGGGCGAGGGCGAGCAGCGGCTTGAGGCATTTTATCGCGCCCTGGTCGAAGCGATGGCGGCGCGCTGGGGCGTCTCGGTCGAGTTCTTGCCCGGCAGCCGCGACAACCCCGCCGCATGGGTCGCCGACGGGCGCGCGGACCTGGCAATCGGCGTCGAGCCGCGCTGGGAGGGCGCCGACGCCGTGAGCTACGGGCAGGCTTTCCTGCTGCACGGCAACCGCATGGTGGTGCTTAAAGATAAGCCGTTCGGCGGCTTCGGCGACCTGCGCAGCAAGCGCGTCGGCGTCTTCGGGCCGGCCGCCGCTGAAGACGAAACCCTGGCGCTCGAACTTGCGGAGAGCGCGCGGGTCCGGCTGGCGAGCGTCAGCCAGTACGAAAACGCCGGCGCGGCGATATCGGCGCTGAAGAACAACAACGAAGACGCCGTTTTCGGCGACAGCCTGGCGTTAGGGCCGTTCGTGGAAGCAGACCCAGACACGCTGAGCTTTACCGAGCGCTTTTACTCGCGGCGCGGCATGGCCTTCGCCACACCGCGCAGCGACGCCGACTTTCGCTCGCTGGTCAATTTTACGCTGCAAGACCTGGTGAGCGACGGCGCTTACGACCGTCTCTACGAAGAGACGCTGGGCTGGGCCGAGCCGCTGCCGGTAGAGGTGTGGCCGGGGGATGACAACTGGCTGTGGCCGTAAGACCTTGAAAGCAGCGTTCTAGCCGGTTTCGGCCGGCGTCTCTTCTCCATCTTTGGCTTTGGCAGGCGCTTCAGTTGGTTGAGCGACAGGCTGCCAGTCGCGCGGCAGCTTGCGGCGCATCTGTTTGACCGAAATTTTATTAACGCGCCGGCAGCTTGGGCAGACCAGCGCGTAATGGGCTTCGTCCTTCGCCATCGCTTCAGCAACCGCGGTCTCCAGTTCGGCGCGGTTCAAGTTGATGGGCCAACCACATTTAAAGCAACGCAAACTAAACATTTAAGATTCCCTTCTTGAAAGTTTCCTGTGTGTAATTCTACACATATCCCCGAAATGCACCCACATTCTTTACAGGCGCGCGGCGCGCGATGCGCTCACATCATTGACTCGGATCGCGGAGGTAGCTAAAATAACGTTCTCCAATCAACGGCATTCAAGACAAGATGAGCAGCACATGCCAAGGAGCGACCCATCCTATGAGCAAGTTCACACCGCAGGACCTTTCGGATTGTTTCAATGCCGGCCGGAGCGATCAAGACGCTGCGCTGCCCTGGCATCCCGGCCTGTCGTCGCAATTTGACGCCATGCCAAGCGGTGAACAGACCGCCTGGGGCATCCCGTTCAAGTTCAGCCCGCACGCTCCCCGCTGGGTCGTGTCGGGGCACGACCGCACACCCGCCGTCTTGCCGCTTCACGGGACGGCAAACTACGTCGTGATCGCCCACTTCTGCAACGCATCTCAACGCCCGACCGAGGGACCTACCGGCGTAGACTGGGGCGCTGTGACGCAGCCGGGCGAGCACCTGGCGGACTACGTGTTAATCTACGACGATGGGAGCGTTCACCGGGTCCCCATCCGGCGGCGCTACGAGATCAACCAGCCTAACGTTCCATGGGGACACCTGGCATTTGCCGCAGCCCCCTATCACCAACCTAAACCGGTGAAGCTTCTCGAACCCGAACCGGAAGCCGGCTTATGGGGGTTGGTGCAGACCGGGGTATGGACGACGGACGGCGGTTACTGGCTGTACGCGCTGGCAAACCCGCACCCGGACAAGCCGCTCAAGGAGATGCGCATCGAGCCGACCGGGGCCGACCTGCTCGCCGTCGCCGGCGTGACGCTGTTCACGGGCGACGTGCACCCGCTCCGCCACGAGCGGCTGGAGAGCTTCCGCGTAAAACTGCCCGCCCGTGAAGCGGTCGCGCCGGCGGACCTGGATATCGATATCGACCTGGGCATCATTGCGCGCGTCCGCGACGTGCCGCCCTTTGCGCCGGATGCCTGGCTCGCCGCAGAAGTACAAGGCTGGGGCGAACCGCACACATCCGGGCAGCCGAAAGATACGCACATCCTCGATATCGCCGCCAGCCGCGCCGCCGCGCTACGCATCGCCGGCCGCGAAGTGCCGATGGAGGACCTGTTCCAGCCGCAGGGCAAGGTCGCCAGCGCCGACGGCCAGGTCAGCGCCGAGGTCTTAGGCTACGAGAAGACCTGGCTGCGCGTCACGGTCGAAGACGAACAGGGCCGCCCGACCCCGGTCCGCGTGCACTTCCGCGCACCCGACGGGCGCTACCTGCCGCCTTACGGCCACCGCCACGAGGTCAACCCGTGCTGGTTCGAGGACTACGGCGCCGACTCGAAGCTGGGCGGCACGGCCTACGCTTACGTTCCCGGCACGTTCGAGATCGAACTACCGGTCGGCGAGGTGTACGTGGAGATCGCAAAAGGGTTCGAGTACGCGCCCCTGCGCCGGCGTCTGGCGATTGCGCCGGGCCAGC
>JAFGMM010000231.1 GCA_016927535.1 Anaerolineae bacterium
CAAGGGGCGAGGGGAGTCAGACTCGTGCTAGCCCATATACCACAAAAAACAGCGAGTCTGTGCGCCGGTAAGCCCCGCGCCCCTCGTAGGAGAGGGGTTTGGGGAGAGGGGGAACAGGTGCACAAACGGTCAAAATTCTTAAGTTGATGTGCATGGGCGTCCCACCGGGACGCCCCTACCGGTGGGAATGGCTCGTAGGGGCGAGCCGCCGGCTCGCCCGGAAACCCCACGAATTCCTGGAGAACTAACCGACTTTTTTGATCTCTGACTAGACCAGGCTCGTCAGGGAATCACGATCTGCTGCCCGACGCTCAGACGGTCCGGGTTGGCCTTTACTTCTGGGTTTACATCCATGATCGCCTGCATCGACACCCCGAAGCGATTCGCAATCGAAAAGAGCGTATCGCCGGCCTTGACGACGTAAATCGTCCCGCTGCCGGGCACAGCGCCGCTGCTGGTCGGCGCCGGCGCTTGGCCGCCTGCCCCACAGTTCGGACGGCGCAGCACCGTACCGGCTGCGACCGAGTCGGGATTGGTGATGCCGTTCAGCTTGGCGATGGCATCGACGGTCGTGTCCCATGCCAGCGACAGCCGGAACAGGTTTTCTCCGCGCTGCAAGACGTGCGTACAATCGTCGTTGACGGGCAGGGCGGTCGGCGCCGGGCGGTCGGCGCCGCCGACGTTGGTCGGCGTGGGGGGGAGCGTCGGCGCGTCGGGATCGACGGTCGGCGCGTTGGGATCGACGGTCGAAGCCGGGGACTGCGTAGGCACGGCGACGCCGGTTGCGGCCATCGTCGCCGCGATGGCGGTCGTTGTCTGTGCGATGGGCGGCAGGGTTGCCTGCGCCGACCCCGGATCGGGCGCCTGCGACGTGGCCGTCGCCGGGAGCGGCACGGCGGTGCTGCCTGGGTCAATTTCACCGCCGATTGTGGATTGCAGCGGCTCGGCGGCAGGCTGGAAGCACCCGGTCGCCAGCGTCATCACGAGTCCCAGCGAGCACAGCAGTCCCCAGATATACTTTGTGTGTGTGTTACCGTTCATCATTTTGCCTCCTGACCCACCCTCATCACGAATCCACACAAACCCTCAAGATGCGCGTGGTCACTCTTGGATATAACTTGCACGTATGGGGGGCCGGATACAAGAGGTACTTCAGCTATGAGGATACATGACTCCCCGCAAGTTGGCAACTTGCGGGGAATCGGGGAGTGAGGTTGACATCCCTAGTTTGCAGTGAAGTTGACATCCTGCGACGAGGGGATTTCGTGCGCCGACCGCTTCGGTTTGAGCACCAGGAACGCGCCGACGCCGATAAGCGCCAGGGGCCACAGTCTCAAGACGGTGCGGAAGACAGAGCCGATCCCCTGCGCGACGCGGTTGGCGAAGTCGCCCGCATCGCGGCCAAACTCGCCGGCGGTCCTGCCGAGGTCCCGGCCAAGCTCGCTCATGCGACCGCCCAGATCGCGCCCCATCTCGCCGGTCCGCCGGCCGATATCGTGCCCGAACTCGCCGACGCCGCGCCCGATTTCGCCGAAGGTGCGGCCCATATCGCGCCCCAGGTCCGGGAGCCGGTAGGCAACTGCGCCGCTGTTGACCAGCAGCCCGACCACGCCGGCGAAGATCAGCAGCAGGGCCAGGCCGATTTGTAATGACTTACGACTGCTGCGCTTTTTCGTAGCCATGCGATGCTCCTTAGACAAAAACCTTAGTTCAGATCGTCTAAACCTCATATACGCAGGCAGCCGCGTAAGGGTTGCGCCCACGCGCCGTTTTCGTCACACGCCGCTGTATGCGCTGAAGCCGCCGTCAATCGGCACCACGACGCCCGTGACGAACCGCGACGCATCGGAGATCAGCCAGATCACCGTACCTACCAGGTCCTCCGGCGCGCCGTAGCGCGCCATCGGCGTATGGTCGATGATCTGCTGGCCGCGCGGCGTCATCGCGCCGGTTTCGCGGTCGGTGAGCAGGTAGCGGTTCTGCTCGGTGAGGAAGAAGCCCGGCGCAATCGCGTTGACGCGAATGTTGGGGCTGTATTCCTGGGCAAAATGCACCGCGAGCCACTGCGTCAGGTTGTTGATCGCCATCTTCGCCGCGCCGTAAGCCACCACGCGCGTCAGCGGGCGGATGGCGGTCATCGACGAGGTGTTCAGAATCACACCCTCGCCCTGCTCGGCCATGATCTCGCCGAACACCTGCGAAGCCAGCACCGTGCCTAGAAAGTTCAGGTTAAACACCCAGTTCAGCGCTTCCGGCGGGATATCGAAAAAAGAACGCTCGCCCGGCGTGGTGGTCGCGTCGGCCCGGTTGCCGCCCGCGCCGTTAATCAGCACGTCCACCTTGCCGAACGCCTTAATCACCTCGTCGGCGGCGTCTTCAATCGACTCCCGGTCGAGCACGTTGCAGGCCACCCCGACCGCCTCGCCGCCGGCTTCTTTCAACTCCTCGGCGAGCGCGTTCGCGCCTTCCTCGTTCAGGTCCAGGATGGCGACTTTTGCGCCGGCTGCGACCAGGCCCTTCGAGATGGTGGTATACAGCACGCCCGCGCCGCCCGTAATGGCGACGACCTTGCCCGTCAAATCAAACATGTTCAATCCCCCAATCGATAGGTATCTTTCGCCAACTTGTACGCGCAATCATACGCCATCGCGTGCGCATCGTCCATATCCACCACGCCGCGCACCGCCAGCCCCGCAATCCAGTTGCACGCCGCGCGCCGCCATACGTCATGCCGCGCCGGGATGGAGGGATAGGCGCGCGTGTCGTCGTTGAAGCCGGCCGTGTTGTACAGCCCGGCGGTCTCCATCACCTGGTCGAAGTAGCGCGCCATGCCGTTTAAGCTGTCGTGGAACCACCACGGCGGGCCGAGCCGCACCGCCGGGTAGTGCCCTGCGATGGGCGCAAGCTCGCGCGCGTAGGTCGTTTCGTCCAGGGTGAACAGCACCAACGTCAGGCGCGGGTCGGCGCCGTAGGCGTTGAGCAGCGGTTCGAGGCCGCGCGTGAACTCGGAGGTAACCGGGATGTCCGCGCCCTTGTCGCGTCCGAAGCGTTTGAATAATTGCTCGTTGTGGTTGCGATAGGCGCCGACGTGAAGCTGCATCACCAGGCCGTCTTCGACGCTCATGCGCGCCATCTCCATCAGCATGTGGGCGGTGAAGCGCGCCGCGTCTTCGGCGCCGGCCTCGCCCTTCAGCGCGCGCCGAAAGATCGTGCCGGCCTCCGCCTCCGAGAGCCGCCCGGTGTGGGCGGTGAGCGCGGCGTGGTCGGTGGCGGTGGCGCCCATCGCTTTGAAGAACGCGCGGCGGTTTTCCAATGCTTCGATGAAGCGGGGATAGCCGTCAATCGAAATATCGCTGACCTCGCTCAATTTGTCGATGTTGGCGCGCCAGCCCTCGGTGTCGATGTTGACCACCGCATCGGGGCGGAAGGTGGGCCGGACCTGCCCCTCCCAACCCGACGCTTTGATCGCCTTATGATACTCAAGCGAGTCGGCGGCGGCGTCGGTGGTGCACAACACCTCGATGTTGAAGCGCTTGTAAAGGGCGTGCGGGCGAAATTCCGGCTTCTCCAGCGCGGCGGCGATGCGGTCGTAAACGGCCGGCGCGCTCGCGCCGGTCAGCTTTTCTTCGACGCCAAACACTTCTTCCAATTCCTGCACCAGCCAAATACCGGTCGGCGTGCCCCGAAACAAGTAGAAGTGGTCGGCGAAGGTCTGCCAGATCTTGCGATGGTCCTGCTCGACCTCGATTCCGTCCTGCGCCGGGACGCCGAGCGCTTCGAGTGGGACGCCCTGCGAGTAGAGCATCCGAAAGACGTAATGATCGGGGATGATGAGCATCTCGGTCGGCGTGCCGAACGAATAGTCCGGGTCGGCGAACATGCGCGGGTCTACGTGCCCGTGCGGGCAAATCAGCGGCAGGCCGGCGACCCGGTCGTACAACTGCATGGCGACCTCGCGCTGGTGGGGGTCGGGGTCAAAGAAGCGGTCGGCTCGTAGGGCCATAGGGTTTTCTCCTTTTCACAATCCATCACCACTTAACGATACCGGGAGAAGCCATCCAAATCAACCGGGCCGTGTTATAATAACGCCGCCTGGCGTGTTGCACCGGTTAACTAATTGTGACCGGGACACGAACTAAACCGGCCTGCCGTTATCGCCCCCCCTTTGAGGATATGTTTCATGGTTCCGAGATACCGGTACTGTATTTGTAGAAATGGAGACAACATTATGAACAAGAAACCCTTCACTTCAATCGTTATGGGAATAGCCGGCGGGCTGGCAGCCTGGATGCTCGGCGTGTGGCTGTGGGCGATGTGGTACCTGGGCCGGCGCGATGTACACCGGACGCTTGCCGAGCCGCAAAACCAAGCGCCCAAAGGTCGCGCCGTGCTGGAGGAGAAAGAGACCGAGATCTACACCGTCACTCACCTCATCGAGGACGGCATCGAGCGCGTCACCTACACGCCCAAGCGTCGCCGCTTTGAGACGCCGATTTTCTTCCAGCATGGCATGTGGCATGGCGCGTGGTGCTGGCAGCACTGGCAGGCGCTCTTCGCCGGGTGGGGCTGGGAGAGCCACGCCATCAGCCTGCCGGGGCACACCGGCTCGCCATCGCAGCGCCCGATGCAGCTTACCACGCTCGACTATTATCTCGCCTTCATCAAAACCGAGATCGAACGGCTGCCGCGCAAGCCGGTGCTGGTTGGGCACAGCATGGGCGGCGCGCTGACCCAGTGGTACCTTAGACACGTGGACGATGACCTGCCGGCCGTGGTGCTGGTGGCGCCGTGGGTTTCGCACCGGACGCTAGAAGACGGCCTGCCGCGCTTTCTTAAACTGGACCCGCTCGGCGTCTTCCTGATGTTCTTCACCTTGAGTGCTACCCAGTTCATGCGCACGCCTTATCATGCTGCGAAGAAGCTCACCACCGGGGGCGCGCTCTACACGCCGGAGGAACTGCATGCCCGGCTTGGCCCGGAGTCGGGGTTGGTGATGTTGCAGCATAACCCGCCGTTCTGGGCGCCGGCGGAGGAAGTCCGGGCGCCGATGCTCTGGCTGGCGGCGGAGAAAGACACCCTGATCGGCGAACCGGCGGCGCGCCAGTCGGCGGCGCACTACAAAGCGGATTACGTCGTGGTGCCGGACGCCGGGCACAATCTGATGATGGAGCACAACTACCGTGCGACGGCGGAACAGGTGCGCGACTGGCTCGCCGCCCAGGGCGTAGAATGACCCGGCTTGCGTAGTCGTAACGTGGAGAAGGTTTTATGCAATTCTTCTTGGATAGCGCCAGTGTGGACGAGATCACACACGCGCTCGACATGTGGGCCATCGACGGCGTGACCACCGACCCGCGTCTTATCCAGGCCGGCGGCAAACCTTTCCTGGCGGTCGTGGAGGAAATCGGCGCGCTGTTGGCAGGTACGCAGAAGACCGTCTCGGTGGCGGTGAACCCGCACTTCGACCGTTGGGAGGAGATGGCGCAGGAAGGGCACAAGCTCTTTGCGCTTTGCCCGGACAACCTCGTGATAAAAGTCCCCGCCACCGAAGCCGGCTTCAAAGCGTGCGCGGTGCTTACCGAGCGCGGCGTCCGGGTCAACGTGGCGGCGTGCTTCTCGGCAATGCAGGCGCTCCAGGCGATGCGGATGGGCGCATACTACGTCTCGCCTTGCATTGGTGAGAAGGAAGCCAACGCCGAGGAAACTGCTCACTTTGTCAAGGAAGTCGTCGCCATCCGCGATAATTACGACTTCGACACCGAGATCATCGTCACGGCGGTGCGCAGCGCACGCCAGATCGTCGAAGCGGCGCTGGTCGGCGCGGATATCGTGACCGCCGGGTTCGGTGTGTATCAAGATGGCTTCGATCACCCGTACACACACGCCGGCTTGGACAAGTTCCAGCAGTTCTGGGATCAGACGCAGCACGAGTAGCCGGACTCGCTTGGAACCAATGGAAGACACCAACATCGAAAATATCAAAAATATCGAAGCAAACGTCGCGCGCTTCAGCGCGAACGCACACGCTTATAATCGCCGTCGCCCGCAGCCGCCTGCCGTCCTGGTCGATATCTTGACTCAACTTGCGGGGGTCGAGACGCCCGCGCTGGTCGTGGACCTGGGCGCGGGCACCGGCCTGGCGACGCGCATTTGGGCAGGGCGCGCGCAGCAGGTGATCGGCATCGAGCCAAACGACGCCATGCGCCGCGAAGCCGAAAGCCTCACCGGCGCGCCCAACATCGAATACCGGCGCGGCTTCGGGCACGATACCGGCCTGCCCGACGCCGGCGCCGATATCGTCACCGTCTCGCAAGCGCTGCACTGGATGCCCCCGGAGGCGACCTTCGCCGAGGTCGGGCGCATTCTCCGGCCCGGCGGCGTCTTCGCAGCGATTGACAACGACTGGCCGCCGACGATTCACTGGGAGGTCGAGCGCGCCTATTGCGCCTGTACCCGGCGGATGCGGCAAATCATGAAAGTGCATGGCCTGGAGTTCAAGACCAGGGGTGAAGACAAAGCCGGGCATTTGAGCCGGATCGAGGCGAGCGGCCAGTTTCGCTACGTCAAAGAGATTCTGGTACATAAGGTTGAGACCGGCGGCGTCGAACGGTTGGTAGGGCTGGTGATGCAAAGCCAGGCGGCGGGATTGATCGAGCGCCGGGTCACCGAAGACGAGATGGGTCTTACGGAACTGCGGGCGGTGGCGGCGCGCGTCATGGGCGATGGGGTGGTGCCCTGGCACTTCAGCTACCGGGTCCGGCTTGGCGTGAAGTAAAGCTCCCCACCGCGCCGGCGCGGTGGGGAGCCGTGCTCGCGCCTTTGTTACGGAACAATCGCCCACGCCGAACCGTCGCCGCTTTCCACGTAGCGGATGGTGCGCCCGTCCGGCGTCGTAAAGTACAGTACGTACTGCTCCGGCGTGTTGTTGGCGACTACGCCGCGCTGCATCTGTATGGTATAGCCCTGCTCTGGCGCGGTCGCCCAGCCGGCGGCGTCACGCACGCCGGCGTTCTGTGTCCACAGCCAGCCGAACCCGCGCGCCGGGAGCATCAGGCCGTCGGGCGGCGTCTCGTCCCAGGTGATCGCGCTCGTGCCGTCCCAGGTATCGACGAAGCGCGCGCCGGTCCCGCCGTTCAGCAGCATATAGATGCTGTTCGTCGCGCCGTACCACACCATAGCGCCGTACTCGAAGGTCTGGTAAGCGGCTTCGGCGCTCGCCGCCGGTTCGACCACGCAGTCCGCGCCCTGGCCGAAGAAGAACTGGTTATCGCAGCTCAGCGTAATCTCCAGGGAATCGGTGATCTGGTGCGGCCAGTCGGGCGACGCGAAGACCTGGAGGTAGAAGGTGCCGGTCGCGCCGCCGCCGATGTACGCCGGCATGGTCATGGTGAAGGAGCCGGACGGCGGCAGGTCGTTCTCCATGATGTCGGAGGCGTGGTTGTGGGTCAGGGCGGCGCGCAGCATGACATGATGCGCGTTGCGGGTCTCCCACGTAAAGGTAATCGTCTCGCCCGCGCCCACCGTGTCTTTATCGGCAGAAAAAGACACGACTTCGACCTCGCCGGATGTCTCGTCCGGCAGGCGCAGGTGGTAATAGGTTTCGGTCTGGGTAAAAGTATACTCGCGCACCCAGCCCGTTATCGTGCGCTGCGTGCCCCGGACTTTCCACATGCGTACATGCACCAGGGAATGGGTCGGCGTCGGGTAGTAGAAACAGCGCGGCCCCTCGATGATCTCGACCTCCTCGCCCAAAAAGCCATCGTGAGGTGTGGCGCCATATGGGTCTTCGTGCGCGGCCAGGCCGGTATCGGCGCGGGCGAGCGCGCCCACGGCAAGACCCTGATCCGCCGCGAAAGGCGCTTCGTAGCAGGCAGCGCCGGATACTTCGACCACATCCGCCGGGTCAGCGTCGCCGGGCGTGCCCGAATCATCGACGACCGGGAGGGTGATCTCGGCCAGGGTGATCGTCGTGTGCGTGGTGATGTCCACCAGGCGCAGTTGGAACGTGACCGATTGTACGTCCGGGCCGGGATAGACCGGGTTCATCACGCCCACGCCCTCCGACGCCACCCAGGGGTTGCTGCGCGGCAGTTCCACGTTGACGACCTGACCACCCGGCAGGCGCTGCTCAAAAACCAGGTTGCTGCCGTCGGGCCGGTTCAGCACCGACCAGGACACCGGCACCCGCCCGGCGGCGGTGCCGAAGTTGCCGGTATGCAGCCCCATGACGCCGGCCGTAAAGCGGGCGATGCGCGGCGGGTCGCCGGTGTTACTGATGGGCAAACTCAGGGACGCCCGGCTGTACTCGTGCCCGGTCGTCAGGTCGATGAGGCGCACTTGCAGGCGAATCTGATCGGCGCTGCCGCCGGGCAGCCGGGGCGCGGCGATGCCCGCGCCCACCGACGACACGAGGACAAAATTGCGCGGCAGTTCGACATTGACGACCGTACCATTGCTTAAGACCTGCTCAAAGACCAGGTTGCTGCCGTCGGGCCGGTTCACCGCCTCCCACGTCAGCGGGATGCGCGCGCTGCCGTCGGCAAGCTCGCTCAGGCGCACACTGGTAGCGCCGGTGCGGAAGGAAGCGATAGCGGCGGACGGTTCGTCTCCGACGATGTTCAGGTAGGTATAGCGCGTGTCGTAGACGACGCCGGTCACCAGATCGACCATCCTGATTTGCAGCTTGACCTGGGGCGCGTCCGAGGCGTTGGGCAGGACCGGTCGCACCGCGCCATCGCCCGACGGGTTTACCCAGGGATTGGCGCGCGGGAACTCGATGTTTACCGCCGTGCCGTCGGGGTGCACCTGCTCGAAGACCAGCGTCGCGGTGTTGGGCCGGTTGAGCGATTCCCAGGTAACCGGGATGCGCGCCGTCTGAGCTTGCAGCGCGACGC
This sequence comes from Anaerolineae bacterium, assembly GCA_016927535.1. Classification (GTDB taxonomy): domain Bacteria; phylum Chloroflexota; class Anaerolineae; order Aggregatilineales; family JAFGMM01; genus JAFGMM01. The sequence continues at coordinate 8,895 of JAFGMM010000231.1, forward strand.
GGCTCACCTGCGCGACGCCGGCGGTGAAGCGGGTGATGCGCGGCGCGCTGCCGGTTCCCGGCCCGATGGGGATAACGAGCGACCGCTCGTCGTAGACTTCATTGGTCGTGAGGTCGAACAGGCGCACCCGGAGCACAATCTCGGCGGCGTCGGCGCCCGGCAGCACCGGCGCAGCGATGCCATCGCCGGACGAAGCGACCCACGGGTTGTCGCGCGGCAGTTCCACGTTGACGGCGCTGCCGTCGGGGAGCATTTGTTCAAAGACCAGGTTGGCGCCGGGCGTCCGGTTGGCCGTGCGCCAGGAGACGGGCACGCGCGCCGTGCCGTTTTCCAGCGCGTCCCGGTCTACACGGTCTGTCGTGGTCGTAAACGAAATAAACGTTGGGGCGCCTTGTGCGGCGGATGCGGCCCCGGCTCCAAGCGCAAAAAGGCAGCTCGCCAACACTATCCCTAACCCTAACATCTTCCGTCTCATCGTGTCCTCCGTTAGCTTTGATAGTTGACGATTGGGCACATTTATTGTATTAAGAAATAGCTGCGCTGCCTTGACGGTCATCGGGGCGCGCAGGGATATCGTAAAGTGATCGTTGGATATGAGTACAGTGCTGCGACGCCGAACATCGGAATTTCGTTAAAAAAACCCGGGCAGCGCGCGGCGGGCTTGATACGACCGGACAAGTATGGTAGTATCGAGAAAGAGAAGGGTTAGCACTCTAAAGGGTAGAGTGCTAAATTTTTTAGCGAATGGGATGGCCGACTGCTATGTTACACGCAGGGACATACAATTTTCCCGAACTGACCAAGCGGCAAGAACAAATCTTGGGCTTAATTGTGCGCGAATACATCAATTCGGCCATACCGGTAAGTTCCAAGCAGTTGGTGGAAAACTACAACCTGGGCGTTAGCTCTGCCACGGTGCGTAACGAGATGGCCTGCCTGGAAGAACTGGAGTATATCCGCGCGCCGCACACTTCGGCGGGGCGCGCGCCGACCGAAAACGGCTACCGCTACTTCGTGCAGCGGCTCCTGGGCAACACCGAGCTTTCGTCGAGCGAGCGGCGCATGATCCGCCACCAATTCCACCAGGCCCGTCTGGATATCGACCAGTGGATGCGCCTCTCGGCGGCGATCCTGGCGCGCACCACGCAGAGCGCCTCGCTGGTGACGCCGCCGCACGCGCGCAGCAACCACTTCAAACACCTGGAATTGATCTCGACCAAAGGGCGGTTGGTGCTGATGGTGCTGGTGCTGCACAGCGGCGAGGTGCGCCAGGAGATGCTGGCGCTGGCCGAGCCGGTCTCGCAGGAGACGCTGAGCCAGTGCGCCGCGCGCATCAACGACGCCTGCGCGAACCTTACCGTCGCGCAGATCGAGCAGCAGCGCCGGCGCATGCCCTTGCTGGAGCAGGAAGTTACCCAACTGGTGATCGATATCATGGCGCGCTCCGATACGCACCCCGCCCACCAGGTTTACTCCCACGGGCTGAGCGAAGTCCTGGACGACTTCGAGGAAAGCGCCGGTGCGCAGCAAGCCCTGCGTGTGATCGAGGAACGCCCCTTCCTGGACCTGATCCTCCGTGAGGTGCTGGGGCCGGGCGTGGGTGCCGTGCAGGTCATCATCGGCGGCGAGGGGCGCTGGGAGGACTTGAGCCATTGCAGCATGGTGCTCTCGCGCTACGGCATCACCGGCGAAGCGACCGGCGTGATGGGCGTGCTTGGCCCTATCCATATGCACTACGGGCGCGCGATCTCGGCGGTGCGCTATGTTGCGAGCCTGATGAATGATCTGCTCGTCGATGTGTACGGCGAGCCATCCGACGACGAACCGGCATAGCATAGAGAAAGCGGCGTAATGGACATGGACATGAACATGAATATGGACGAAGAAAAAATAACCAACCTCGAAGAACCCGAAGCGGGTCACGTCGAGGCCGGCGAAGCCGCGCCAGAGACGGCAGCCGAGACCGAACCGGTCACGCTCCGCAAGCAGCTTGAAGAACTCCAGGCGAAGGCCGAGGAATATCTGCAAGGCTTGCAGCGCGAGCGCGCCGAGTTCATCAACTACAAGCGCCGCGTGGAGCGCGAGCGCGCCGAGCAGCGTTTGCAAGCCAAGCGCGAGGTCGTCACGGACCTGCTGCCGGTGCTCGATGACTTCGCGCGGGCAATGGACAGCGTGCCCGATGAGGCGCCGGCGAGCGATTGGGTCAAGGGCGTCGAGATGATCCAACGCAAGCTGTACAGCATCCTTGACGGGCTGGGCATCGTTGAGATTGAAGCGCTGGGACGGCCCTTCGACCCGAACCTTCATGAGGCCATCGGCCAGGAGGCGAGCGACGAGTACGAGCCGGACCACGTGATGGAAGTGTTACAAAAAGGTTACCGGTACGGCGATAAGGTCATCCGGCCGGCGCTGGTCCGGGTAGCGCGCTAGGCCGGCAACTTATACCGGCGCCTATACGTATGAAATAATTGGTAAAGAAGCAGGAGACAATCACATGGGAAAAATTATCGGCATCGATCTGGGTACGACTAACTCAGTATGCGCCGTCATCGAGGGCGGCGAACCGGTCGTCATCCCTTCGGCAGAAGGAAGCAACCTGTTCCCTTCGGTGGTCGCGCTCAACCCGAAGAGCGGGGAGCGGCTGGTGGGTCAGGTCGCGCGGCGGCAGGCCATCGTCAACCCCGAAAACACCGTCTTCTCGATCAAGCGCTTTATGGGGCGCAAGTTCAAAGACGCCGAAGTGCAGCGCGCCTTGAAGCTCGTCCCCTACAAGGTGACGGCGGCCCCTAACGGCGATGTGCGCGTTCACATGGGCGACAAAGAATACTCCCCGCCCGAAATCTCGGCGATGATCCTCCAGAAGATCAAAACCGACGCCGAAGCCTACCTGGGCGAAACGGTCACGCAGGCCGTCATCACCGTGCCGGCCTACTTCAACGACAGCCAGCGCCAGGCCACCAAAGACGCCGGCAAAATCGCCGGCCTGGAGGTGCTGCGCATCATCAATGAGCCGACCGCTTCGTCGCTGGCTTACGGCCTGGGCGAGAGCAAAGACGAGACCATCGCCGTGTACGACCTGGGCGGCGGCACCTTCGATATCTCGATCCTGGACGTGGGCGAGGGCGTGTTCGAGGTGCGCTCGACCAACGGCGATACGTTCTTGGGCGGCGACGACTTCGACCAGAAGATCATCGACTGGATCGCCGACGAATTCAAGAAAGACCAGGGCATCGACCTGCGCAACGACCGCCAGGCCCTCCAACGCCTGAAGGAGGCGGCGGAGCGCGCCAAGATCGAGCTATCGACCACCATGCAGACCGAGATCAACCTACCTTTCGTCACTGCCGACGCCTCCGGTCCCAAGCACCTGAACATGACGCTCACCCGCGCCAAGCTGGAGCAGCTCACCGAAGACCTGGTTGCGCGCTCCATCGGCCCGTGCGAGCAGGCGCTCAAGGACGCCGGCCTGACCGTCAAAGACATCGACGAGGTGGTGTTGGTGGGCGGCATGACCCGCATGCCGGCCGTCCAGGCGGCGGTTAAGAAGCTCTTCGAAAAGGAGCCGCACAAGGGCGTCAACCCTGACGAAGTAGTCGGCGTCGGCGCGGCGGTCCAGGGCGGCGTGTTGGGCGGCGAAGTAAAGGACATCCTCCTGCTCGACGTGACGCCGCTTACCCTCAGCGTCGAGACGCTGGGCGGCGTGGCCTCGCCTTTGATCGAACGCAATACCACGATCCCGGTAAACAAGAGCCAGATTTTCTCCACCGCCGCCGACGGCCAGACCCAGGTCGAGATTCACGTGGTCCAGGGCGAGCGCCCGATGGCCGCGCAAAACAAATCGCTGGGCCGCTTCATCCTGGACGGCATCCCGCCGGCGCAGCGCGGCGTCCCGCAGATCGAGGTTACTTTCGATATCGACGCCGACGGCATCCTGAACGTCAGCGCGAAGGACAAGGCCACCGGGCGCGTGCAGCGCATCACCATCACCGCGTCCAGCGGCCTGAGCGATAAAGAAGTTGATCGCATGGTGAAGGAAGCCGAGCAGCACGCCGCCGAGGACTCGAAAAAGCGTCAGGAGGTGGAGGTCCGCAACGCCGCCGACTCTGCCGTCTACAGCACCGAGAAGTTCATCCGCGAATACGGCGACCGGCTGCCCGAAGCGGCGAAGAACCGGGCCGAAGCCAAAGCCGAAGCGGTGCGCAAAGCGCTTGAAGGCGGCGATATCGAGGCCGCGCGCCGCGCCACCGAAGAACTCCAGCGCGAACTGCAAGAGCTGGGTGGGCAGATGTACGAAGCGCCGGCCGGCGCGGGTCCTGGCCCAGGCGCGGCCTATGGCGCCGGTCCCACCGACGGCGACACTGCCCCCGGCGGCGAGGACGTGGTGGACGGCGAGTTCACCGAAGCGTAAAAATTTTAGGTATCGGCGCGGCAGATTCGTCGGGGTGGGCAAGCCTGCCCCGACGAAAACGTGTAAAATGATACCGGAGCACGCAGATGAAACGTAGTGCAAAACCGGTGTAGATGCTTTGAATAAGGGATACGGTTGGCGAACTTGCTCCCCCTCACCCCTGGCCCCTCTCCCACGCTGGGGAGAGGGGAAAAACGCGCGTGGTTCGGCATGATTCTGGCTCCCTTTCTCCCCTTGTGGGAGAAAGGGTTGGGGATAGAGGGGTTCGCCAACAACATCAATAAGGTTCAGGTGGGCAGGGTATGGCAGCACAAAAGCGCGATTACTACGAAATCTTGGGCGTCGGGCGCGGCGCGACGAAAGAAGAGCTAAAAAAAGCGTTCCACCGGCTGGCGCGCCAGTACCACCCCGACGTGAGCCAGGAGCCGGACGCCGAGGCGCGGTTTAAAGAGATCAACGAAGCGTACAGCGTGCTCAACGACCCCGACAAGCGCGCCCGCTATGACCGCTTTGGGCATCGCGGCATCGGCGTAGACCCCGGCGGCTTCGGCGGTATGTCGGGCTTCCCGGACTTCGAGGAAATCTTCGCCGATTTCTTCGGCGGCTTCACCAACGTGCGCGACACGAGCCGCCGTCGGCGTGGCCGGGACCTGCACCTTGACCTGACCATCGACTTCGAGGAAAGCGTCTTCGGCGCCGAAAAAGAAGTCGAGATCAACCGGTTGGAGCACTGCCCGGTTTGCAGCGGCAGTGGCGCCGAGCCGGGCACTTCGGCGCGCCGGTGCGCCGAGTGCAACGGCACCGGCCAGGTGCGCCAGGTGCGCCAATCGCTTTTCGGCTCGATGCTCTATACTACGCAGTGCCCGCGCTGCCAGGGGCGCGGCGAAGTCGTCGATACGCCGTGCAAACATTGCAACGGGTCGGGCAAGGCGCAGGTGCGGCGCACGATCAAAGTCAAGGTGCCGCCGGGCATCGACGATGGGATGCAGATCCGGCTCAGCAACCAGGGCGAACCGGGCGACTCCGGCATGGCAAACGGTGACCTGAACGTAAACGTGCACGTGCGGCCCCACCAGTTTTTCCGCCGCCGCCACGACGATATCATCGTCGAGATTTCGATCAATATCGCGCAGGCCGCCCTGGGCGATAAGATCATGGTGCCGACGGTCGATGGCGATATGGAGCTGAGCATCCCCAACGGTACCCAAGCCGGCAAAGTTTTTCGGCTGCGCGGCAAAGGCGTCCCGCACCTGCGCCGTGACGGGAGCACCTCCGGTCGCGGCGACCAATTGGTCGTCGTGCAGGTGGCCGTCCCCACCCGGCTCACCGCCGAACAACGCGAACTGTTCGAACGGCTGGCTGCGACGATGGGCAGCGAGGTCATCACCCAGAAGAACGAGAACAAAGGGTTCTTCGAGCGGGTTTGGGATTGGCTGAGCGGCGAGCAGTGAGCCGGGCCGCCCGTCAGCGGCTCAGCGTCAGCCACTTCTCCATAATCCAGCACGCCTCTTCCACGTAATGTATCTTCCCGGTGTGGTCTTCAAACTGCCAACGCCCCGGATCGTCGTCGATGATATCATAGCCCAGGCGCTTGTACAGGCGCATTGCGCCGGTGTTCGTCTTGCCCACCGCAATTGTCGCCCGTGCAAAGCCCTGCTCCACCAAGTTGTGCTCCGCCGCCTCCACCAGCGCCGTACCCAACCCCCGGCGGCGGAATGGCTCCATCACCCGCAGCGCATACAGGTAGCCGTGCGGCGCTCTGTGCCGGATGCCCAGCCCGCTCGCCAGGTTGACGAAGATTTGCCCGACCGGGAAGTCGCCCACATCGGCGACCCACATGATCTGTCGCCCCATCATGAAGTCGCGGTAGGTTTCCTGAAACAACTTGCGATAGCACGTATACGCGCCGAACCACTCCAGCTTGAGCAGGTCATCCTCGGTCGCCGGCCGGATCGTCACGGGCACCTGCAACCAGATCACCTGTTTGTCGATGACGACCACACCCCCTCCTCGGCTTGTTCCTCTGTTGTTGTCTTCTCTTCTCCGCACTCCCACGCGCGCCCGTCGATCAGCTTTCCCAGCAGCGCGCGCTCCCCGGCAGCGTCGCTCACCTCGCCGTCGAGCCACGCATCGCGCAGCCGGCCCAGCAGCCACCTGAAGCATGGCCCCGGCTCCAGGCCCAGCGCTTTGAGGTCCTCGCCGGTCGTCACCGGGCGCACCTCCCGCAGCCGCGCCGCATACGCCGCGATTGGTTCGCGCGCCGCCTCGCCCGCCGCCGCCCACAGCGCGGCCAATCCCTCATCGCCCAGCGGCGCCAGCCAGCGGGCCAGTTCGCTGGGGCGTTGGTGGGTCTCGAGCGCGGGCATGTACTGCACATAGACGCGCCGCGCCTCCACCACGCCCTCCACCGTGCGCCGCTTGACGCGCAGCCGCCGGCACACGGCGCGCTGGTCGGCCTCGGCGAGCCGCAAAGTCATCAGCATAAAGTACGGCAACTCCCACCAATTCGCGCCGCGCGCCGGGTCGGCGAGCGCCGGCCAGGCCGGCCGCATCCGCGCCGCGCGCAGCGCAGCCATCGCCGCGCACAGCCAGTCATCCATGCCCAGCGCCGGGTGGATCTGCGCCAGCACGCCCAATTCGTCCAGCCGGGCCAACGCCATCTCCGGGCGCGCCTCGGCCAGGATCGCTTCGAGTTCGTGGCGGATGCGCGCGCCGCTCACCCGGTCCAGCATCGGCAGCGCCGAACCGATTAGTTCCAGCGTGCGCGGCTCAATCGTAAAGCCGAGCCGCTGTTCCAGGCGCGCCGCGCGCAGCATGCGCGTCGGGTCATCGACGAAGCTCAGGCTGTGCAGCGCCCGGATGACCTTGTTTTGCAGGTCGCGCTCGCCGCCCCAGAAATCCAGCAGTTGGCCCAGCGGCGGCGGCGCCAGCCGCAGCGCCAGCGTATTGATCGTAAAGTCGCGGCGGTGCAGGTCCAGCTTGATCGAGCTGTGGTGCACGGTCGGCAGGGCGGTCGGGTGCTCGTAGAACTCATCGCGCGCCGTCGCAAAGTCGATCACTTTGGGGACGCCCGGCCTGCCGCCGTACTCCCCCCCTGTCAACTGCCACTTCGCCGTCCCGAAACGCTCATGGCTCACGTAATGGCCGCCGAAGCGCGCGCACAAGCGCTGCACCAGCTTGATCGCGCCGCCTTCCACCACGAAGTCGATATCGTTCTTGCCGGGCACGCCGAGCAGCAGGTCGCGCACGAACCCGCCTACTACGTAAAGCCCCATGTTCAGCCCCGCCGCCGCCGTGCTCACGGCGCGCACCATCGCCATCGCGTCGGGTGTCAGCGCCCCCTCCAGCAGCGCCGCCATCTCGGCCCGCCGGGCGGTCGAAACGCCGCTCCACTGGTTGATCAAATCGGTGCGCGTCACCACGCCCAGCAAGTCGCCGTCGCCGTTGATGACCGGCACCTGCCCCCAGCCCGACTCGATCATCACCCGGCGCAGCCGCCCGACCGTATCGCCCGGATGCACGGTGACCGCGCCGCTTTTCATCAACTCGCGCACCGGCGTATCGCCCAGGCCGTGGTCGATGGCGCGGTCTACCGCGTGCCGGGTCACCAGGCCCACCAACTGGCTGCCGCGCAGCACCGGGTAGCCCTCGTGACCGGTGCGCCGCATCCGCTGCTCCACCGCTTCGGCGGTCTCGTCCGCATCAACCGTCAGCACGCCGTAGGACATCAAATCGCCTACGGTGGCGCGCGGCTGCACCGCCGCCGCGAGCGCCCGGATCAACTGGGCGCGCGCCTCCGCCATCGTGCGGTCGCGCACCAACGCCGCCGCCGCGCGCCGGTGGCCGCCCCCGCCGAACTGCTCGGCGACCTGCGACACGTCCACCTCGTCGGTGGTGCTGCGCGCCACCAACTGCAAGCGGTCTGGGTTCTTCAACTCCACCAGCATAAACAGCCCCGCCGGCTCCAGCATGTCGCGCAGCCGGTGCGCGACCGTCGAAAGCTCCTCTACCATCTCCGGCGCGGCGGCGGTTGCGACGACGACCGGGTGCCCTTCCACGTCGAGAGTTTCGGCGTTTTCGAGCAGCCGGTCGAACAGCTTATGCTGGTCGTCGCTCATCGGCATCGCCATAAACCGGCGCACCACGTCCAAATCGGCGCCCTGTTCCATCAGCCACGCCGCGCAGTGCGCGTCGCGCGGCGTGGTGGTGCCGTAGGTCAGCGCGCCGGTATCCTCGTACAGCCCAAGCAGCATGAGCGTCGCCTCGACCGGCGAGAGCGCGACGCCGCGCGCCCGCAACTGCTCGCCCAGCAGCGTCACGTTTGCGCCGACCGGGTCGCCGGTAAAGCGCCAGTAATCCGGCATATCGTCGCGCGCCGGCCCGTGATGGTCGATAAACGTAATCGGCGTCGTGGGGCGCATGCCGCGCACCGTGCGGACGCTCTGGGTATCGACGATGGTCACGTGCTCGACGCGCCGGCGCCGGAGGTCGCCCGGCTCGACAAAAGGGAAGCGGTCACCGTACAGGGCCAGGAACTCACGCACGTTCCGGTTAAGGCGCAGCGAGAGCACCGGGATGGATTCCGGATCGAGAATGTGCGCCGCAAGCTGCGAGGCCACGGCGTCGCAGTCGGCGTTTTCGTGCGTGAGGATCAATTTAACCAAAATGCCTTTGCCTCCAGTCTATATCCTATTACGGCGCATCGCTTGCCCAAATCGTGAGCGTCTGGCCGCGCGCCGCCAGCGCCGGGTCGAGAATGGGCAGCGGGCGGCCGGTGAAGTGATCGTACACCAGCAGTTCGAGCCGGGCGCGCTGACCTTCGGCTGCCTGGTCCGGAGCGACCAGCGTGTGCCGGTCGGTGACTGTGCTGCCCCACGTCCACTTGAGCGTAGGGATCGCGCCGGTCGCCGGGACGTGATCGCTCTGCGCGCGCCATGCCCATTCGCTTTCTATTAAGTCTACTTTAACTACGTCATCTTCTGCCAGTGGGTACGCCGCGCGGAAGCGCAGCGCCGTCTCGATGCGCGCGCCCGGCGTTAAAGCCGGCGGCGCATCGACCTGTACGCCGGTCAGCACGACGCCGCTCCCCAGCGGTACGTAGCGGTCGCCGGGCTGCGGGCCGGGCAGATCAACGCTGTAGCCCACCGCCAGGCCGAACGGCCCCATCACACGTTGGAGGCAGAGGCAGTCGGCGGCCTGGAGCGCCAGCCGCACCCGGTCGATACCGGGCGGCAGGTCGTGCGCGGTGCTGAAGTAGTCGCCGGGGTGGGCGCGGAAGCGCTGCTCGTCCAGCGCCACATCGCCCCGGCTCAGCGTGATATCGTAATCGGCCCAGCCCGCCGCGCCCCGGTAAGACCAGTGCAGGTACAGGCGCGCGCGCCCCGGCAGCGACAAATCATAATCGTAGCCGGTCAGCGTCAGGCCGTCCTCGAAACGGTCGTGGCGCGGGTGCTCCGTGACCACGGGCAGCGCCGCTCGCGGCGATGCGCCGCCGTCGTAGCGCGCAATGCGCACGCGCGCGCCGCCTTCGGCTGTGAGCAGCGGCGTGATGCCGTCGATCCCCTGCGTGTACAACCCGGCCCACAGCTCGACGCCGGCCGGCAGCCGGTCGAGCGTGTAGCGCGCCAGGAGGATATCGCCGGGCCGCGCCTGCGCCGCCGCGAGCCGTACATCGTCCTGGCGCACCACCTGCCCCGCGCCGTCGACGGCGTGAATGAAGCTCGTCACATCTTGCCCAGGCGTCACATCGACCCGCCACGCCAGCGTCACCGTAACCGGCGCGTAGCCGCCCGGCGCGTCGATGCGCGGCCCGCCGGCCAGTCTCACGCCGCCCGCAAAGTCAACGGCCAGCGGCGGCAGTTCCGGCGGGATATCGCGGCGCGGCGCGCGGCGCACCACCCAGCCCGGCCCGCCGACCTGCGGCTCGAAGACGCAGCCGCTCGCCGCGTAGGCGTCGGGGTAGTAGCTCTGCACCACGACCGGACGGCCCGCCGCCAGGTACTCGCCGGCCCGGCGCGCCCACGTCGCCGCGAGCGGCTCCGCGCCGGCGGGGTAAACGTACACGACTGCTACATCCGGGCGGCGCGCCTCGATCTCTTGCAGATACCACAGCGCCGTGCTCCAGTGCCAGTTGGCGAGCAGCACAGCGTCCGGCGGCGCGGCGTCGAGCAGGCTCTCGGCGAAGCGGCGCGTGTGGGCGTCGCCGGCGCGGTAGACCATGCCGGGGAGGTTCGCGGCGGCGGTCAATGCGCCGCCCAGTAAAACCAGCGCGGTCAGAATATTCACCACGGAGACACAGAGGACACGGAGAGAAGAAGACGGAGAGGAATGTATAGAAAACTCTGCGCCCTCTGTGTCTCTGTGGTGAAAATCTTCTTTCCTCCCCCACGTCCCGACCAGCCACCCCACGCCCGCCGCCAGGCACACGTAGGCCGGGATCATGTACTCGACGGTCTGCGGCGCGCGGTAGGTGGCCGCGACGAAAGTATGCAGCGCAAACGCGCCGCCCAGCGCGAACAGCAGCCCGCGCGCCCGCCACAGCATCAACAGCGCCGCCAACAGCGCCGCCGCCAAGACCAGCCCGTGCCACTGGAACGCCAGCACCTCGCCGAGCGTGCGCAGCCGGGCGAGCAGTTCGTCCGGCGCGCGCACGTAGAACAGGTCGCCGGCGAAGCCGCGCGCCAGCACGTGCTGCCAGAAGCCCGCCCAGGTGCGCAGGTCCGCGCCGATTCGGTCAACCGCCGGGCCGAGCGCCGCCGCGCGCAGCGGCAGGTAGAGCCACGGGAGAAATCCCAGCGCGAAGGCGATGCCCGGCTTGAGCCAGCGGCGCGGCGCGCGCAGCAGCGACCGGTCGGCGGCGAGCAGCGCCAGTACGAATATCCCGGCGACGAAGACAATCGAGGCGTGGTGCGTAATGCCAAGCCCCAGACAGAGCGCGAAGCGGGTGAGTTTCCCCTCTCCCCTAAATCCCCTCTCCCACAAGGGGAGAGGGGACTTTCGGAGCGCGCTCCGGCCCCCTTTCCCCCCTTGTGGGGGGAAGGGCTGGGGATAGGGGGGGGGATAGGGGGTGTTTAGAGAAGCGGCAGCCGCCCGCCGGTAGGCCAGCAGCGCATCCAACAGCAGCGCGACGAAAAGCGCGGTCATCGGGCGGACGCCGGCCTGTGCGGCGGTGGTCCAAAAGCTGGTCGCTGCGCCAAGCACGAGCGCGGCGGCAAGCCCGGCCTGCGGCGAATGCGTCTCGCGGCGGACGGCGCGGCACACCACGGCGAGCGCCAGCGCGGCGCTCAGCGCCGAGAACAGATTCGCGCGGTGCGCCGGCGCGCCCGGCAAGAACTGCCCGAACAGCCAACCGAGAGCAGTATAGAGCGGGTAGCCGGGCGGGTGCGCGATGCCCAGCCCGGCCAGCGTGAGTTGAAATTCGCCCTCGTCGGCGGGCAGCAGGCCGGGCGCGCCGGTCGCGGTGTAGACGGCGAACGCGGCCAGCACGACCAACACCTCCCAGCCCATGCCGTCCGGGAGGCGCGCCGCCGCCAGCCACGCCGCCAGCGCCAGCACGCCCGTGACGCCGGCGGCTGCCGGGTCGGCGCCGGGATACAGGATGTAGATCACCAGCGGCAGCGCCGGCCATACGGCACCGGTCAGGCACGCGAGCGCAAATCCGCCGGCCATGCCCGCCGCCAGCGCCAAGACGAAAAGCGGGACGATACCGGCGCCCGGCCCGGCAAACTCCGGCAGCACCCGGCTGAGATAAAGGCCGCATAGCAGTCCGGCGGCCAGGCGGCGTACATTGGGGTCGGCGGCGAGCCGCCGGACCGGTGTCATAGGCTTATCCATGCGCCCTATTGAACCGTAAAGTCGGCCAGTAAGCCAGAACTCATATCGAGACGAGCGCACGAGCGCCGAGTTTCTGGATTGGCGTATAGACGTATAATGGAGGTTGTGCTAAGCGACAATTTTGGGATGTAGGAGTTATGGTGATGTTGAAATCTACAGCGAGGTTGTTGGGGTTGCGGGTGTTGATCGTGCTGCCGGCGCTGCTTGCCGCTTGCGGGACGCCGGCCGCAGGGCCTACGTCGTATCCGACCGTGACGCCGCGCGCGGTCCCATCCGGCCCGATGAAGCTGGTCGCGGGATGCGAACTCGCCGACCTGGACGACTGGAGCGAGCGCGCGGCTTACCTGGCGGAGGCGTTCGGCGGCGTGATGCTGCAAGCCATCGACACGCCGCGCACGGAACTAGAGCCGCTGTTGAGCCAGATGGATGCATACAAGCGCAGCATCAACGATTTGATCGTGCCGGCAGACTGTGCAAAAGAAACTCACGAACTGCTGAGCGCGCTGGCAGCGGAAGTAACCGGCGCGTTCGAGGCGGCGCGCGCCGATCCCGCCGCCGATGTGCAGTCTGTTGTCACGCGCGCCCAGGCTACCTTGCAGTTGATTCGGGCCCGCATCGCCGACCTGACCACGCAAATGCAGGCGACCTATGATGCCGCCGACGCCGGGTTGCAGTAGCCGAAGAGCCGATGAAGACAAGGCTTGTCATATGTCCCGTAATTATAAACGAATTTGACCCACCTCCACCCATGAGATATACTCACCGATTGTAAAAAATATGGTCAGCAATTACCCCGTCAATCTTGACGGGTTATTTTGAGGTTTGCAACTATGCCTAAGCGCACTTATCAACCCAAAAAGCGCCGGCGCGCCCGTGTACACGGGTTCCGCCAGCGCATGTCAACCCGGAACGGTCGGACCGTGCTTCGCCGCCGCCGCGCTAAGGGCCGCTATGCCCTGACCGTGGCGCCCAAGCACGCCAAGAAAGTGAACTGGAAGTCCTAAGCCCCAGGCTATGCAGAGGCGCTTACGGTTGCGCCGCATGTCGGATTTCGCCCGGCTGCGCGAATGCGGACGGACGCAGCGGCATCCGCTTATCATTCTCAGCTATGCCGAGAACAACTTGGAGCACAACCGTTATGGGTTTATCGCAGGCCGCCGGCTGGGGAAGGCGGTAAAGCGCAATCGCGCCCGCCGCTTGATGCGTGAAGCCGTGCGCTGCTGCCATCCCAACCTCCATCCCGGCTATGACATCGTGCTCATTGCCCGGACGGCGATTGTCGGTCAGCCCTTTGAGGCTGTGGATGCGGCGGTGACCAACCTGCTGGCGCGTGCGCAACTGTTTACGACCGCGCCGGTCCCCGGCGGCGCCGCCGGGGACCGGGCTTCTGACTCTTACTAAGGATGGGATATGCGATGCGAACCATCGCGCTGGCCCTGATCCGGCTCTACAGAAAGTTTGTTTCGCCGGCCCTGCCGCCGGCCTGCCGGTTTACCCCGACCTGCTCGATGTATACTTACGAGGCCATCGAGCGCTACGGCTTTTTGCGTGGAAGCTGGATGGGGGCCAAGCGCATCGCGCGCTGCAATCCCTGGAACCCCGGCGGCTATGACCCGGTGCCCGACCTAGATCACCGGCGCCGCCATACACACGAAGTAAAGGAGCGACCTTGACGACTTATCAATCGCCGCGCTCGATGGCAATCGGCGCCATCCTGGTTCTGGCGCTGCTGCTCACCGGCTGCGGAACCGGCACGGTCACCGCGGGCTGGGCCGGCATCACCGTCGAAGGCAGTAATTTCTATCTGGCCTACCGCGACCGCGTCCTTGCGTTCGCCGGGGGCGACACGCCCGTCACTTTTGGTGATGCCGACGCCGCCGACCCGACCTGGTCGCAGGACGGCACAAAGCGCGCTTACACCCTCGAAGCAGACGGCTATTACCAGCTCTTTGTGCAGGCCGCCGACGGCGACCCGGTCCAGGTCACCGATAACCCCGCCGACCACCGCACGCCGGCCTTCGCGCCCGGCGGCGATCAACTCGTCTACGAGGCCGGCGGCGACCTCTACATCTTTGACCTGAGCCGGCTGGACGACGAAACCTACGTCCCCTTCCAACTCACCGACACCGCCGCCGTCGAAACCGGCCCCGATTGGTCGCCGGATGGGACGCGGATCGTCTACGTCTCCGACGCCGAAGACAGCTTTGACCTGTACACCATCGCGCCCGACGGCTCCGCCGCGCAGCGCCTCACCCGCACTACCACCGACGAGGCGCAGCCCGCCTGGTCGCCGGATGGCAACCTGATCGCTTACGTCTCCGATCTCGACGGCAACAACGATATTTACATCGTGGACGGCGAAGGCAAGAACCGCTTCCAGGTCACCGAGGACCCGGCTGATGATGTTTCGCCCTCGTGGTCGGCGAAGGACGGCGCGTACATCCTTTTTGCTTCGAACCGCGCCGGCGGCTACGATCTCTATACCGTCGTGCCGCGCCCCGGCGCCATCCCGGCCGCCTTCACCGAGTCCGAGATCGACGAACTGAATCCCCAGTGGCAGCCCGGCGACGAGGGCAAAGCGCAGGGATGGGTGCTCTACCAGGCCACCGACGAGACCGGCGTCTCCCAGATTTACCGCACCCGCGAGCGGCAGACCACCTCCTTTACCCAACCTGCCTGGCAGTTCCCGGCTCAGACCCAGAACGCGCAGCAGCAGCAATACTACGCGCCGCCCACCATCGCCGGCGACCGGCTGTATATCGGCGGCTACGACCGGCTGGTGCACGCCGTCGATATCACCACCGGCGAGCCGATTTTGCTGGACGAGACCGACGACCAGGGCAACCGCAAGCCGTGGGTCACCGAGCAGTTGCCCGATATCGTGGCGGACAGCGTGACGGTCGGCGAGGGCCTAATCTATGTACCGGTGGCGAACCGTAACGTCATGGCTTTCCGGGCCGAAAAGCCCGAACTGGTGTGGACGTTCGAGACCGGGCACGGCGTTTGGGCCAAGCCGATGCTGCTGAACGGTGTGCTCTACGTCACCTCACTCGATCACCACGTCTACGCCGTTGATGCCGAAACCGGCGCGGAAATCTGGCAGACGCAAGACCTCAGCGGCGCGGTGCCCGGACGCGCCACGCTCGACGCCGGGCGCGGTTTGATCTACGTCGGTACGCTCAATTCGCAGGTCTACGCCGTCGATATGGCAGACGGCAGCGTCGCGCGGGTCTTTGACGCCGACGATTGGGTTTGGAGCAGCCCCATCCTCTACGACAACACGCTCTACTTTGGCGATATGGCCGGCTGGCTGTACGCGCTATCCGCCGACGACTGGGGCAACGTGCTTTGGAAAGTGCGCGTCACCGAACAGGGCGGCATCCGGTCTTCGCCGCTGGTGATGGAAGACGTAATCTACGTCGCGGCAAGCGACGGCTACCTGCGCGCCCGCAAGCGGGCCGACGGCAGCAACCTCTGGCGCGCGCCCTCCAGCGAGGTGCAGGGTCAACAGTTGCTCAGCCAGCCGGTTTATCTAAGCGGCGTGGTGCTGGTCAGCCCGATGAACGCGCAGAATTCGCTCGTCGCCTACGACGCCGAAACCGGCAGCCCGGCGTGGAGCTATAACCCCAACCCGGAGCAACAGCAATAGTGAGCGTTACGAAGAGAGGAAATCGTGCCAAATCTCGGTGATTTTATCCTTAACCCATTCGTCACCGTCCTGGTGATTTTGTATAAAGTTTTGGGGTTTCTCCCTCAGATCATACCCGGCCAAACCGTGGTGCTTTCCATCGTCCTGTTCACCATACTCATTCGCCTGCTCACCCACCCGCTCACCTTGCAGCAGCAGCGCTCGACCAAAGCCATGCAGGAACTCGCGCCCGAAATCGAAAAGCTCAAGAAGAAATACGCCAACGACCGCGAAAAGTTCTCGCAAGCGCAGATGGAGCTTTACAAACAGGCCGGCATCAACCCGTTAGGCGGCTGCCTGCCCCTGTTGATCCAGTTCCCCATCATCATCGGGCTGTACTCTGCCATCATTACCACGCTGGGCGGCACCCCCATCCAACTGCTGCAACTGCATGACCGTATCCTGCTTCCCGGCCTGGCAAGCCAGATTCCGCTGGAAAACCAATTCCTGTGGCTCAACCTGGCCCAGCCCGATCCCACCCCGATCTTGGCCGTGCTGGTCGTCGTCACTGCCTTCTTCCAGCAAAAACTGCTCATGCCGGCGGGCGCCGACGGTGCGGCGGCGGGCATGAGCCAGTCTATGCTTTACATCATGCCGTTGATGTACGGCTGGATCGCGTTCAGCCTGGCGGCAGGGTTGAGCATTTACTTCATCACCAGCAGCGTCATCGGTATCGCGCAGTATTCTGCAATGGGGAAAGCGAACTGGGGCAGCCTCCTTTCTTTTGGCAGAGCAAAATCATCCTCGGCAGATCAGCCCGGCGGTGACGAGCAGCCGGGCAAGCGGAACAAAAGACAACAAAAGAAAACTTAAACCCACACGCCCGGAGAGGATACCATGAGCGAATTAAAGTCCATTGAAGTAACCGGTAATGACGTAAACGCCGCGATTGCGCGCGGCCTCAGCCAATTGAATCTCCCTCGTGAAGCCGTCATCGTCGATGTCATTGATTCGGGCAGCCGGGGCATCTTGGGCATCGGCTCGCGCCCGGCCCGCGTCCGCATCCTGGTCCGCGAGGCAGAGGAACCGGAAGACGAACCCGAACCCGCCGTCGTCACCGCTGTCCCGCCCTCACCCCCGCCTCCGGCCCCGGCCAAAGAAGCGCCCGCGCCCGCCCCGGTCGAAGCAGTCAAAACAGAAAAGCCCGCGCCGCCGCCCCGGCCCGAACCGGCGTCGGTCGCTGTGCCTGTAGCTTTCGAAGCATACGACGAAGACGAGGACGAAGACGAGGAATACCGGCCCGCAGCCGTCCTCGACTACGACAACGAAGAAGATGCCAAAGCCGGCACAGCGGCGCTCGAAGAACTGCTGGAGAAAATGCAAATCGCGGCAAAGGTCCACGTCTACCGCGCCGATCCGGTCGCCGACGAGGATATCGCGCCCTGGGTGCTCGAAATTCGCGGGCGCGACCTGGGCATTCTCATCGGGCGCCGGGGCGAGACGCTCTCCGCCATCCAGTATATCACCCGCCTCATCGCCAGCCGTGATCTACAGCGCCGCGTAAACGTCATCATCGACGTAGAGGGCTACAAGGTGCGCCGCGCCGAACAACTCCGCAAGCTCGCCCTCCGCATGGCCGACCAGGCCGTGCGCACCGAACGCACCATGAAGCTCGAACCGATGCCGCCCTACGAACGCCGGATTGTTCATATTGCGCTGCGCGGGCGCGCCGACGTGACCACCCAGTCGGTCGGCGAGGGCGACCGCCGCCGCGTGACCATTATCCCGGCATGACCTTATCCATCCTGTCGGCAGGAGCAAGTCGGGGGGCTTGCTCCTGCCCCACGCAAAACATGTAACGTAACGCCCATGAAACGACCAATTGATTATTTGCTCGCCGGTCACATCACCCAGGATCTCACGCCCGACGGTCCCAAGCTGGGCGGCACCGCTGCCTATTCCGCGCGCACGGCGCGGGCGTTCGGCCTGCGGGTAGGGCTGGTCACCAGCGCGCGCGCCGGCGAGCCGCTGCTGCAAAGCCCGGAATTGGCAGGCATCCAGGTCATCAACCGGCCCGCGCCGCAGACGACCACCTTCACCAACCTTTACGGCCCTGCGGGGCGGCGGCAAATTCTCGGCGCGCGCGCCGCCCGGCTCACCCTGGACGACATCCCCGCCGCGTGGCGCAGCACGTCCATCGTCCACCTGGGGCCGGTCGATGCCGAGACCGATCCCGCGCTGGCCGGGCAGTTTCCCGGCGCGTTTGTCGGGCTGACGCCGCAGGGCTGGCTGCGCGGCTGGGAGGCCGACGGCACGGTGTACCGCACGGCGTGGCCGGAAGCTGCGACTACGCTGCCGCTGGCGACTGCGGTCGTGCTCAGCCCGGAAGACCTGCAAAAAGACCCCCGACAAATCGCCGAGTATATCCGCATTACACCGCTGCTCGTCATCACACACGAGCGCTACGGCGCTGACGTGTACGTGCAGGGCGAACCGTTGGCCCACATGTCCACTCGCTCGGTCGTGGAGGTTGACCCAACCGGCGCGGGCGATATCTTCGCGGCGACGTTCTTCGCGTGGCTCTGGCGTCATCCCGGCGAGATTCTCGACGCGGTGCGGCTGGCGAACTACATCGCCACCACCTCGGTCACACGCGCCGGCCTGGCGAGCGCGCCCGCGCCGGATGAGATCGGGGAAGCGCTGGCGGCGCTGGACCTGCCGGCGCTTGTAGACTCAACCGCTACTCCGCCGCCGCCGCGTCCTTGACGATGCCGTACACGTCGGTGCGCAGCCACACCACGTACCGCTCCGCCGGCTGCGGCCTGGCGAGCGCTTCGCGCTGCAATACCCACAAAAGCAGGCCCTCCGGCCCCACCGTGGCGGGGTCCCAGGTGCGCCGGGTGACCATCGGCATCCCCACGTAATCGTCGCCGAGCACAGGCGTCTCGTCCGCGTCGCCGCCGCTGGCGTCGGGCAGCATCACCACCGGCGCATTGACATGCGCCGACGGCGCGTCGATGAACACGAGCGATTTGATCGCGCGCAGCGCCCATGCTTCCGCGCCGTCCGGCGGGATCTGCGCCATCACCGGCGCGGTGACCGGCGAGCCTTCGGCGCGCATCGACCCTTCGCCCACCACCTCGGCGAGCAGGCGCAGCTGCGGCGTGGGGCGCTCGCGGTACCAAAGCTCGCGCGGCTCGTCCGCGTGGTAAAAGCCCAGCGCGGCGCCTCCACTGAGCGTATACAGACCCAAGACCAACACCAGCCCTTGCAGCATCCCGCGCGCCGCCGCCCGGCTGCCCCAGGACGCGCCGGCGATGAAGAAGAGAATCACCAGCATCAACACGACCATCCCGGCGAACAGGAAGCGCGAGATCAGCACGAGCGAATCTTCGCCGCCGGACAGCGCAATCGCGCGGCCCACCAACATCAGGTTGAGGTACGCCGCCGCGCTCAGCGCCATGATGCCCGCCACATAGCCCCATTTGGCCCAACCGGGCATCTGAGGGGATACCTCCCACGCGCCGTCCGTCTCATCTTCTCCGCCTTCGCTTTCGTCTTCATCGTCGCCGGCGCTGTAGAAAATGCGCGGCGCGACCGCCCGCACCGCGAGGCACGCCATCGGCAGCACGGCGAGCAGCCCGTGGGCCGGGCGCGCGCCGGGGTAAAAGATGAGCAAAAACAGCCCGGTCAGCGCCCAGCCGGCCAGGAAGCGCGCGGTCGGGTCGCCGGCGCGGAGCGCGCTCACCAGGCCCCACGCGCCGAAAATCCAGACCAGCGGCTCGTAGAGCAGGAAGGTCAGGAACGGCAGCGCGAATCCCTGGCCGGCGGGGCGCGCAATGATCCCCTCGACGAAGCCGCCCAACACCGACCCGACCGCGCCCAACCCCGCCGGGTAGAGCAGAAAGACCGTCGCGACCACGACCACCGCCACCGCCGCCGCGACCAGGGTTTCTTTCCACGGGAAGGCGCGCAGCGTCTCACCGATTGCGGCGCTGTTGCCCGTCCATGCCAGGAGCAGCAGCCCGCCCGCCATCGCCAACCCCATCAGCGGGCCGCCCGGCTCGACCAACAGCAGCATCGCTGCGACGACCACGCCCAGCGCTACCCGCCACGCCGTCCCCGCGCCCGGCGCAAAGGCGCGCCCGAACAGCCACACCGCCAGCATCGCCAGGCACGCGGTGAGCGTCGCGCCGTCGGTGTTGCGCGCCGCCGCAATCGCCGCCGGCGAGAGCGTCAGCAGCAGGCTGAACCCCAGCGCGTTGAGCACGCCGATTTGCCGGCGCCACAAGATCGGCAGCAGCGCCAGCGCCACGCCGGCCAGCGCCACCGGCAGCCGCGCGGTCAGGTCGTCCGCACCCAGCAAGCCGAACGTGAGCGCCTGTCCGGCGAACAGCGCCGGACTCGCGGGGGGCAGCGCCGGCCCGGCCACGCCGGAATCGACGGCGCGCAGCGCGGCCAGCGCGTGGTAGCTCTCGGCGTCGCTGAGCGGCGTCGCGCCCAGGTCCAGCAGGCGCAGCAGCGCCGCGCCCACCGCGATAACGATGTACGCGACCGTCTCGCCAGTGATGGCGAAGCCCGGCGCGCGCGCGGCGGGTGGGGTTACTTCTTCAGCGGGTGTCGATTCAAGCACAGTGCTCATCCTACTTCTCCCGGTGGGTCAAATAGACGACCGAGTCGCCGTGCCGGCAGATGGCGTCGAGGGTTTCGAACTTTGCCAGGCCGCCGCTGTCGCCGAAGTCCTGGCGCTCCAACGTGCCGACGAAGATATAGTCGATTTCGTAGCGGTCGATGATGTCCTGGATGTCTTCGAGGCGAGGGGCCTTGTAAAACCGGTCCATATCCGACTCGCGCGAGCCGGCCACCTCACCGAAGGTCGCGCCGCGCCACTGGCCCTCGTGGTTGCGCCAGCCCATTACGGTCGGGATGCCGCTGAGCGTGGCGACGCGCGTGTATTGGCTGTACGCCTTGTAGCTGACCGCCTCGGCGACTACGGCGTCGTCGCCCTTCTCGTATGCGCTCAGGCACGCGATGGCTGCCTCGTCGTCGGGCAGGCGGAACATCGTCTCGGTGCCGTCGAGCCGGGGCCGGTCAATGTGCAGCACGATCTCGCCGGTCGTGGGGTCGAGTTCCTCGTGGTAGATCGACCGGAAGTAATCGGTGTCGGCCAGGACGCCGGCGATAGGCGCGATCAACCCGGCGGCGAGGCCGATCATCAAATATAGGCTGAACACGTTTTGGATGACGACCGGCCCCCACGCGACCCGCCCCCGGCGCTCGGTGTAGGCCAGCGCCGCCGCCATCGCCGCCTCGACGGCGGCGTAGAAGATGACCACGCCGAGCGCAGCCAGCAGCGCGCGGGCCAGCTCGCCCGACGCCAGGATCGCCAGCCCGAGGCACGCCATCGCCAGGCGCAGCGCCCACCGCCCCACTGTGAGCCAGCGCGGCAGCGTCGTCCCGGTCTCGGCGACCCACTCGCCCAGGATGCTGTAAGCCGCATACGCGCCCGCGATGGCCCACATCGCCCACGCCTGGTAATAAAACTTAAAGATCGTGTTCATGCGCGTGCCGAAATTGTCCGTCACGTAGATATAGTCGGGCAGCAGCGTCAGCGCCGCGCCCGCGCCGATCAGCAGCAGCGCAAAGCCCGACTCGGCGCTGAACGTGGCCGAGGGCAGCGCACGCCCCGGCGCCGTGCTCGCCTGCCAGATCCCCTGCACCAGCACATACACCAGCGCGCCCGCGCATAAGCCCGACAGCAGACCGGTCGCCAGCGCCGGCATACCGGCCTGGGCCGCGCCGAACAGCAGAGTCAGGGTCAGCGAGCCGGCCAGACCGAGCGCCAGCAGAACGCCGGCCCAGCCCGGCGCGGCGGGCGGCTTCGCCATCTGCGCGTCGTCGCTTGCTTCTGCGGAGTCGATTGGGGTGCGCCGCCCGAACAGCCGCGCGATGACTACCACGATGAACGCGCCCAGCACAATCGACGTGAGCGCGTACATGGGGTCGAGGCGGCGGCCCAGCACGGCCAGGAGCGCCGACCCTGCATCGCCCACCTGCGCCGCCATGCCCCCGGCGAAGCGCTGCACCTCCGGGTCGACCAGCGCCACGAGGCCCAGCATCACCATCGCCACCACCAGCCCGGCCAGCACCGCCGCCGTCAGCGTGACGGCAAGCCGCCAGTTCAGATGGCCGTACCCGCGCCGCCGCTCGACGATCAAGAAGAATACAATGATGAGCAGGAACGGGCCGAACATCACGAAGAACTGCTGGAAGCGCGTCGGGAACATGGGGTTCGGCAGCAGGCCGCTCGCCTGCGAGCGGAACCCGACCAGGAACGGCAGGTAGAACAGCAGCGCCAACCCGCCGGTCACCGCGCCGAACAGCGCAGCGTACACCCAGTCGAACCACTTGAGCCGCCCCTGATACATGATCAGGCGGCGCAGCACCTCCGCGCCCACCATGAAGACCATGTACAGCGGCCCGTCGAGCAGGTTGAGGAAGATCAACCCGCCCAGGAACAGCGCGTAGAAAATGATCTGGTAGCGGTCCAGCCCGGCGCGGCTGCGCACCAGGTTAAGCGCCAGGCCGATTGCCATCAAGCTGAAGGGCAGCGACAGCACGTGTGGGTGCAGGTCGCTGAGGAGGAAGCTGAACAGCGGGTACTCGTCGATGACCTCGTTGGCGGTCACGCCGAGAAAGTCCACATCGTGCACTACCCGCGACGACTGCCACCACCACACCCAGCCGGCCTGCGCATTCCACTGCACATGCGGCACCACCTGCGCGGGCAGGCCGGTATTGTAGCGGCGGACATCCAACCAGGTAAAGAAATCGTCCGGCGGGATGCGCTGCGTCCAGACCAGATGCGTCAGGCCGCCCAGGTTGCCGACGACCAGCACGAACAGCGGTCCCAGCAAGGCGAGGAGGAGCGCAGCGGTTTGAAGAGCAGCGGGACGCCCGCGCTCGGCCTCCGCGCTGCGCCGCCCGTGCACCAGGTTGAACACCAGCCCGTAGGACACGACGCCGGTCAGGCCGAAGAACAGCGCACTGGACAGGTTGAACGCGACGCCGCTCACCACGCCGGAGAGACCGGCCAGCGCTGCGATCATCACGTAGCCGAAGTAATAGTAGCTGATGGCATAGCCGGACATCCACGGGTCGTTAGGCGGGAAGGTTGCGCTGCGGCGGATGGCATTGATGAACGCCATCTCCATCGGCTTCTCGGTGCCGGCGATGTTTGGGTCGTAGGCGCGCACCACCGCCCACACGAAGAACATCACCGCGAAGACCAGCTCGCCCGCCAGCACGACGCGCCAATTGGCGCGCAGCCACGCGCCGATGCTCGCGTCCGGGTCGTCGCGGCTGCGCATCCCAAAGTACGCGATTATGCTGACTATCAACACCAGCGCCCAGGCGAAAGCCGCGCCGCTCGCGTCGTTGCGCAGCAGGCCCAGGCTCCCCAGGAACCACAGCGCGAACGCACTGAGGAAAATCCCGGCGGGCCGCGCCAATGTGACGCCCCGGTCGGGCAGGCGGCGCAATAAGCGGAACAGCAGCGGCCACGCCGCAAGCCCGACGAGCGTCACGAGCAGCCACCAGCTTGCAATCTGGTGACCGGAGCGATACAGCCAGAGGCGGAAGATTTCGAGTTCGGTCACGCGCTACCCCCCCACCGCATAAATCACCGTATTGCCCGATTCGCTCGCGTACACCCGCGCCAACAGATTCGCCTCCGCCATCGCCTGGAACTTCGCCAGGCCCGCCGGGTCATACGTGGCGCGCTCGGTCTCGCCGATCACGATGTACGAGACATCGTAGCGGTGCAGCATCAGCCAGACCTGATTGATATCGGTCGAATTGTACATGGTGCCCACATCGGTCGCGCGGTCCCATATCCAGCTTTGCGGCACAATCGAGCGCTGCTGGCGCTGGTGGTGGTTCCAGCCGAGCACGGTGGGCATGCCGGTATAGATCGAAACGCGCGCGCCCCAGTGGTACTCGCCCAGGTGCGCTTCTAAAATCACCGGCGTGCCCTGGATGTTGTCCTGCATCCAGCGGATCGCGTCGTAATCCTCGCGCAGCGAGAAGTACTGGCCGTTCTCGCCGTGCACCGTGTACTGCATATACGCCATGCCGTCGAGCGTCTTGGGCGCGTCGTGCGAGAAGCGGTCGGTGAACTTGCCGCGCGTCGCGGTGATCGGGAACAGCGCGCCCACGGTCACCAGGAGCGCGAGGAGCAGCGTCCACACGAAGCGCGGCGCAGCGTGCCAGCGGTCGCTGGCGCGGAGCAGCCACGTCACCGCCGTGCCGCCCGCCACGCTGAACAGCAGCCACACCTGGATGTAGAACTTAAAGATCGTGTTCTGCCGCCCGATATCGCCCACCAACACCAGGAACTCGACGCCGATAGTAATTGCCAGCGCCAGCGCCATCGCTGCCAGCACCATCTGCTTCTCGCGGCCCTGGCCCGAACGGAAGAACAGCAGCACCGCCCACAGCAGCAGCGGCACCGACGCCAGCAGGGATTGGTAGTGGTGGCGGTAGTAAGCGCCGGTGTCCGGGTCGATGCCGCGATCCGGCGTCTCGATGCCGGCGAACGCCAGGAAAATCGCCACCAACAGCGCCCCGGCGACCAACCCGATAACCGCCATGACGAGCCAGAACTTGCCGCGCAGCGCGCCGACCTTCGTCCGCGCCAACCACACGCCCGTCTCCCAGACCAGCAGACTGGCGACCAGGAACAAGAAAATACCGTGCATGTCCAGGTAGGCCCACAGCGGGGTCACGTCGCCGCTCTGGTAGAACTGCACCGAACTGTAGGCCGTATCAAACCACTCGTCGAACGGCAGCGCCGCCAGCATCATCATCCCGAAGAAGGCCAACACCTCGCCGGTCCACCGCACCGCGAAGCGCTTGACCGGCGCTTCCAGCCGCGCGAAGCTCAGCGCCGCCAGCAGCACCGCGCCGGCCAGGGCATACGTGATCCACGTAACCGGGTTGTTCGACACCAGCGTGAGCGCCGCCATACCCAGCACGTACAGCCCCGGCAGCCCGATCAGCCCCGCATGCCACCAGCGCGCGCCCAGCCACGCCCACAGCGAGCACCGGATATCGCGCAGGAAGCGCAGCAGGTTAGCGAACGATAGGACCAGCACCGCCGCCAGGATGTAAGTGATCCAGTCCCAATGGTTGGTTGGGTTGAGCAGGCCCACCATCAGCGCGCCGAGCGCCAGCGCCAAGCCGTTGAAGAACCAGCCGCGCTTCTGTTCGGCGCCCTGGATTTGATCCACCGCCCAGGCCATCACCAGCAGCGTCATCGGCATGGCGATCATGTGCGCGTGCAGGTCGGCATACAGAAACGTGAAGTATGGGAATTCGTTAATCGCGTTGCCGTGGAAGGACTCCAGCACGCGGCTCGGCTGCCAATACCAATGATGCGGCGCGACCATCAGCGGCGCGCCGCTGAGCACCCGGTTTATGCCCTCCGTGATCTGCGCGAACGCGGGCGACGGTTGGGTGTAGACATCCCAGCCGCCGGTCTTCGCCAGGCCGCCCGCGAGCACGCGCGGCGTATCGAGATTGCCCAACACCACCGCCAGGATCAGCGCCGCCGCGCCGGCCGCCCACGGGCTGGTGTGCCGGCTCACCCAGCGATTCATGCCATCTTTCGGGACGCGCGCCCGCAGCCCTGCCGCCAGGTTGAACGCCACCGAAAACGCGCCGATGCCGGTCAGAGCATAGAGCATGGGGATAATCAGGTTGTAAGCGACGGCAGGCGTCACGCCCAGCAGCAGCACCGGCGCGCCCACGATCACGTAGCCGAAGTAGTAGTAGTTGATGTACCCGCCGGCAAACCACGGGTCGAGCGGCGGGAAGGTGGTGCTGCGCAGCACCGCATTGAAATACGCAAAGTCCATCGGCTTCTCGCCGCCGGTGATGTTATGCCACAGGTCGGGGTTGTTCATGCGGATGTATACCCAGAACAGGTACAGGCCGAAGGTAATCAACTCGAAGACCAGCAGCCACCGCCAGCGCGTGCGCACATACGCGGTGATCGCTTGGTGGCGGTAGACCAGCAGCGCCATGCTGAACAGCGCCAGCGCCACAAACGCCAGCGTCACGCCGGCCTGGTTCCACAGCGGCAGGCCCAGACCGGTCAGCGCCCACGGCAGCCACCCGATGACGACCAATCCCAGCACTTTCGCCAGCGGGTAGGCTTTATCGGCCAGGGCGGGCAGCGCCGCGAACAACACCGGCCACGCCGCCCATCCCAGCACCAGCACCAGCGCCCACCAGGCGAGCACCGCGAAAAGATCGCTCGTGCTTAAGGGACCCTCCGCGTCGAAGCGCTCGGACCAGGTGCCGCCGGCGGTCTGCTGCTGCCACATCTGCTCCGGCAGTTGCAGCAGCGTCGGCGACTTAGAAGCGGCGTCGGCGCGCGGGCGCCCGTTGGCAGCGACCTCGTCCAGGTTAATCGATTCGAGGATGGCGCGCGCCCGCGCCGGGTCGTAGTTCTCGGCCCGGCGGAAGACCAGCACAATCGGATGGTCGTAGACGTGGAAAGCTTCCTCGGCGAAGCGGTCGTAAAGCTCGATGGGGCCGACGCCGGGGAAGGAGTAGAACGCCCGCACCAGCTCGTAGCCCAGTTCGCCGGAGAAAAGCGCCTGGTAATAGCGGATGCTCATCGGCCAGCGCAGCGGGTTGCGCGCGAGCGAATCGTAGAAGCGGTTGCTGCTGATGGTGATGTAATCGGCGCGGTCGAGGTTGTAGAGCATCAGTTCGCGCTTGAATTCCACGTCTTCGTAGGCCATATGCATGCGCAGACTTTGGTAGTAGCCCATGCCGAAGCCGTCCCAGCTATCGACCTTGTGCGGCACCGGGTCGTCCCACGGCCCCTCGTCGGCGATGACCGCGCCCGCCGTGGTGATGGGCTGCCCCCCCAGGGCTTGCACAACCAGGTAGTAATATCCGCCCGCCTCAAGCTGCACCGGCTCCTCTAGCGCGATCTCGACCGCATCGCCCAGCGGATACGCCGGCGCGCCGAAATCCGCCGTAATCTGGCCCGCGCCGAGTACCTCCGTGCCCGCCGGGTCGTTGGCGATGCTCACGCGGAAGGTCTCCGCGCCGGGGTCGCGCAGCGGGTCGCCCAGGTGCGGGACGATCACGCTCGTCACCACGCCGCCGGTGGGCGCAGTGAAGCCCACCGGGTAAGGCTGCGTGTTGTCGAAGCGGCTGGCGCTGGCGACAAACTCCGCGTCGGTGTCGATCACCTCGTCGTCGCCGGTCTGCCATGGGCTGTTCGGGAAGGCCAGGCTCACCAGCTTGCGCGCGCCGTCCGCGCCTTCGATGTAGAAGCCCACGTCGCCCGGCACGTTGTCACGGAACCACTCGGAGGCCGCCACGCGCGTAAAGGTGCGCCGGTAGATGCCGGTGAAGCCATAAGCATAAAGCGCAGTGTAGCCAAGCGTGAGCGCCAGCAGCGCCGCCGCGCCCGCTACCGCAACCCTCCGCGTCGAGGACCTCTGTAGGAGCAAGGCGACGCCTTGCCCTTGCCCAAGCCGGCGCGCCGCCTTCAGCATCTCCAGCAGAATCCACGCGGCAAGGACGCACAACAGCGGGTAGAGGATGACGTAGTAGCGCATGCTCATCACCCACTGCCGGCCCTGCCAGCCGAAGTAGATGAGAATCCACGCCGCCGGGAGCAGCGGGCGCGTCCAGCCGGGCCGGCCCCGGATCACCCGCCACACGCCCCACGCCCAGCCGAGCCATGCCATCACGCCCAACGGGACGCCCAGCCCCCACACGACGATGTTCTCCAGCGCAAAGAGGTACGGCGTGCGGCTGGCCCACTGGTGGTTAGGCGGGAAGTCTGCCTGCCCCGATACCTGCGCCGCCACGGTCTGCATCTGGTTCATCCAGCTTGGGTTGATCGAGACATTGTAGAGGTTCGGGCCGGCGAAGGCGTAGGGCATCGCCACGCGGAACACCACGACCGATATCACGCCTGCCAACACCAGCAGCCCGAAGCCGCGCACCAGGATGCGCTGGCGCTCGCCCGGCGCAATCCCCACCTCCAGGACCGGCAGCACGCGCACCAGCGCCGCCAATACCAGCACCCCCGCAAGCGGCACGACGTTCACCCGCGACGCCACCGCCGCGCCGAACAGCACACCGAAGCCGGCGTAGTCGTACCACCGGTCGCCGTCCAGGACGCGGACGGCAAACCACATCGTCGCCGTCACGGTCAGCGTGGTGAAGGCGTCTACGGTGAAGAAGTGCGAAAGCTGAATCGGGAGCACCGCGCCGGCGTAGAACATCGCCGCCAGCAGCCCGGCCCACTTATTGAACAACTGCCGTCCGATCAAGAAGGTGAACAGAATCGTTATCAGGTCCGCCGCCGCCGAGACGCTGCGCCCGATCAGGTGCACGCCGCTGTAACCGATGTGCACCGGGTCGCCGGTAAGCGCCGCGACGATAGACGCCGCGCCCTTGACGATGAACAGCGGCAAGGTGCCGTAGACGTAGAAGCCAAAGCCGACGTTGTTTGGGTTGAGCTGCGAGCGGTCGGTATCGAAGTAGCCGGGGGTTTCCGGGTCGGTCGAGAACAGGGTCGCTGTGCCGAGCGCCGACGCGACCTGCGTCAGAAAGCGCTCGTCCGGGTGCAGGTGCGTGTACTCGTCCCAGTTCTGCCCGACGAAGCGGAGATAGGCCGCCGCGAGCAGGGTCAGCGCCAGCAGCGCCGCGATGAGCAGATTCTCGCGGGTCAGGTGTGCGGCGCGCCGCGCCGCTCCAATCGGTCCGGTGGGTGTGTTTTGAGCGTCAGTCATAGGCGATCCAGGTTTTTAACCGCGAATAATGCAAATAAGTGTGTTGGTCAAGACGATGATTGACAATGCCAATTCTTCCCCTCACCCCCTGGCCCCCTCGCCCACGCCGGGGCGAGGGGGAAA
>JAFGMM010000232.1 GCA_016927535.1 Anaerolineae bacterium
ACCGAGCAGTTCTCGCTGGAGCACGCCATCCCGGACGAAATCGCGGCGGCGGCGGACAACCCTATCGACCTGGACCGCGACGGCATGGAGTGGCTGACTCAGCAAATGCTCCTCAAGCGCGAGATCGGCTTCGCCGCCGACTTCATGAAGACCGGCGTGTGGGGCACAAGCAACACTGCCGCGACCGATTGGGACGAGAGCGCAAGCTCTGACCCCATCGCCGACGTGCGCACCGCGCGCCGCACCGTCGCCCAGGCGATTGGCCGCCCGGCCAACACGATGGCGATGGGTCTGATCGTGCACGACGCGCTGCTGAACCATCCCGACATCCTGGACCGCGTGAAGTACAGCGAGGCCGCGACGATGGAGAACGTCAACGCGGCGATGGCGGCGGTCTTCGGTGTGGAGAAGTACCTGGTGAGCGAGGCGATCTATGCGACGAACAACGAAGGCCAGACCGAAGCGCTCAGCCCGGTGATCGACGACGACTGCCTGGTCTGCTACGCCAATCCCACGCCGGGCCTGCTCTCGCCGAGCGCGGGCTACACCTTCGTGTGGCCGGACGGCGGCGGCGCGGGGAGCATCTACCGCTGGCGCGACGAGCGCATCGAGAGCAATGTGCTGCGCGCCAAGATGCAGTACGACCAGAAGCTCGTCGCGGCGGACGGCGGCTACTTCTTCAGCGATATCGTGTAGGGGTTCCCCTCACCCCCTGGCCCCCTCTCCCCTTGTGGGAGAGGGGGAACCAGATCATGCGACATGGAAAGATATGTCTCTAACGCCCTCGTACCTCTTGGCGCTCCCCTCGCCCCTTGTGGGAGAGGGGATGGGGGAGAGGGGGAAAAGAGAAAGAACGAAAGGACGGCAGTGATGTTAACCGGAAGTGTGTACATCGGAGCGGTGGGCGCAGAGATGCAGCCGGTCGCAGCGGTCGCAAGCGTCATCGGGATGCGGCGCCGGCCCGGCGACGGCGGCCCCGTGATCTTGACGCCGACCAAAGGCTACGAAGGCCGGCAGAAGCTCATCGAGATGTTTTTGGCATCGGACCATGATTTCATCCTGCTGCTCGACCTGGATATGCAGCACCCGCCCGACCTGCTGGAGCGGCTGCGCGCGCACGGCCTGCCGATGGTGAGCGGCCTGTACGTGAAGCGGGCCTATGCGCCGGTGCAGCATATCTGGTTCGAGGATGACCCCGGCTTTAACTGGCCGATGCAGCCGGTAACCGCCGCGCCGCCGCCGGGCGCGTTGGTGAGGTTGGGCGCGACCGGTTGGGGCGCGGTGCTGATCCACCGCTGCGTGTTCGAGGGCGTCGCGCCGCTGCTGAAGGGTGAGCCGTTCGTGATCGAGGACGACATGGACGTGTGGCCCTACGACCTGGCGGCGGTGCTGTGCGGCGCGGAGTCGCTGCGCCCGCTGCGCGCCGACAAGAGCGGCGTGGTCGGCTCGGACATCCGGTTCGGCTTCTTCGTCCGGCAGGCCGGTTTCCCGATCTGGGGCGACCCCGACGCGCGCTCCGGTCATTACATCAACTACCCGCTCACGCCGGACGACTTCACCGCGAGCGCGGCGATGTGCGAACACGTCGCTGCGCAGATCGAAGCGATGCGGGCGGCGTGGCGCGAGCGGGTCGATGGCCTGGCCGGCCAGATACAGGAGATGTGACATGAAGCTACTTTTCCTTGCGCAGGGCCCCATCGAATGGCCGAGCAGCCGCTACCGCGCGTGGTGGGTGGCGGAGGCGATGCCGCAGGCCGGCTGTGTGCAGCTTGATGATGCGCTGGCCGCCGGGTCTGTGCATGGCGGCTATGACGCGGTGGTCTTCCCCAAGCCGTGCGGCCCGGAGGTCCAGGCGTTGGCGCAGACCTGCCGCGCGCGCGGCCAGCGCGTGATCTGGGACGTGTGCGACCCGGTGTGGTGGCTGCGCCCCAGGGAGGCGCGCGAATTCCTGCCGCTGGTCGATCACATCGTGGTCAGCAGCGACGGGCTGGCGGCGGACCTGCGCCATACGTTGGGGTGGCCGTCCACGGTCATCCCCGACCGGATGAAGCCGGCCTTTCACCCCACGATCAAGAAGCACCGCGCGAAGCCGTGGCCGGTGCTGCTGTGGTTCGGGCAAAGCTGGAACCGCCTGCCTTCGCTGAGCGGCGCATTGCTGACGCTGCACCGCCTGGCGGCGGAGGGTGTGCGCTTCCGGCTGCGCGTGCTCGACGACGGCGCGCACGGGCGCGATATCCAGATCGACGGCGTGGACGTGGAATACCACCGCTGGCACCTGGAGACCTTCCACGACGAATTGTGTGAGGCCGACGTGGCGCTGACGCCGGCGTATCCGGGGCCGTGGGGCCGGATGAAAAGCCTGAATAAGCAGGTGAGCGCGTGGTGGGCCGGCCTGCCCACCGCCGACGGCGAGAACCCAGAGCTGCTCAAGCTGCTGCTGCACCGGGCGCGGTTCCGCGCCGAGGTGGGGCTGCACAACCGGCGCTTGGCCGAAAGCCGCTACGACGTGGCGCAGAGTGTGCGCGAGTGGGAAGGGCTGGTTGCCGGCCGGCTCGATAGCCGGGCTGTGTTAACGGAGGTGGCGTGATGCCCGTCTATATCTATCACTGTGAGGAGTGCGACGCCTGCTTCGAGGTCACACACACGATCTCGGCCTGCGGCATGACGTGGCCCTGCCCGGTGTGCGGCAGCGATGACACGCACCGCGTCCCTCAGCCCCACTTTGTCAACTGGGGCGGGTTGGCGCCGTCGCAGGGCCGGCTCGCGTCGAGGTGGTGCAACCTGGTGGACGAGAGCAACCGGCAGCGCCGGGTCGATAAATACCGGGAAGAGAAAGCGAGGAGGTCGGAATGGCAATAGGAGCGAACAGTTACGGGTCGGTCGGTGAGGTGCAGGCGTTCACGCGCCATCTGCTCGACGGCGCGAGCGCCTTCAACAGCACCACGCGCCCCACGCTGAGCGAGGTCGAGAAGATGGTTGACCGGGCGTCGGCGGCGCTGAACGCGGGCCTGGCGCATATGGGCTTCAGCATTCCCATCGTCCAGGCCGATGCAAAGTTGGTCTGTGACGAGTGGGTCGTCGCGCAGGTGGTGAACATGGTCGAACTGACGCGCGAGTCGCTGGACTGGAGCGGCGAGGCCGGCGTCGAAGCAGATGGCAACACGGGCGCGGGGTTTGCCGGGCTGTCGGACTCGGCGATGCGCTTCGCGCGCCAGAACGGGCCGGGCTTCAAGCGGCTGGGCTGCGCGGTCGATGACGTTGTGTCGCAGGGATTGGTCTTCACCGGCGAGCGCGCGGCCGGCGAGCGCGGCGATGATGCAGCGGTGCGCACGCCGCGCTTCAGCCGGAGTATGTTCCAAAGGAGGTGACCAAACGATGAGCTACGCAACCGGCGAAAGCAACGCGCTTACCATCTTGCGCACCGCCAGCGCCTTCGACGCGGCCAACTCGGTCAGCCTGGCGAACGACAACCCGGCGGGCGGCTACGGGCGGCTCGACGGCGGCGCGGCGGCGCAGTATGCCTTCCTCAAGCCGGGGCCATGCACGCGCCTGCTCAGCACGCTGGCGCACGTTGCTACGAAGTGGACGACGATCATCGAGCTGTGGGTGCGCTACGCCGACCCGTCGGCTTACCAGGCGCTCGCGTCGGTGCGGCAGGACGCGCTGGAGGCGTTCGATAAGTACCGCGCGCTGGACGGCATGGACGGCGTGGCGCGCAGTTTCATCGAAGCGGGCGGGCCGGTGCAGGTCGAGAAGTCGCCGGGCGGCGGTGTGCGCTACCTACGCCAGGATTTGATCTTGACGTGGGAGGAGACGTACAAGCCGACGCTGGAGGATTAGTGATGAGTGATGAGCCGGGCGAGCCGCCGGCTCGCCCGGCGTAGGGGCAGGGCTGAATGCCCGTTAAGGAGAGTGGTATGGTGCGAGCAAGCTACACAGTTCAAATCGACTGGGACAACGACGGCGACTTCTCGGACACGGGCGAGGACATCAGCGACTACGTGGTCGAGGCGGAGTGGCGCACCGGCTGCGCGGCGGCGTATGACCGCACGGCAGCGCCCGGCTGGTTGAAGCTGATCGTGGACAACCGCGACCGGCGTTTCGCGCCGGAGTATGCGCCGGGGCCGCTGTACGGCGATCTGAAGCCGATGCGCTATGTGCGCGTGCAGGCGACTTATGACGGCGCTACGTACACGCTGTTCTACGGCTACTTGTGGCGCATCGCGCCAGGCGCGGGCCGGCGCGGCGAGCAGCGGGCGACGCTGCACGGCATCGACCCGGTGGCGCTGCTGGAGGATTACCCGCTGGGGCTTGAGCTGTTGGAGAACAAGCGCGCCGACGAGATCATCGACGCGATTGTGCAGGCGGTGGCGTGGCCGCCGGCGCTGAACGGCTATTGGCTGCTGGGTGTGCCGGGACACATGGAGCTTGGGCAGACGACCCGGCTGGGCGGCGCGAGCCTCTACCGGGACTTCGAGACGGGCCGCGAGACCTTCGCACACGCCGGCGATACCTGGTATCCCGAAACCACGACCGCGCTCGAAGCGATTCGCCAGACCTGCGCGAGCGAGTACGGCAAGTTCCACTTTACCCGCGAGGGCAAGGCGCGCTTTCTGGACCGGCACTGGCCGCAGCAGGTGCACAGCACGGCGGCGGCGCTGGACGATACGATGGCCGGCCTGGTCTATCACGAGGGGATGGATAGCTTGTACAACGAGATCATCGTCCGCATGGATCCGCGCGTGGAAGGAACGGCGGGGTCGGTGCTGTGGACCAAGCGGAGCAGCGCGCTTCGCCTGGCGGCGAACAGCGAGCGCACGATCCGCGCGGTTTTCATCGACGACGAGGGCCGGCGGCACGGCGCGACCACGGTCATCACGCCGGCGCCAGTTACCGACTTCACCGCGAATGGCAAGAACGACGGCGCCGGCGCCGACTATACCAGCGATTCGCGCCTGAGCGTGAGCGTGGCGGCGCTGGCGACCGGCGCGGCGATCACGTTCAAGTGGGGGCAGGTGAACGGGGCCGGCGCGCCGGCGCCGGGGCCGATCTACATCACGAGTCTGCAACTGCGCGGCACGCCGCTTAAGGCGTTCAACCCGGAGGAGTTCGCCGCGTCCGACGGCGAGAGCATCAGCCGCTACCAGCGCCGCCGCCTGATGGCGGATGCGCCGCTGCTCAACGACCCGGTGACCGGCTACGCGATGGCGCGCTACTTGCTGATGATGCACAAAGACCCGGCGGTACATGTGGCGGCGGTGACGCTGATCGGCGACGTACACATCGAGCACATCCTGGCATGCACGCTGTACGATGTGGTGGAGATTAGCGAGACGCAGACCGCGCTGAGCAGCGCCGAGTATTTTATCATCGCCGAGCATCACAAGCTGGCGGAGGGCGGCGCGCGCCACGCCTGCACCTGGATGCTCGAACCGCTGCCGCCGTTCAAGGCGTGGCTGCTGGGCGTGGCCGGGCGCGACGAACTGGGGCAGAACACGAAACTTGGATTTTAACGGGAGGTAAGGCAATGGCATGGACGAATATACCGGATAAAAACACCGGCGATCAAATGGATGAGACCTGGTACGACACGCACTTCAAAGCCAATATGGAGTATCTGCTGAACCCGAGTCACCAGTGCATCCTGCGGGTAAACAGTTCAAACTACACGACCACATCGACAAGCTGGGTGGACGTGGACGCGACGAACCTGGCGATTACCCTCACGACCTACGGCGGGCCGGTGTTGGTGGTGTTCAGCGGCTATGGTTCGCACTCGGTCAGCA
The DNA here is from genome assembly GCA_016927535.1 of Anaerolineae bacterium. Classification (GTDB taxonomy): domain Bacteria; phylum Chloroflexota; class Anaerolineae; order Aggregatilineales; family JAFGMM01; genus JAFGMM01. Next base: position 5,787 of record JAFGMM010000232.1, read on the forward strand.
ACGGTTCCATCTACCTGGATATCGCCGTTGACGGTTCGCGGGTGAGCGGCGTCGCAGGCATCATGATAACTGCTGCGGCCACGGGAGAGCTGCAAAATCTGTCGTTTGCGGTGCTGGTCACGGGCTTGAGCGCCGCTTCGCACACGATCAAGCTCCAGTGGAAGGTCGCAACCGGGACTGCTACCCTGTTCTCCGCAACGGGAGCTTATGCCACCCAGCTTTCGGCTATTGAGCTTTAGGAGGTGAGATAGAGATGAAATCGTACCGGATCAGTAATGCGCCGGATGTTCATACGCCGCGCCTGGACGAGGAACTGCGCGCCGCGCTGGGCGCGGCCTACCTGGGCGTGAGCACCGACGGCGACGGTGTGCGTGTCCATCTGACGGACGGCGCGACCGTGAGCGACGAAGCCCTGGCGGAAGCGACGGTGCTGGCGCACGATCACACGCAGCCGTCGAGCGTCGAGGCTGTGCAGACCGAGGCGAATGCGCGCTGCGCGGCGGCGACCGGCGCGGTGAACGCTGCCGACCTGGTTACGTTGCTCGCCGATCTCGCCGCTGCTGACACGGTGGACGACCTGCGCGAGCAGGTGATGGCGCTGGCGCGGGTCGTGAGTCACCTGGCGGTGGCGCAGGGTTTTGCGCCGGCGGTGGAGGATGTCTATGGCGTTTGAGTTTGCACAGATTGCTTCGCTGGGGTTGGGCGCGGTCATCGCGGTGATTGTGCTCAACTGGAAGCGCGACGACGACCGCAAGTATGCCGAGGCGCTCAAGACGCTGGGCGCGGAGGGCGACCGCCGCCTCGACCTGATGCTCGACGCCTTCCGCGCCAACACCGAGGCGCTCAACGGGCTGCGCGAGATCTTGGAAGAGGACCGGCACACCGAGCAGATGCTCGCGGACCTGGAGCGGCGGTTGGTGGGGTGTTGGGAGGGGAACCGCGAATAACGCAAATAACGCGAATAACAGAAATGGAAGAAATGTATAGGAGGTGATCGAGATGGACGGTGTGGAACTGCCGGTCTGGTTCAATAACCTGGCGGTGGCGGGGCTGGCGCTCGCGCCGGTGACTGTGGCGGCAGCGCAGGCGATTAAGGTCATCGGGGCGCGGCTGGGCTTGCCGGAGGGCTACGGCGGCTACATCACGCTGGCGGTGTCGGCGGTGATGGTGGGCCTGGCGCTGAGCGCGGGTTTCTTGCAGATCGAGCCGGAGATGGCAGAGGCGCTGCGCACGGTGCAGCGGCTCGCGGAGGCGATGCTGACGATGCTGGCGGCGCTGGGCTGGTACGAGGTGGGCAAGAAGGCGAAGGTGGTGCCGCCGGTGCGGTGGAAGGATTCGTAGGCGTTGCTGTGCGACGCGGTGTGCAGCGCGCCCCTGACCGTGAGGTCGGGGGCGCAGGTTGTACGCCCGGCATGGGCGATGATTGGGGAGTGAAAGTCTCCTGTGGGCGTTGGTCCGACGAACCACAAGCCGAAGGCAACTGCA
>JAFGMM010000233.1 GCA_016927535.1 Anaerolineae bacterium
CACAAGGGGGGAAAGGGGGCCGGAACCGCTCCGAAAGTCCCCTCGCCCCTTGTGGGCGAGGGGATTTAGGGGAGAGGGGGAGAAAGTAGTTACAGGTTGTTCGCGCACCCCTATTCGGGGACATCGCGCTTGAGCAGCCTGGGATAGAGCCACGGACGCCGTCGGTTTGGTCATCGGTCTGACATCCCCCGCCGATACCTGTCAGTTTGAGGCCGCACAAGAAATCGGCGCTCCGTCAACTGGTCGATATTATATCACCCGCCGCTGCCGGGTTCATCTCGATGCTGAAGATATCCGCAAGGAATTTCCGCGCGCGCTTGAGCAACCCACCTTACGGAACTGTAGGGCAATTGTAAAGATGATGTAACTTTTCCCTGTTATCATGCAGCAAGGTTGAAGGATTTTCTGCTTTCCTAAAGGAGGACATTCACGATCCATAGCTATACTCTCTCAAAATCAATAAAAGTTTAAGTTCAAACATTCACTTCATCAAACAGGAGACAAAAAAACATGAAACAAAAACATTTTCTAAAGACCCTATTAGCAACCGCGATGTTGACAGTCGGGCTGATCTCGGCTCCGGGCGCGCTGGCGCAGGAAGCGGCAGAGATTCACCTCTATTCATCGGACGCGGCCCCGACCAACGGCACGCTTGAGATATACACCAGCTACAACTACGGCGACGGCGCGCTGTTTCAACCCGAAGGCTCTTTGATGGCGACCATCCCGGTTTCGGCGGGGCAACCGATCGACGCCGTATTGTCAGACTACCCGCATGGAGTCAACGTGCGTGTGTGGTTCGTGCCCGACGACGGGCAGCCCAGCTTGCTGCCCAGCCAGCACTACCCCGCCGAGTTTGGCACCGCCGCCGGCGGCGAAGATAATCTCTCCGTCTATATGACCAGCTTTGCCGGCGCCATACCGGCGGTCAGCAACGTGTTGGCCGGCGACCTCCCCAACCTGCCCGGCGAGGTGGTTTCGGTTGAACTCGACGACGGCGTGACCGAATGGGGCTACTGGGACTCGACGAACGAGCAGTTCGTAACCCTGGGCTGGACCTGGTGGAACGGCAGCACGCTGAACTACGCCGCCGTTAAGGGCGGGCCGGTGACCGAGGAACAACTGGCCCGGATCATCAACGGAACCGGGTCGATCCTGAGCGGCGGTGTCTTGCAATCGTTCTATCTGGAAGACAAAGACGTAACCGAATGGGGTTACTGGGTTCCCGGCGACGACAGCGACGACGAAGACCCCGGCGCGTACATCCTGCTCGGTTGGAGCCAGGAAAACGCGAACGGTACGGTAAAGTGCGCGACGCCCGGAGACGGTCTCCTGACCCCAGAGGAGCTGTGCAAACTGGCTGCCCCTACGGGTAACTGATACCGGACTTCGCTGTCTAACCGATGGGGGCGGGGCGCACGGCGCCCTGCCTCCACAGATTCCACCCCCGCTTGACCCAGCCTCCCCGGCAAGCTACAATCGGCCCTAACAGAGCAACCTCGTGTCTTAATTCAAAAGGGGGCCAGTGTGACTCCAATCGTGCCAATCGCCGAATTCGCCAACCATGTCGGTCAAGAGGTTACCGTGCGCGGCTGGCTCTATAACAAGACGGGCAAAGGCCGGCTGCAATTCCTGCAAGTGCGCGACGGCAGCGGCATTGCGCAATGCGTCATTTTTGAGAAAGACGTCGCGCCCGAAGTCTTCGAGGCGGCGAAGAGCATCACCCAAGAGTCGTCGCTCGCTGTGACCGGCGTCGTGCGCCAGGACGACCGCGCGCCCGGCGTCCCCGGCGGCTACGAACTCGGCGTCGCTGCGCTGTCCATCATCCAGACTGCCGAGCCGTACCCCATCCAACCCAAAGAGCACGGCGTCGAGTTCCTGGAGGACAACCGCCACTTGTGGGTGCGCTCGTCGCGGCAGTGGGCGATTTTGCGCGTGCGCGCCACCCTCATTAAAATAATCCGCGACTGGTTGGACGGGCATGGCTACCTGCTGGTCGATACGCCGATCATCTCGGCCAACGCCGGCGAGGAAAGCTCCACGCTGTTCGGCTTGGATTTCTTCGGCGAGCAAGCCTACCTTGCGCAGACCGGCCAGCTCTACAACGAAGCGAACATCATGTCGTTCGGCAAAGTCTACTGCTTCGGGCCGACCTTCCGCGCCGAGAAATCGAAGACGCGCCGCCACCTGGCCGAGTTCTGGATGGTCGAGCCGGAGATGGCGTTCTTCGACCTGGACGACCTGATGGCGATGGAGGAGCAGTTTGTCAGCAGCGTGATCCAGACCGCGCTCACCGAGCGGCGCGTCGAGCTGGAATACCTGGAGCGCGATACCAGCCGCCTGCAGAAGATCACGCCGCCCTTCCCGCGCATCAGCTACGACGAAGCGCTGGCGCTGCTGGCGGAGATCCGCGAGAACACCGACGACCCCGAACAGAAAGCCCTGCTGGCGCTGGAGTGGGGCAGCGACTTCGGCTCGCCGCACGAGACCGCCATCGCCGAGAGCTTCGAGAAGCCGGTGTTCGTCTATCACTACCCGACCGCCTGCAAAGCCTTCTACATGACGCCGGTCGCGGGCCGCCCGGAGGTGTGCCGCTCGGTAGACCTGCTGGCGCCCGAAGGCTACGGCGAGATCACCGGCGGCAGCGAGCGCATCCACGACCTGGCAATACTGGAAGAGCGAGTTAAAGAAATCGGCATCGACCCGGCGGCGTACAACTGGTATTTGGATCTGCGGCGCTACGGCACGGTGCCGCACGCCGGCTTTGGCCTGGGTGTAGAGCGCTTAGTCGCCTGGGTATGCGGCCTGCCGCACGTGCGCGAGACCGTCCCCTACGCCCGGCGGATGACCCGGCTGTATCCGTAAGACCAACCAAAGGAGCAGTTGACCATGAAGCAATCCTTATGCCTGCTCGTCATGCTGCTGCTGCTCGCGGCTCCGACCACTGCACAGGATGATACCTGTCCGTCCATAGTCCGCGACGCAGTAGCAACGATTGGCGATAGGTGCGGCACATTGGCGCCGGGCCAGGTATGCTATGGACATACAAGGGTTGACGCTGCCTTTTGGGAAGCGCGCGACGACCTGGCCTTCAGCGCGCCCGCCGATATCATCGAGTTGGTCGATCTCAAACAGATCGCCACCGCCCCGCTCGATCTAGACAGCCGGCAGTGGGGTATCGCCGTGCTGAGTCTCCGGCCCGGTTCGCTGGCGCTCGTGCCCGGCCAGGCGATCACCTTTCTGCTGATGGGCGACGCGACCTTAGAAAACGAGGTCGCACCCGACCGGATGAGCGCCGTTGCCCCGGTCACTGCCACCGCCGCCACGCGCGCCAACCTGCGCAGCCGTCCGACAACCGAAGCAAACATCGTCGCAACGGTCGAAGCCGGCGTCGATCTGGCGTTGGTCGGCGCCAACGCCGCCGGTGATTGGTACGAAGTCCGACACGAGACCGGCGGCGCGTGGGTCTTCGGTTCCTTGCTCGGCGTCTCGGATGAAAGCGCTCTGGCGAGGCTCCCGGTCACAGCCGGCGAAAATGCGGTCCCAACCTACGGCGCGATGCAAGCCTTCCACTTCAAAGCCGGGCTGGGGTTACCCGCATGCGAGCAAGCGCCTAATGGCCTGGTCGTGCAAAGCCCGGAAGGGGTTCAAGTGACATTCTCGATCAACGGCATGCAAGTCACGCTCGGATCGACCGTCGTCTTTACCATGGCCGAACTGCCTTCGGGAACGGCTTTGGTCGTCGCGCTCATCGACGGCACGGCGACGGCGCAGTTCGGCGCAAACACGGTCGAACTCATCCGGCGCGGCGATGCCTTTGCGGTCACGCTCGACGAAAATGGCCGGGTCGGCGAGAACGCCGCCCTGGTTGATCTCGCTCAAATAGGCGAAACCGGCGACGCAACCAAGCTCTTGGTGCAAAATGCCTGTAGAAACGCCAAGAACACGGGCATCTTGGAGCATATCCAGGCGTGCAGCATCCGTGTCGAGTACCAGGACGAAACGTCCGCCTGCGTTGCTACCGCAACGACAGATGTGCGCCGGCGCAGCGGGCCGAGCACCGATTATCCGCTCGAAGGCGCGCTGTCCGCCGGCGAGACCGCCCGGATCACCGGTCAAATGGTCGGCCCGGATGGGTTCACCTGGTGGGCGCTCTCCGACGGCGCTTGGGTCCGCAGCGATTTAGTGAGCATCTCCGGTATATGCGACGGCATCCCTGAACAAGCGACCCTCCCCCCTACGCCCACGCCGCGCCCGGTTAGCGCCAACAACACGCTCGACGTTATGACCTGCCGCATCCGCAACCCACCGATCTACGCTGGGCAAACCGTCTACATGTGGTACGGCGTCGTGACGCCGGGCACCGACCCGGCCCGGCTTGCCGCCGACCCGGCCTACGGCATTCTGACCCTGGACGGTCAGGTCTTGACCACCGAGCTTGTCGGCGGCGGCGGCGGTCAGGCGCTTGAGGTCTATTGGGTCGCAACGTCGGGCACCCACACCGTAACCGGCGAGGGCGGCACCGCATCGCGGGGGCGGGTACACGGCAATACCTGCACGTTTACCGTGCCATGAAAGATGATGCGAAGATGGACAAAAGCCTTACGCCGCAAAATGACCCGAACGATGAAGACGACCACCCCGCCGCCGATTGGGTGGTCGTCGCCGAGGCGCTGGGCATGGAGCACGCTGAGATCATGGTCAGCAGCCTGCGCGCGGCCGGCATCCCGGCCTGGATCGAGCGCGAGAGCGCCGGCGCCGCCATCGGTTTGACGCTCGGCCCGTTAGGACGCATCCAGGTGCTGGTGTCCCCGGAATACGAGACCCAGGCGCTCGACCTGCTTGGCGGCGGTAGGGGCGAAATTGACCCCGACGAATACACCAAGTACGCGCTCGACGAAGACGAAAACATTATCTACCTCGGCGGCGGCGAAAACGAAGACGACGAGGGCAAGGCAGAAGATGAATAACACCATCACCGACGTCCCCGGCGTCGAAGTCGGGCACGCGCACGACCGCGACGCGCTCACCGGCTGCACGGTGGTGCTGTGTCGCAAAGGCGCGGTCGGCGGCGTCGATCAGCGCGGCGGCGCGCCCGGCACCCGCGAGACCGACCTGCTGCGCCCGATGCATTGGGTCCAGCAGGTGCACGCCATCGTTCTGGCCGGCGGCAGCGCCTACGGCCTGGACGCCGCCGGCGGCGTGATGCGCTATCTAGAGGCCGAGGGCATCGGCTTCGAGATGCGCGTGGCGAAGGTGCCCATCGTGCCCGCCGCCATTTTCTTCGACCTGGACATAGGCCGCGCCGACGTGCGCCCCGACGCCGCGATGGGCGAGGCGGCCTGCCGCGCCGCATCGAGCGGGCCGGTTGCGCAGGGATGCGTCGGCGCGGGCGTGGGCGCGTCGGTGGGGCGGCTGTTCGGCGCGCCGTTTGCCACCAAGAGCGGCATCGGCACGGCCAGCATCGACCTGGGCGAAGGGCTGGTCGTCGGCGCGCTGGTCGTGGTCAACGCGGTCGGCGACGTGCTGGACGAGAAGGGAGCGATCCTCGCCGGGACGCGCATGCCCCCGGACGGCAGACGGTTCGCCGATACGCTCGCCGTGCTCAAGAGCGCGCAGGGCCGCCAAATTCTGCGCTTTGCCGCCGGCAGTAACAGCAGCACCGTGATCGGCGTCGTGGCGACGAACGCAAAACTCAGCAAAGAACACACCAACAAGGTCGCACAGATGGCGCACGACGGCCTGGCGCGCGCGGTCCGCCCGGCGCACACGATGCTCGACGGTGATACGCTCTTCGCGCTGGCGACCGGCGAAGTCGAGGCAGATGTCAACCTGGTCGGCGCGTTCGCCGCCGAAGCGGTCGCGGCGGCCATCCGCAGCGCGGTGCGCGCCGCCGAGCCGATGGGTGGGCTGCCGGCTGCCAGGACCCTCCGGTCTGACCCCGGCCCGTAACTGACGGCGATGACCCGGCGACCGGCGCTGATCTTTATCCTCACCATGCTGCTCGCTGCCGCGAGCGTGTTCGCGGCGGGCTGCGGTACCACCACCATCACCGAGCGCGTGACGCAGCTTGTCGTCCTCACACCCGAAGTCCCGGAGGTCACCCGCCTGGCGACGGTCGAAATTACGCACGAGATCACGGTCGAGGTGACCGTGCTGGTGACCCAGGTGCGGCGCGAAACCATCGTCGTCACCGCGACGCCGGTCCCGCCGCCCGACCGCCTCGGCGAAGCGGCGGCGTTTCAGGCGGCGGTGCGCTGGCTGGTCGAACAGCAGCAGGCCAGCGGCGGCTTTGGCAGCGCCAAGCAAACCGCCTGGGCGGTCCTGGCGCTGCACGCGGCGGGCATCGACCCGGCGACCCTCCTCACCGAGAACGAGCGCAGTCCCTTCACCCAATTAGACAGCATGATCACCGACAACCTGATCGTGGGCGCCGAGACGAGCGCGCTCGTCGCGCTGGCGCTCGAAGCGTCGGGCCGGGAGGCGCCGGAGGCGCTGGGCCTTACCGTGCCGCCGTACCCGAATGCGTCGGCGGGGCCGGCGCTGCCGCTGACCATCATCGCGCTGGGCCGGCGCACGCCGGGCGAAGTCGCCGCCGCGCTGGGCGCGGCGAAAGCGAACGGGTTCAAGGATGCAGAACAGGCGGCATGGCAAATCATGGCGCTCAAGGCGCTGGGGCGTGCGCCGGATGCGGACGCACTGGACTACTTGAAAGACGCGCAAGAGGCCGGCGCGCTCTGGCCCGGCGCGTCCGGTGCACGCGCGAGCGCGCTGGTGATGCAAGCGCTGGCGGCAGCCGGCGAAGACCCGCTCGATTGGGGCGCGCCGGCGCACGCGCTGCTAGCCTTACAGCGCGCCGACGGCAGCTTCGACGGCGACCTAATCACGACGGCGATGGCGATCATCGCGCTGCAAGAGACTTGGCCGGGCGCGCTTACGGAGTGAGCGCCGCCGCCGTCACCGTTACCGCCGCCAGCGGCAGCGCATCGCCGGATGCCGCCGGCAGACGAAACGTCGGATCATCGACGTGATACAGCCCCACGACGATTTGATACTCACCGGGCGCGGCGTCCGCCGGGATGAGCAGGCCGTGGTGATCGGTCACTTGGTCGCCCGGCGCCCACGTATCGGTAGGGCGGAGCGGGTCGGGTTCGGCGTCGTGCTGCGCGACCACCGCGCCGCCGGCATCGACCAGGTGCACGAAGACCTTGCAACGATACGACGGCGGCTCGTCTCCTGCCTCCCAGAACAACGCCAGCGCCAAAGCACTGCCGGGCGTGGCCGGCTCCGGCGCGTTGAGCACGTAGCCGGCCAGCAGCGGCCCGCCGGCAAACCGCGCATCGACCGCCACCCGCTGCGCCGCGCCGGAGGGTGGCACGGCGTAGGTCACGAAGCGCACGTCTTTGTACCAGGCCGACCTCACCTCGAAGGCATGCGCGCGGAGATAATCTTCGACCACGCGCTCTGGGTCGCTTTCGGCGTCGCCCCAGTAGAGCACATACAGCCGGCGGTGTTTCGCTAAAATCGCATCAAGTTCGGCGCGCGTCGCGTCCGCATCGACCGGGCGTGTGCGCGGGATCGGATAGACCGGGACATTGCCGGGGTCATCCTCGCGGTAGTAGTAGGTAAAGACCTCCCACTGGTTCGCCGCGTCGAGCAGCACCGCATCGGTCGGCGCGGCGTGCGCTTCGACGGCGCGCGCCATCGCGCGGTAGTCGGCGCGGTAGCCGGCGGGATCGTACAAAGCAGCGGTAGCCGGCGCAAAACTAAATAGGAGCACCAACAATAACACGGGCCAGAATTTGCGGCTCCACGCGGCAGCGGCAGAAAAGCCGCATCCCACCAGCATGGCCAGCGGCGCCTGGCCGATCAACAGCGCTTTGAGGAAAGCCGGGCGGTACAACCCTAACGCAAACATCCCTAACAGGGGCAGCAGCGCCCACAGCCCCAGCAGCAGCCACCCGCCGCGCCTCGACCGGGACGCCGCGCCGGCCAACAGCAGCGCCAACACGACGAATACCTCTGCGCCACTCGCATAGAGCGCCCCGCCGCACAACAGCAGCGCCATCGTTTTGCCCAGCGCTTCGCCGAACGACGCCCCGCCGCTGCCGGCCGGCCACATCGTGATCTGGCGAAGCGCGACCGGCAGCCACGGCAGGAACAGCGCAGTCGTGACCAGGTTCAAGACGGTGTACTGCACAAGCGCCCGCCAATCGCGCCGCCCCGCCCACCACACCACGAACACAATCCCCTGCGCCAGCATCACTGCGGGATAGACGTACTGCGTGTACAGCCCCAGCGCGTTGAGCAACATCCACGCAATGGCCCATTTTCCCCTCACCCCTAAATCCCCTCTCCCACAAAGGGAGAGGGGACTCTCGGAGCGCGCTCTTGCCCCCTTTCCCCCCTTGTGGGGGAAAGGGCTGGGGATAGGGGGGGAGCTTAACCAAAACGTATTGGGGCCGGGGGGTGAGGTAAGCCACCGCACAAACGCATACATCGACGCGGCGGCGACGCCCGCCAGCATCGCGTACATGCGCGCTTCCTGCGCGTAATACACCTGGAAGGCGTGCACGGCTACGATCAGCGCGCCGAATAACCCGGCGCTCCGGTTCAACAGCCGCGCGCCCAGCGCGTAAGCCAGCGCCACGGTGAGCAAGCTCCAGAAGACCGAAAAGCTGCGCAGCGAAAACTCGCTGAAGCCGGCGAACAAGCGCCAGCCGGCCAGCAGCAGGTAATAGCCGGGCGGGTGGATATCGCCGGCCGCCGCCTCGACGATAAGCTGCGGCGTGCGCTCGACGATGCGCGCGCTGTTGCCCTCGTCGTACCAGAAGCTCTGCGCGTCCAGGTCGTGAAAGCGGAGGCAGGCGGCAAGCAGAAGGATAACGACCATCACGGTCTGCCGTTTCACCGACATGCTCACTCTCCTAAGATAAGACTTTTAACCGCGAATAACGCGAATAGCGCGAATAAAGAAGAGGCAAATTGGGCTGCCGTGCTTCGTGTCCCTTCGTGCATCTTCGTGTATCTTCGTGTGCATTCGTGGTTTAATTCTTCCCCATTCGCGTTATTCGCGTTATTCGCGGTTAATTCTCCGCGCTCTTCGCAGTGGAATCATCCGGGTACGGGTGCGCGGTGATGTAGTCTTTCATCGCATCGTAGACCGGCAGCGGCGTAAAGTCCGGCTCGACCATGCGGAAGTAATAATAGGGCTGGTCCTTGTCGGCGTCGGAGGGCAGCCGGAAGAACCAGAAGTTAATCACGCCGACCCACGGCCATTCTTCGCGCGCGCGCTCATACGCCAGCGGCGCCCAGCGCGCCTGCTGCTCCAGCGTCACGCGCCCGTAAGCGTCGCGCGCCGGGTGGGGCAGCTCCTCCGGGACCGGGTTCCAGTTCATCTCGCTGAGCCAGATCGCCTTGTGCGCGTCGCCGTTGTTGACCATGATCTCGCGGATGTACTGGTTGCGCCCGTAATTGACGGTCGTCGGGCGCATGCGCCGGTCGGTGGGGCCGCTGTTGAGACCGTAGCCCTGCATCGCCAACACGTCGAAGCAGCCGCCCGCGCCGGCCTCGTACATCCGCTGCAAGAAGACAAAATCGCTCACGTCGCGCCCGCTGAGCGCCACGGTCGGCGCGAGCGCGCC
>JAFGMM010000234.1 GCA_016927535.1 Anaerolineae bacterium
CGCCCCTTGAGGGAGAGGGGTCGGGGGAGAGGGGGAAAAAAGCGCTTAAGTTGATGCATATGGGGCGGGTTTGCAAACCCGCCCCTACTACTAAACCTCCCGGTCCCACTTATCGAGCAGTTCGCGGTTGACGCCCGCGCCGCCGCATACAATGACCAGCACCGACCCGCAGGCAGCCAGCGGCGCGGCGCGTTCGTAGACGGCGGCGAGCGCCGCCCCGCACGCCGGCTCGACGAGCAGGCGGTGATCGTTGGCGAAGCGCAGGCACGCATCGACTGCCGCGCGGTCGGTGACGACCCAGGGCGTGATCGTGTGGCGCTTGGCCCATTCCAGCGTCCGGGCCGTGACGGTGCGCGCGCCCAGCGTGGTCGCGATGCTGGTGATGGCGTCGAGCGTGACCAGGCGGCCCGCCGCGACCGACTTGGCAAACGATGCGGTCCCCTCGGTCTCGACCGCCAGCACCGGCACGTCTGCCCAGCCCACGCGGTGCATCCCGTCCAGCGCGCCGCACAGCAGCCCGCCGCCGCCCACCGCCACGACCACCGCGCCCGGCTTCGGCATGGCGGCGCACTCCTCGATGATCGAGGCGTGCCCATCCCAGATGCGCGGGTCGTCGAAGGGGTGAATGTAAGCCGCGCCGTGTTCGGCGGCGTAGCGCGCGGCGTACAGGTGAGTATCGTCCCAGGCCGCGCCGTACTCGACGACGGCGGCGCCTTCGTGGCGGATCACTTCGCGCATCCATTCGGAGGTGGAGGCCGGGACGAACACGGTCACCGGCACGCCGAGCCGGCGCCCGGCGTAAGCCACGGCACAGCCGGCGTTGCCGCCCGACGACGCGACCAACTGCGTCGCGCCGCCGGCGACGCTGAGCCGGCAGGCGTGGCCCAGCCCGCGCAGCTTGAACGAGCCGCTGGGCTGGAGCGCCTCCATCTTGAGATACACCGGCGCGCCGAACGCCGCCGCGAGGGGAAGCGATTCGACCAACGGCGTGGAGACGTGTAAGGGCTGCATCGTTGTCATACCTCGGTTTCTGTAGTTTGTCAGATAATGTTCTGGAATTTACCTCACCCCCTAACCCCCTCCCCATAACATGGAGAGGGGGAATCGGAGGCGCCATCTGGGGGGGGCTGGGGGGTGAGGTGAGTCTAAAACATTTTCTGAAGGTCTATATTTCCATGCGCTTAAAGACGCGCCATGCCACGGCGGTAAGGGTGGGCGAAGGCGCTTTCTTATCGGCGAAATCCCACTCTTTCCACGCGCGGTACATCGATCCGGCGGTGAAGCGGCCCTGCGCGTCGGCCTGCGCGTGAAGTTCGCCCACCATCGCATGGAGGCGCACGTCGGCGCGGGCGGCGGGGAAGCGGCTCAGCACGTCGGCGACGTGCAGGATATCATACCAAATGAACGGGTATTTGGGTTTACGGAAGTCGGTTCCGATGCCGAACAGGTAGATTTTTCGCTCTTTCTGAGTCTCCCAGTGCCGCAGCAGCGCGCCGATGCCGGTCCGGACCGCGTCGCTTTCGGCGCCGGGCGTCAGGGACAGCGCCCTGAGCGAAACCAGCGTGGCGTAAGGGCAGGGGTCGTCTTTTCTGCCGGGACCGCGAAACGCGCCGAACTCCGGCGCAGCGACACAGGGCCAGCCGTAATCCTGCGCCAGGCCGAGAAGGTGATCAATCGCGCGGGCGACGGCGGGTGTATGGGCCGGCACGCCCAGGCTCAACAAGCCGTAAAGTACGGTGGGCGCGTCGCAGAGCATCCAACTGAGCCGGTCGGCGTCGTCGCCGCCGAAGCGTTTGGAGAGATGCAGCATGGTCTGGAAAGCGCCCTCTGCCGATGGGTTGTTTAGAATAGATTCGACGACCGGCGCAAGCTGCGGGTGCGTGTGCGATAGGCCGAACTCGGCGAGGACGGGCAGCTTGTGAATCAAGTGCTTGGCGTCGTTGTGGTTCTTCAGCGCCGCGCCCGGCCACGCGCCGGCCTCATCCAGCAAGCCCTTTACCAGCGGGTGCGCGGCGACGGCGGCGCGGGCGGCTTGCAAATCGGGGTCGTCGGGCGGGCGGCCCAGTACATCGCGCAGAGCGATGACGCGCGCCCACGGTTCACCCTCGGATCGAATCCACTCGACGGGAGGCGATAGGTTGTCCATCACGAGGCTCCTTTGGCCGGCGCTCCGTGGCAGGGCGGGCCATCTCGCCGCAGAGACACGGCGAATCAGTCGCCGTCGTAGACAAACACCAGCGCGCCGCCCGCGACGAGCGTCCTTTCGACCAGCCGCTCGACCTTGCGCCAATCGTCCAGGCGCGGCAGGTGGACGCTCGCCGCGAAATAGCGGGCGCGGTTGGCGACGGTCTGGAGGCACTGCTCCAGCGCCCGGTAGTCGATGGGCTGGGGCTGGACGGGTAGCCATTTGATGCCGGGGCGCGCGATCATGTTGGCGATAATGATGTCCTCGCCGCGCCGCTCGACGATCTGCGTCGTGCCGAGCGCGAGCCGGTAGCCCAGCTCTTTGTACCAGGCTTTGTAAGCGATCTGGGCGCGGGGCCAGCGGCGATTTAAGGTGCGGGCAAAGCCGAACGGCTCCCATGTGCCTGAGCTGTTGCACACGTGCGCGATGATTTTATACCCTTCGCCTTGGGGCTGCGCGGCGCTGCCGGTGACGTATCGTATACCTGACATACTTGCTCTTAGAATCCTACCTGTACGGTTTCCTCTGTTTTACTCCCGGAGAGTATGTCACAAAGCGCGCAGGAGACCAAATACCGGTATGGCGTAGGGCTGATTCGTTCTAACGCCGTTTACCTCGCCCCCGCGTGCTGCACGCTTCCCCCTCTCCACGGCGTGGAGGGGGGGGCCGGGGGGTGAGGTTATCTTAAAGCAACATCAGAGTGAACCAGCCCTTCTGGTATGGCGCAACTTGGTTGACAATCCCCTTGCCGGGTGGTACCTTCCGGTTTTAAAAAGACTTTATAAGGCAGATATATGCACCCGGTCGCGGCATATAGGCCCCTGCGGTCTGTTTGCCGCGCCCGGTTCAAATAGGAGCAATCAAAATGGCCGATTTGTTTAGCCGAATCTTGAAAGACCCCACGCTCGAACTGCTCGACTTCGCGCGCAATATGAAGCTCTATCCTTACTACGTCCCGCTCACCGATTCGGAGGGCACGGTGGTGACGGTGGAGGGGCACGAGGTGGTCATGCTGGGGTCGAACAACTACCTGGGCCTGACCACACACCCCAAGGTGAAGCAGGCAGCGAAAGATGCCATCGATCACTGGGGCACAAGCTGCACCGGCTCGCGCCTGGTGAACGGCACGCTTGAGCTTCACGTCGAACTGGACCGGCGGCTGGCGGCGTTCGTGGGCAAGGAGGCCGGCCTGGTCTTCAGCACGGGCTACCAGAGCAACCTGGGCACGATCTCCGCGCTGCTGGGCAAGGACGACTTCGCCATCATCGACCGCGAAGACCACGCCAGCATCGTCGATGGCTGCCTGCTGGCGCGCGGCAAATCGCAGACGAACATCAAGCGCTTCTCGCACAACGACCCCGACTCGTTGGACCGGGTCCTTGAGACGCTGCCGCCCGAATCCGGGCGCTTGGTGGTGGTGGACGGCGTATACAGCATGGGCGGCGATATCGCGCCGCTGCCCGAACTCGTGGCGATTTGCAAACGCCACGAGGCGCGCATCATGGTAGACGATGCGCACAGCCTGGGTGTGCTGGGCGGCGGGCACGGCACGGCGGCGCATTTCGGCCTCACCGACGAGGTGGACCTGATTATGGGCACCTTCAGCAAGTCGTTTGCTTCAATCGGCGGGTTCATCGCCGGCAACGCCCGGGTCATCGAATTCATCAAGCACAACGCCCGCGCAATGATGTTCAGCGCATCGCTGCCGGCGCACAACCTGGCGACCGTGCTGGCCGTGCTCGACATCATGGAGACCGAGCCGGAGCATGTGGAACAACTGTGGGAGAACACGAAGTTCATGCGCGCCGGGCTGGAGCGGCTGGGCTACGATATCGGCAACAGCGCCAGCCCGATTATCCCAATCTTCTTCCGGGACGTGGAGCGTTATAAGCACATCCAGCCGATGCTGGACCGGATGGGCGGCGACGCGCTGCAACTGGATCAGGTGATGTGCGCGTGGACGTGGCGCGCGCTGCTCGACGCGGGCGTGTACACCAATGCGGCGGTGCCGCCGGGCGTGCCGGCGTCGCAATCGCTGCTGCGCACCAGCTACATGGCGACCCATACGCGCGAACACCTGACGCGGGCGCTCGACGCTTTCGAGAAGGTCGGCAAGGAATTGAATTTGATCGACCAGGATGTGAGCTGGCGCGCGGCGTGATCGAAGCGGGCGGCCCGCCGGGATTACCCCTGCCGGATGCCGTCAATACGTAGGGGCGGGTTTGCAAACCCGCCCCTACTAAGCCCGGAAAGCGTTATTCCAGATAGTCTTGAAGCCGGTGTTGGTTCTGCATCTCGCGCAGGGCGTCGAGCGCTTTGTGCTGCAACTGGCGGATGCGCTCGCGCGAGTAGCCCATCATCTCGCCGATCTGCGCCATGCTGCGCGTCTCGCCATCGACCAGGCCGAAGCGCAGCTTGAGAATGTGCTCCTGCCGGGGCGGGAGCTTGGCAAGTAAGCGCTGGACCTTCTCGGCGAGCAGGGTTTGCGAAGCCATCTCCTCCGGGTCTGTCCCCTCCGCGTCGGCGATCAAATCCTCACGCGGGCGATCTTCTTCGTCGCCGACCAATTCATCGATGGGCAGCGGCTCGCGGGCCGCCTTCATGGTGTGCGCGACCTGCCCCAAGGTCAGGTCGGCGGCGTCGGCGATTTCTTCGAGATTCGGCTCGCGCCCCAATTCCTGCGCCAGCCGCTCGCCGATGCGCCGCAGCCGGCCCCAGCGCTGGCCCTGGTTGATGGGCAGGCGGATGGTGCGCCCGACGTCGCCGGCGGCGCGCGAGATGGTCTGCCGGATCCACCAGGTGGCGTAGGTGCTGAGCCGCACGCCCCGGTTCGGGTCGAAGCGCTCGATGGCTTTCATGAGGCCCAGGTTGCCCTCCTGGATCAGGTCAGGCAGGGGCAAGCCGAGGCCCTGGTAG
Organism: Anaerolineae bacterium; assembly: GCA_016927535.1. Classification (GTDB taxonomy): domain Bacteria; phylum Chloroflexota; class Anaerolineae; order Aggregatilineales; family JAFGMM01; genus JAFGMM01. The sequence continues at coordinate 5,102 of JAFGMM010000234.1, forward strand.
CGCTTGGCGACGCTGACGACGAGCCGGGTATTGGAGAGGAAAAGGCGCAGGCGCGCCGCCTCGCCGGTTTCGACCGCTTCTTCGAGCGCGGCGCGTTTCTCCGGCGCGAGGGAAGTGTTCTTTCTATCCAGCCGTTCGGCGGCCTTCTGACCGGCTTCCAGTTCACGGGCCAGGGTTTGTTCTTCTTCGGGGGTGAGGAGGGACGAGATCGGGCGGATGTCGCGCAAGTAGAACTGCAAAAGATCCGGGGTATCGGCAGTGTAACCGGCGGTCGCTGGGGTCTCATGGCTTGTGGTAGATTGAGCACCCATTTGAAATCATTCCTTCTGTTACTTGTCGGTTCGGTTTCCGTTGCCTAATTATAACAAACTTCATCTTCTTTATCATTAAAAAAACATTATAATCGCCGGCATTGGGAGCGTGATAGGACTAATAGGTGACCGGGATGCTATCGAAAGACCGGTTCGGGCACGACATCCATCGGCGCTTCGGGAATATCAGGCCAGACCGAGCGCAGATAGGCGGCAGCCTGTTCGGGCGCCATGGTGTTGATGGTCACGCCGGTGCTGAGTTCGAAGCCGGCCGGTTGGGCCAGTCGGGGGTGAATTTCCAGGTGCCAGTGGTAGTAGCGCGAGACATCGCGCCGGCTGGGAGCGGTGTGGACGAAGAAATTAAACGGCGGGTCGTCGAGGCCGAAATACAGCCGGGCCAGGACTTCGCGCAGGGCGGCGCCGAGTTGGGGAATCTCGTCGTGCAGGATGTTCTCGAAGCGCGCGACGTGGCGCCGGGGCATGATCCAGGTTTCAAACGGCGCATGTGAGGCCCAGGGGCAAAACGCGACGAAAGCGTCGTTCTGCCAAACGATCCGGGTCAGTTCGTCCAGTTCTTGTTTGAGCATGGCGCAGAAGAGGCACTGGGCGCGCGTGTCGTGGTAGTAGCCGGCCTCACGCAGTTCGTCAACGATCTGATTGGGCAGCACCGGGACGGCGAGGACCTGGCAGTGGGGGTGCCGCAGCGAAGCGCCGGCTTCGCGCCCGTGGTTGCAGAAGATCGAGACGTATTCGATGCGCGGGTGGCGGACGTGCTCGTACATGCGGTCACGCATAGCGCGCACCAGGTCGATGGCTTCTTCGGGCGCGGTCAGCGCCAGGTCGTGGTTGTGGTGGCGGGTATAGATGATGACCTCGTGCGCGCCGCGCCCGCTGGTCGATTCGTAAATCCCGCGCCGGCTGAGCGGCGTGGTGTCGTTCATCATAAAGGCGGGATATTTATTTGCCAGCACGCGCAGCGTCCAGGTGTTGTCGTTGGGCTGTCCGCCGGGTGGCCGGTAAGCCAAAAGCTCCGGCTCGGTCTCCGGCCCGTCTGCCGGGCAAAACGGGCAGCGCACGGCCTCAGCCTCCTCGCTTTCGGACCTTGGATAGGCGCGGAAGCTCTCCGGGCGGCGCGCGCGTTCGGTGGCAATGGCTACCCAGCGCCCGGCGATGGGGTCGCGGCGTAGTTCGGGCATCGATTTTCTCCCTACGCTTTGGCTTGATCTGAGTATACCATTAAATTGAGCACGTCTTAACAAAAAGCGAAGAGTGCTTCGCCTTGATCAGAACGAAGCACTTCTTTGAGGAGGGTTGAGGAGGTTTCTTCATTTGACACGTTTGGTTCAGGGGGAAAACCATTCGGTGTCGCCTAACTAGCTATACTATAGAGCATTTCTATAAAAAACCCGTTAGAGGCGAATAAAAACCTGATTAAAATTATCACCTTTATGTTGATGCCGGCGCCCTTTGAGGCGGCGGCGCGATTGTTCTGGAATATGCTCGACAATTACTGGTATTTTTGGGGCAAGATGCGTTATCATCTACCTGGTACAGTCGAGTTTTACCACACAGCTAGTAGCAACAACCCAAATTGATCCAGCCACCCATAGAACGAAGGAGGTAGACTATAGTCCTGACAAAATCCCGGTCTTGAGTAAGGGTTCCTATATGCTTCTCTCACGAGGAGAGCAGACATTTGCTCCGGCCCTTTTCGTCAGTTGTGTGGAGCCGGCCGGGAGCAAAAGCATCTTTAACAGGAGGTTAAAAAGATGAAGGTCCGATCCACAATAGCCGCACTTCTGGGGCTGCTTCTGATCCTGTCCACCGCAGCGCCGCTCGCTGCCCAAGAAGAAGCGCTTCCCCGCAATGAAACGCTGTACGTCGCAGGTATGCAATGGGGCCCGTTCTCAACGTTCAACCCCTTAAGCCCCAACCCGACCTGGCCCTCTAATGGCGAAAACGAATATCTCTACGAGACGTTGTTCGCGTTCAACATAGCGACGGGCAATCTCGACCCGCTGCTCGCCAAAGAACTGACGGTCGTCGATGCATCGACCCTGGAGGTCACCCTCCAGGATGGCACGGCATGGCAGGACGGCACGCCGCTGACCGTTGACGACGTGTTGTTCACCTACGGGCTTGCGCAAGACCACGACGATATCGACTACGTTCCGTTCTGGAGCTACGTCACCGAGATGACGGCGACCGGCGACCGCACCATCCAGATCAAGCTGGACCCCGCGCGCCTCAACATCGGCTTGGTGAAGCGATATCTGTCCAACGTCCACATCCTGCCCCAGCACATCTGGACAGAGCGCGCCGAGGGCGACACCGCCCTGTCGCAGGTCGTCGATGAGACGCCGGTCGGTTCCGGCCCGTACAAGGTCCTGGACTACTCGATCGAGCGCATAGCCCTAGAACGCAACGACGATTACTGGGGCGAGCCGATCTTCGGCCTGCCGGCGCCGCACTATATCGTGCACCCGATCTTCGAGAGCAACGACGCGGGCAACCTGGCGCTCCAGCGCGGCGAAGTTGACCTGTCACAGCAGTTCGCGCCGCAGATTTGGAAGATGTGGGAAGATGATGGGCTGCCTGTCGGCGCCTGGTTCACCGAAGAACCCTATCATATCCCCGGCAACATCCCCTTGCTGCACATCAACATCTCGCGGCCCGGCCTGGACGACCCGCTGGTCCGCCGGGCATTGGCGTACTCGATCAACTACGCGCAGATCGCCGCGACCGCCATGTCGCGCTACTCGATCCCCGTGCAGCCCAGCCTGATCATCCCCAGCGGCGGTGAAGAAAAGTACTTCGACGCCGACCAGGTAGCCGAACTGGGCTGGGAATACAACCCCGAGGAAACCCGGCGCATCCTGGAAGAGGAAGTCGGGGCGACCAAGGGCGATGACGGCATCTACGTCCTGCCCGACGGCACCCGCCTTGGCCCATACACCATTTTGGCGTCGTTTGGCTGGACCGACTGGCAGACGGCGGTCGAGATCGCGGCGCTGAACGCGACGGAAGCCGGCATCGAGGTCAACACCGAGTATCCTGAGGCGCCGCAGGTCATCGAACGCCGCAACGTCGGCGACTTCGACATGCTGATCTGGACGCACGCCGGTGCGACGCCCGCCAGCCCCTGGCAGCGCTTCCGCGATGCCCTCGACATCCGCGACGTGCCGGACTTCGGCGGCGTAGCGTACTGGAACTGGAACCGCTTCAGCCATCCTGACGTAGCCGATCTGCTGGATCAGGTCGCTGCGGCCACCGACGAAGAGATGCAGAAAGAACTCTACAGCAAACTCGACCGGATCTTCCTGGAGAACATCCCGGTGATCCCGCTCATGTATCGCCCGCTGGAGTTCTACGAGTACAACGAAACCTACTGGACCGGCTTCCCCAACGTCAACAACCCCGTGGCGCCGCCCATGCACGAGGAAGCTGGCGTGGAAGTGCTTTACGTCATTACGCCAAACGAGTAATCGAGCCAACCATCGGCAGATGCAAGACCGGAAGCGCATGCTCCGGCCGGCACAGTTGATGTAAAGCGCTCTGAGAACAAGGTGAGCAATCCTTGCAAGGATTGCTCACCGTCTATGGGGAAAACATGTCAAAATTTCAACAGTACATCCTCAATAAAGTGTTCTGGTTCCTGTTCGCGTTCCTAATCGCGCTAATCGCCAACTTTATCCTGCCCCGGCTGATCCCCGGCAACCCGGTCGATGCGATCATCGGCCAGATGTCGTCGGGCGGCGGCGTCAGCGGCGAGGCGCTTGAAAAGGTCTACGCGGCCTACATCGCCGAATTCGGCCTCGACAAGCCGCTGGGCGAGCAGTTCTTGACCTATATTGGCCGGATCGCGCAGGGTGATTTGGGGGTCTCTTTTGCCCGCTCGCCGGCGCGTGTACAGGAATTGATCGCGGAGGCGCTGCCCTGGACGATTGCGCTCCAATTACCCGCCATTTTGATCGGCTGGACGCTGGGCAACCTCTTAGGCGTTTTGGCGGCCTACAAAAAGGGTTGGCTGGACCGCGCTTTGTTCCCAACCTTTATGTTCACGTCGAGCATGCCCTATTACTGCCTGTCGATTTTGCTGCTCTATTTTTTGGCGGTATACCTGCGCATCTTCCCGGCCGGCGGCGGCTACAGCTACGCCGTGTCGCCGGGGTTCAACTGGACCTTCATCACGAGCGCGCTGGAACATTACTTCCTGCCGTTCGTGTCGCTGGTGATTATCTTCGTCGGCGGGCAGGCGCTCGGTATGCGGGCCATGTCGATCTACGAGCTAGACGCCGACTACGTGCGCTTCTCGCGCAGCCTGGGCGTGGGCGATAACCGCATCATCTTCTATATTTTTCGCAACGCCATGCTGCCCCAGGTCACCGGCCTGGCGCTAGCCATCGGGTCGTTGGTCAGCGGTGCGCTCATCACAGAAATTGTTTTCGGGTATCCGGGGGTCGGCACGTTGCTGTTCCGGTCGATCCGGCAGAGTGATTACCCGGTCATCCAAGGTATCACCCTGTTTATTATGATCGCGGTGCTGCTGGCGAACTTCTTCGTTGACATCGCTTACGGTTACATCGACCCCAGAATCCGGGCGCGTACCGCCGGGGAACGGTGAGGAAGGTCCACATGACGGCTGATTTAAATTTACAGAAACCAAGCGCCGGGGCGAGGGTTTGGGCGACGAGCCTGTGGCACTCGCTGCAAAGCGTCTTCAGCCCTCGCTTCATGTTCGGCTTCGTGCTGATGCTGCTCCTGCTGGCCTTCGGCTTTCTGGGACCGGTGATTTTCAACCGGGACGACCCGATGGAGTTCGTCGGCCTGCTGTACGACCCGCCTTCGGAGGAAGCCTGGCTGGGCACCGACAACTTTGGGCACGACGTGTTTACCCAGTTGATGTACGGGACCCGCACTTCCATCGTCATCGGCCTGATCGCCGGCTCGGTCGCAACCGTGATCGGGATTCTGATCGGCACGGTGGCCGGCTTCCAGGGCGGCATGGTAGAGGAGATCCTGATGGCGCTCACCAACATCGTGATCACCATCCCGTCGATTGTGATCCTGATCTTACTCTCCATCGCCTTTAAGACCCGCTCCATCGTCGGCATGGGCGTCATCATCGGCGTGACCGCTTGGCCGTGGACCGCCCGCGCAGTGCGCGCCCAAACTAGCAGCCTGCGCACGCGCGAGCACGTGGATGTCGCCCGTCTATCAGGTACGAGAACCCTATCATTAATCATATGGGAAATCATCCCCTACATGCTTTCATACATTGTGATGGCATTCGTGCTCCAGCTCAACTCCGGCATCCTGCAAGAGGCAGCGCTGAGCATGTTGGGGCTGGGCATCGACCGCGGGGTTTCGCTGGGAATCATGCTGCAATGGGCGCTGCTCTGGGAATCGGTGCGCACCGGCGCCTGGTGGGCGTTTATACCGCCGACCTTGTTTCTGACGCTCATCGCGTTTTCGCTCCTGCTCCTGCAATCGAGCATCGACGAGATCTTCAACCCACGCCTCAGGCGATCATGAGCGAGAGGTGCGACTATCATGATAGTTAAGAACGTTAAAGCCTACTATGTGACCCGCTCAGGGCCGGAAGTGAAAGCGGTCGATGACGTATCGTTTTCCATCCGCGATGGCGAAGTGTTCGGCATCGTCGGCGAGTCCGGCTGCGGCAAGTCTACGCTCGCCGCCGTGATGTCGCTGACGGCCGGCCGCATGCTCAAGATCAAGAGCGGCGAGATGACCCTGGACAGCCACACCGTCGCGCTGTCCGGGCCGATCAAAGTCCCGAAGGATTGGCACGGCAAACTGGTCGCGCTGCTCCCCCAGCAGTCGATGAATTCGCTGAATCCCACGGCGCGTATGCGCAACTTCATCGTCGATGTGGTGCGCGCCCACCACCCCCTGATGCATCCCGACGAAGCGGTCCGGCAGGCGCGCGAGCGCTTGGAGCAGCTGGCCTTGCCGGTCCGGGTGCTGGACAGCTACCCGCACCAGTTGAGCGGCGGCATGCGGCAGCGCGTCGTCGCGGTGATCTCGACGCTGCTCAACCCCAAGTTGTTGATCGCAGACGAGCCGACCTCGGCGCTCGACGTGTCGTCGCAGCGGCAGCTCATCCAACTGATCCAGCAGCTTCTCGAACGCGGCTTCATCACGCGCACGGTCTACATCACGCACGACCTGCCCATGCTGCGCAATATCGCCCACCGGATCGCGGTCATGTACGCGGGCAAGGTCGTCGAAGTGGGCACGACCGAGGAAATCATCGAACAGCCCACCCACCCCTACACCCAAGCCTTGATCGCATCGACCCTGGACCTGGACCCGCAGTTGCGCGGTCGCCAGATTGAGGGCATTTCGGGCGCCCCGCCCGACTTGCGCTACCCGCCCAGCGGGTGCCGGTTCCATCCGCGCTGTTCGCGCGCCCTGGAGATTTGCTCGCGCGAGGAGCCGCCTATTCTCGGCGAGGAAGGGCGGCTTGTGGCTTGTTGGTGGGTTCAGGAACAATCCGGCAAGGGATACCGAGAGGTCGAGCAGTAACCATGAAACAGACACAGATGCCTTTACTGGAAACGCGCGACCTCTCGCGCACCTTTGGTCATGGCGAACAGACGGTAGATGCGGTTAAAGACGTGTCATTTAGCTTACAGGCGGGCGAAATCGTGGCCGTGGTCGGCGAAAGCGGGAGCGGCAAGTCTACCCTGGCGCGCCTCTTGCTGCGCCTGCTCGACCCGACCGCGGGCCGTATCCTGCTCTACGGGCGCGACGTCACGAAGCTGCGCCGCCGTAAAGACCTGAAGAGTTACTGGCAGCAAGTACAGGGGGTCTTCCAGGACTCCTTTGCTGCCTTCAACCAGTTCTACACGGTGCGCCGCGCGCTCGAAAAGTCGCTCAACGTGCTGGACGCGCGCCTGTCGAGCAGCGAGCGGCTGCGGCGCGTCGAGGCTTCCCTAACCGAGGTGGGGCTGGACGTGGCCGATGTCTTGAACAAGTGGCCGCACCAGCTTTCGGGCGGGCAGTTGCAGCGGGTGATGATGGCGCGCGCCTTGGTGGTCGGCCCTGAGCTGCTCATCGCAGACGAGCCGACGAGCATGCTCGACGCCTCGCTGCGGGTGACCGTGCTGAACCTGCTGCTGGACCTCCGCAAACGCCATAACATGGGCATCCTCTTTATTACGCATGACCTGGGCCAGGCCAACTACGTCAGCGACCGCATCCTGGTCATGTATCACGGCGAACTGGTCGAGCAAGGCCCGGTGGATACGGTGCTGACCGACCCGCAGCACGGCTACACCCAACGGCTGCTTACCGACGTACCGCGCTTAAGCCGGAAGTACGGCGACCCATCGTAAGAGTCTCGCGGGACGGGACGAAGCTTCGGCGGTCTTGGGCGTCCCGTCCCGCGAATCCCGGTGGTCTCTGCCGCCGGCAACAGTCGTCTAAGGGCAGCGCATACCGTGTTGTTTTTCCTTCTTTGCACAACGAAAACAAATTTTGAAATCTTGATGGTTTTGGGGTAAACACATCCTATCATTTTGCAACCGCGCACCGTTCAATCAAAAAAGGATAGATGATGGATCTTCAAGCAATCCGAGAGCAAATGACTCTGGAGGAAAAAGCCGCGCTTTGCACGGGCGCGTCGCCCTGGACGACCGTCCCGGTGGAACGGCTCAATATCCCGGTGCTTCGCGTCGCCGATGGGCCGCACGGGGTGCGGCGCATCGTCGAGACCGGCAGCCTGGTAAATGCCAAAAGCCTGCCGGCGACCTGCTTTCCGACCGCGTCGGCGCTTGCTTCAAGCTGGGACCGGGATCTTCTGTACGAACTAGGCCAGGCGCTCGCCGACGAATGCATCGCGCTGGGCGTAGATGTCTTGCTGGGGCCGGGCAACAACATGAAGCGCTCGCCGCTGTGCGGGCGCAACTTCGAGTACTACTCGGAAGACCCGTGCCTCGGCGGCGAGATGGCGGCCAGCTTCATCAACGGCGTGCAGAGCAAGGGCGTCGGCGTCTCGCTGAAACACTACGCCGCCAATAACCAGGAACACGAACGCCTCACCATCAACGCCGTCGTCGATGAGCGGGCGCTGCGCGAGATTTACCTGGCGGGCTTCGAGATCGCCGTGAAGAAGGCGAAGCCCTGGACCGTGATGTGCGCCTATAACCGGCTCAACGGCCCGTACTGCTCGGAGCACAAGCAAATTTTGACCGACATCTTAAAAGAAGAATGGGGCTTCGAGGGCTTCGTGGTGTCGGACTGGGGCGCGGTGCACGACCGCGTCGCATCGCTGGCCGGCGGGCTTGACCTGGAGATGCCCGGCCCGCGCGATTACCGCGTGCAGCAGGTCATCGACGCGGTGAAGAGCGGTGAGCTTGACGAAGCGGCGCTCAACGAGTCGGTGGGCCGGCTGCTGACCATCATCTTTAAAGCCGCTGAGACCGAGAAGGGCCACACCGAGATCGACATAGAAGGTCATCACGCGCTGGCGCGTAAGATCGCCGGCGAGACGATGGTACTGCTGAAGAACCAAGGCGATATCCTGCCGCTGAAGGACGTCACGAAGCTCGCAGTAATCGGGCGCGGTGCAAAGGAAGCACACTTCCAGGGCGGCGGCAGCTCGCACATCAACCCGACCCGCGTCGATGTTCCCTTCGACGAACTGGCAAAGCTGGCCGGCGGCGCCGAACTGCTCTACGCGGCCGGCTACCCGGAGGAAGACGGCCTCGACCCGGCGCTTATCGACGAGGCCGTGGCGCTGGCAAAGCAGGCGGAGGTCGCGCTGCTCTATCTGGCGCTGCCCACCTACAAAGAATCGGAGGGCTACGACCGTAAAGACATCGACCTGACCGCGCAGCAGGTCGCGCTGATTAAGGCGGTCGCGGCGGCGCAGCCCAAGACGGTCGTCATCCTCAACAACGGCGCGCCGGTCGCCATGAGCGAATGGATCGGCGATGCGGCGGCGGTGCTCGAAGCGTGGATGATGGGGCAGGCGGGCGGCGGCGCAATCGCCGACGTGCTGTTCGGCAAGGTCAACCCGTCGGGCAAGCTGGCCGAAACCTTCCCGCTCCGCCTCGAAGACACCCCCGCGTACCTCAACTTCCCCGGCGAAAACGGCGAAGTGCGCTACGGCGAAGGCTTGTTCATCGGCTACCGCTATTACGACGCCAAGGCGCTCGACGTGCTGTTCCCCTTCGGCTACGGCCTGAGCTACACGAGCTTTGCATACAGCAACTTCAAGCTCTCAGCCGCCAAGCTCACGGACGCCGGCAGCCTGACCGTCTCGGTCGATGTGACGAACACCGGCAGCATGGCCGGCAAAGCGACCGTGCAGGTCTACGTACACGACCCGGAGTCCCGGCTGGCGCGCCCGTACAAAGAGTTGAAGGGCTTCGCCAAGGTTGCGCTCGAACCCGGCGCGACCCAAACCGCCACGATCACGCTGGACGCGCGCGCGTTCGCTTACTACGACCCGGCTTACGGGCGGTGGGTCACGGAAAGCGGCGCGTTCGATATCCTGGTCGGCAGTTCGTCGGCGGATATTCACTTTAAAGAAACCGTGCAGATGGAATCGACTCAAGAACTGCCCTGCATCCTCCACGCCGACAGCTCGCTGCGCGATTGGCTGTCAGACCCGCGCGGCGCGGCGGCGCTGCAATCCCTGATGCAGCAGTTCAGCGCGGCGCTGTCGGACGAGGCGGCGCTGGGGATGGTCATGGACGAGTTTATGCAGCAGTTGCCGCTCGCTTCGATTCTGCATTTCCTCGGCGGCATGGAAGACTCCGCGCCGGAGGAAATCGTCGCGGGCCTGCTGGCGCAGGTCCACGCCGGGTAGTCGCCGGCCTTGTAGGGGCGGGTTTGAAACCCGCCCCATATGCACCAACTTAAGCGCTTTTTTCCCCCTCTCCCCCGCCCCCTCTCCCTCAAGGGGCGAGGGGAGTCAGACTCGTGCTAGCCCATATACCAC
>JAFGMM010000235.1 GCA_016927535.1 Anaerolineae bacterium
GCGTGCGGGCTGGTGAGCAGCGCGCCGTAGAGCATCCCGCGCATCTCGATATCGTCGGTGAAGGCCGGCCGGCCCAGCGCCAGCTTTGCCGCGTCCACCTTCGGCTCCGGCTTGCCAACCACCTGAGTCGCCCCGGCAGTCACGGTCGCAGCGGTCACCGCGACGCGCGGCGGCGTCTGCGTGGTCACGCGCGGACCTTCGCCCGCCGGCATGTCGAACGGCGGTTCTTCGGGCGGCGCTTCGGGGCGGAACAGGCCCGGCGGGGCCGGGTGAACCTGCTCGACCAACGCCGTGATGGGCGGGACTTCCTCGCCGCGCAGCATCGCCGCCGCGCGCAGCACCGCCTGTACCGGGCGCACGTAGCCCGTACACCGGCACAGGACGCTGGCCAGCGCCGCGCGGACCTCGGTCTCGGTCGGGTTCGGGTTGCGGTCGAGCAGCCACTTGGCGGCGAGAATCTGCGCCGGGGTGCAGTAGCCGCACTGGATGGCGCCGGTGTCGATGAACGCCTGCTGAATGGGGTGCAGGTCGTTAGCCGCGCCCAGCGCCTCGACCGTGACGACGGTCGCGCCGTCGGCCTGCGCTGCCAACATCACGCCGCTGTTGACCAGCGCGCCGTTGAGGATGACGGTATCCGCGCCGGTGTCGCCGGTCTCGTCGCCGAACTTGACGCTGAAATAGCCCGCACGCCGCAGCACATCGAGCAGACGGTCGGAGGGGCGGACGGCGAAAGTGCGCGCCTCCCCGTTGACGGTGACGTGAATCATATGATCGGTTGAATCTGGCATCAATCCGGTTCTCCTACGTGCAACGCAAAACAACGCCATTATAACAGAAACCACGCCCAACCCGGACATGACATGATACACAAACAACAAACCTCCCGCGCGCCGATGGCACGCGAGAACGGCAAACCGGTATTTTATTTTTTATTGATGAATAAATGCTTATGCGTTCGGCGTCCGGGTGGGCGGCTTGGACACGGCGACCTGGCGCTTAAAAATATATTCCACCAGCACCGCGTACCCGCCAATAGAAGGATCGTCGCGCTCATCAACGCGGACGTTCACCAACTCCCAGCCGCGCGCGCCAAGCTGCGCGATGGTCTTATCCCAGTGTTCCTTACACGCATCTTCGGGGAACTGCTGCTCGTTAGTCTGTACCTCACCATCGGCTTTGTATAGGGTCATCGTGATGGTGTGCGGTGTGTTCGTCTGCCCGATCAACTCTGCCGAGAAATCCTCCAGCTTGCAATGCTCCCAACGCGGCATCATATTACCTCCTCGCCGTCACGCATGCCGTGCATCCATTATAGCACAGCCGGTATGCGAGTGGTGTGTGAGGGCGCATAATGCTACGCTATATTTATAAGAACAAAGATGAGATACCCACCATGACTCCATCCGATGACCTGACAGGCCAAGAACCCGCATTAGGCGGCGAACTGCGGCCGGCGCGCGTGAGCTTTGCACCCTGGCCCTACCCGGCGGAGGTCGCCGAGTTGATCGACTACTACCAAGACGTGTCGGTCGAAGCGGTGCAGCACAGCCTTATTACCACGGTGGCCGAGGAACTGCACCCGCACCTGATGGCGGCGGCCATCGCCGCCGTGCGCGACCCCAGCAGCCCGCCTAACCTGCGCCGCAGCGCGGCAGTGCTGCTCGATATTATCCTGGCTCTTCACTGGGTATGGGAATGGGTGGACGACAAGCTCGTCGCGCTGCTGAACGCGCCGCGCGCCAATACCGACGCCTTCGTCGATTACTACGTGCGCGAAGCGCTGGCCCACATCGCACAGATGCGCGGCGACCCGCCGCCGGCGCCGCCCACCGTCCGGGCCGATGCGCTCGCCGCGCCGGTCGATGCGCTGCAAGCCGGCACGGTGATCGTGCGCCAGCAGGCCACCGCCGCATTGGGCGCGCTGGGCGATATACGCGCTGCCGTCCCGCTGCGCGCCGCACTCGCCGACCCGGACAAGATCGTGCGCCGGAACGCGATCCGGGCGCTGGGCGCGCTGGGCGCGCGCATTCAAGACGGCACGCTGCGCACCGAGCTATTTACGCAGCTTCTTGATATAGTTGAGCAGACGCCGCATGCCCGGCTCCGAGAGGCGGCGGTGAGCGCGCTGGGATGCATCGGGCTGCCGCCGGGCGATGCGTCGCTGGCCGAGCACACGGTAACCCGGCTGGCGGCGGCAATCGGCGAGGCCGAAGCGTCGTATGTGCGGGAGGCGGCGATTGCGGCGCTGGGGTGCATCGGCGCGCCCATCGCAGACGCCGCACTGCGCGCCCGCGCGTTTGCGCCGCTGGTCGCGGCCCTGGAGCGCGGCACCCACTACACGCTGCGCTACTGCGCGGCGGACGCGCTGGGCGAGGCCGCCGCGCAACTCGACGACGCGCGGCAGAGGGCGATGATTGTACAAGCGCTCATCGGCGCCTTGAGCGATAATGTACCGGACGTGCGGTATGCGGCGGCGTGCGCGCTGGGGCGCATCGGTGCGGCGGAGGCCGTTGATGCGCTGACCGATCTGCTGGAGGACCGCAACCGGGATGTACGCGCGCGCGCCGCCGCCGCGCTTGACCAGATTTGCGGGGAAACGGATGGATAAACGGGTAGATTACGATCAAATCGCGCCCGCGTATAACCGGCGCTACACCAACGACCAGGGGCAGCCCGGCATTGCCGATGCGCTGCGCCGGCTGGCGGGCGAAATCCGGGCGGCGCGCGCGCTGGAGGTAGGCTGCGGCACCGGGCACTGGTTGGCGCGGCTGAGTCCCGGCGTGCCGGGACTCTACGGCCTGGACCTCTCGCCCGGCATGCTGAGGCAGGCGCAGACGCGCAAAGACCAAGCGCCGGTTCACCTGGTCAACGGGCGGGGCGGCGCGCTGCCCTTTGCAGACGAGTCGTTCGACCTGGTGTACGCCGTCAACGCGATTCACCACTTCGACCAACAGCGCCGCTTCGTCGCGGAGGCGCGGCGGCTGCTGAAGCCAGGCGGCGCACTGGCGGTCATCGGCATGGACCCGCACGGGCGGCGCGACAAGTGGTACGTGTACGAGTATTTCGACGGCGTGTACGAGCGCGACCTGGCGCGCTTCCCGGCGTGGGAGGCGGTGTGCGACTGGATGCAGCGGGAAGGATTCGTCAGAATCGCGCGCGTCCCGGTCTCGCGGACCCGCGACGACAAGATGGGACGCGCGGTGTTCGACGACCCGTTTTTACGGAAAGACCAGGTTTCGCAGCTTGCGCTGCTGGGCGACGCGAGCTACGCGGCGGGCCTGGCGCGCATGCGCGCAGCGGTCGAAACAGCGGAAGCGCAGGGCAAGACCTTGATGTTTACCGTGGATATTTTCTTGGAAATGGTGGTAGGGTATGGATCTGTTTGAACACAACCGCCAACAGCTCATGGATGCGCAAGCGCCGCTCGCCGAGCGGATGCGCCCGCGCACGCTCGATGAGTTTGTCGGGCAGGAACACATCATCGGGCCGGGTAAGCTGCTGCGCCGCGCCATCGAAGCCGACCGGCTCAGCAGCGTGATCTTCTGGGGGCCGCCCGGCGCCGGCAAGACCACGCTCGCGCGCATCATCGCCGGGCGCACCGACGCCGAGTTCGACCGGCTCAACGCGGTGATGTCGGGCGTCAACGACCTGCGCGAGGTCATCAGGAGCGCGAAGGACCGTATGGGGATGCGCGGCGTGCGCACGCTGCTTTTCCTGGACGAGATTCACCGCTGGAACAAGGCGCAGCAGGATGCGCTGCTGCCGCATGTCGAAGACGGCACGATCATCCTGGTCGGCTCGTCCACCGAGAACCCGTTCTTTGAACTCATCAGCGCGCTGGTGAGCCGGACGCGCATCTTTAGGTTAGAGCCGCTGACCGACGATCACATCAAGCAGGTGATACGCCAGGCATTGACCGACCGGGAACGCGGCTACGGCGAGCGGAAGATCGACATCACGGACGAGGCGATCGATCACATCGCGCACATGGCGGGCGGCGATGCGCGCAACGCCTTGAACGCGCTTGAGCTTGCCGTCGAGACCACGCTGCCGGAGGCCGGCGGGACCGTCCGGGTCGATATCGGCGTGGCGCAGGAGAGCATCCAGCAGCGCGCGCTGCGCTACGACCGGGCCGGCGACGAGCACTACGACACCATCAGCGCGTTTATCAAGAGCATACGCGGCTCCGATCCAGACGCGGCGCTCTATTGGATGGCGAAAATGCTCTACGCCGGCGAAGACCCGCGCTTTATCCTGCGGCGGATGTTCATCCTGGCAGGCGAGGACATCGGCATGGCCGACCCTAACGCGCTGGTGGTGGTCGCGGCGGCAGCGCAGGCGTTCGAGTGGGCGGGGCTGCCGGAGGGTCTGTTCCATCTGACCGAGGCGTGTCTTTACCTGGCGACCGCGCCCAAGAGCAACAGCGCGTTTGCGTACTGGGCGGCGCTGGGCGAGATCGAGCAGAACGGGTCGGGGCCGGTGCCGGTGTACCTGCGCGATAAGTCGGACCGGTTCGTCGGCGATAAGCGCGAGCAGTACAAAGCCATTGAGGGCAAGCACGCGGGATACCAATACCCGCACGCCTACCCCGGCGCGTGGGTGGCGCAGCGCTACCTACCGGAGGGCGTAGCGGGCGGTTGGTACAAGCCGAGCGAATACGGCTACGAGGCGGCGGCAAAGCGCTATCTTGAACGCCTGGGCAAAGCGCAAAAGGACGAATAGGTCACCATATGTCAACCGAAACAAAACCTAGACGCAGACTCCGGCGCTGGATATTGTGGGCGCTCGCGGCGCTTCTGCTCGTGCTGGTCGTGGCAGCGGTGGGGTTTTTACTGTGGGCTAACACCCCTAATCCGGTCATGCCGGAGGGGTTAGAGGGGCTGCAATCGACGATGTGGGTCGAGGTGACGACCAGCAAAGCGGGCTGGCTGGTCTTTACGCCGCTCCAGCGCCCCAACATCGACACCGGGTTTATTTTTTACCCCGGCGTGCGGGTTGATCCGCGCGCCTACGCGCCGCCTATCCGCGAGATCGCACGGGCCGGCTACCTGGTCGTGATCGTGCCGATGCCGCTCAATATGGCCGTGCTGGATCATAACGCCGCCAACCGCGTGATGGCGGCCTTCCCCGATATCGAGCGCTGGGCGGTGGGTGGGCACTCACTGGGGGGCATGGCGGCGACGCAGTTTGTTGCAGAGAACCCCGGCGCAGTGCAGGGGCTGGCGCTGTGGGCGCCGCACCCAGGCGCCGATCTCTCGACCTACTCGATCCCGACCACCGTGATTTACGGCACACGCGACGGCTTGCTGAGCCGCGACACGATAGAAGGCGAGCGTGCGCGGCTGCCGGCCGATACAATCTGGGTGCCCATCGAAGGCGGCAACCATGCACAGTTCGGCTACTACGGCGACCAGGCCGGCGACAACCCGGCGCAGATCGGGCGGTGGGCGCAGCAGGAGCAGGTCATCGCAGGAACGATAGCATTATTAGAGCAAATAAAGGAGCAAACCGACAATGACATCATACCAGGCCCGTAACCTCATCACGGCAGACGGCGCGCTCGACCTCGTACAGCTTGCAGCGCTGGCCGGCCGGCGTCCGGCGCTGTTCGAGCCGGCCGAGCCGCAGTTCTGGACCGACCCGTACATCGCCCAACAGATGCTCAAGACGCACCTGGACCCGGACATCGACGCCGCCAGCCGCCACCCAGCGATCATCGATGCGACGGTGGCATGGATTATCGAGCGGCTGGGGCTGGCGGCGGGCGACGCCCTGCTGGACCTGGGCTGCGGGCCGGGGCTGTATTGCAAACGGTTCGCGGCGCGCGGGCTGGACGTGACCGGCGTGGACTTCTCGGAGAACTCGCTCCGGTATGCGCGCGAGCACGCGCACGGCACGGAGACTTACGTCTTGCTGAATTATCTTGATCTTGACTACACGAACCGGTTCGATGTGGTCACGTTGATCTACGGCGACTTTTGCCCGCTCTCCGACGCGCAGCGCGCGACCCTGTTAGGACACATTCACCGGGCGCTGAAACCGGGCGGGCATTTCGTCTTCGACGTGACGACGCCAGTGCAAAACCGGCGCACGGTGATTCCGCCGGTCTGGTCGGTGCATAAGGACGGCGGCTTCTGGAAGCCGGGGCCGCATCTGATGCTCGCGCAGGTCTTCGATTACCCGGCGGACGACGCCATCCTCGAACAGTACATCGTGGTCGAAGCGGACGGCAAGACCACGGTGTATCACAACTGGTTTAAAGCCTTCACCGAGGAAACAATCACGCCGCTGCTAGAAGCGCACGGCTTCCGGGTCGCGGGCCTCTACAACGATTTGACCGGCGCGCCGTGCACGCCGGACTCGCCGTGGTTGGGCATCGTGGCGCAAAAGACCTGATTTTTTACCACAGAGACACAGAGGACACGGAGAACTCTGTGTCTCTGTGGTGGAAATTGAAATCTCTTCCCGCTACTTCACAGCCGGGGTCTCGACGCCGGCGGCAGCCTTCGCCTTACGGCGCTCGCGCAGGCGCACCACTACAAAGAGCGCAGCCGCCAGCAGGAGCACGGCGAGCGTGGCGTACTGGTACTTGTCCACGATGTCGAGCACCAGTTCCCAGTTCGCGCCCAAGATGACGCCGGCGACGGTCAGGACGATGTTCCAGACCGTCGCGCCCAGCGTGGTAAAGAGCAGGAAGCGGGGCATGTTCATACGGTTCATGCCGGCCGGGATCGAGATGAGGCTTCGGATGATGGGGATGAGCCGGCCAAAGAACATGATCGGTTCGCCGTAGCGATTAAAGAAAGCCAGCGCGCGGTCCAGGTCGTCTTCGGTGAGCAGGAACCAGCGCCCATAGCGGCGGATAAACGCGCGGATCACCGGCTCGTCGGCCCAGCGCCCCAGGTAATAGAGGCACAAAGCGCCCAGCAGCGCGCCCAGCGTCCCGGCGATGATGACGCCGACGAAGCTGAACTGCTCGCCGCTGGCGGAAAGAATGTTACCGAGCGTCAATTCCTCGATATGTTCGCCGACGATAAAACCGGCGAAGGGCATCACCAACTCAGACGGAATCGGCGGGAAGATGTTCTCGGCGAACATGACGATTGCAATACCGGCATAACCGAGCGCGGCGATAAGCGATTGAATAAGGTTAGCTAGCTGGTCTAATATTCCGGCCAAAACTCTTGCTCCTGGAGAAATAGTCTATCGAACCCAAACGGCCCTTATCATGCCCGAAGACGCGCGCCGTGTCAATGATACAATACACGCCGCCGGCGTCTAATCCTCAATCTTCGATCTTCAACCTTCAAACAAACGCGCGATCTCGTCGCGGGCCGGGCGCACGAGCGGCGCGCCGCCGGCATACGCGACATACGGGCGCTCTGCCGCGTGCACGCGCCCGATGCGGTGCGCCGCGATGCCTGCCGCCTCCCATGCCGCCTGGATTGCGCCCGCCGAGGCCGGGTCGCAGGTCAGCAGCAGCGCGCCGGACGCAATCGCGCCCAGCGGGTCGAGGCCGAACAGCCCGCACAACTGCGCACCCTCCGGCAGGACCGGCAGCGCGCCGTCCAAGACGATCCCCACGCCCGCCGCGTCCGCCACCTCCCACAGCGCGGTCGCCAGGCCGCCCTCGGTGGGGTCGTGCATACTGGTCACGCCGCCGGCTGCGCCGGCCAGCCGCGCATCTTGCACGACGCTGATGCCCGGATGGTATAAAAAATCGGCGCAGCGCGCCAGCGTCGCCGCATCGATGCGCCCGGCCAGCTCGCTTGCCTTCTCGCGCGCGATGATCGCCGTCGCCTCGACCGGGACGCCTTTGCTCAGCAGCGCCACATCGCCGGGGCGCGCGCCGCCGGTGACGACCAACCGGTCGCGCGCCACTTCGCCGAACATGCAGCCGACCACGATGGGCCGGTCCAGGCCGTGAGTAATCTCGGTGTGCCCGCCGACCAGCGTCACCTCCAGCGCGGCGCACGCATCGACGATCTGGGTAAAGATGCGCTCGGCCATCGCTGCGTCGGCCAGGCCGCCGGGCAGCAGCACGCTCGCCATGAAGAAGCGCGGTGCTGCGCCGGTCGTGGCGATATCGTTGGCGTTGACCTGCACGGCGTACCAGCCAATCGCGTCGGTGGCAAAGGTGATCGGGTCGGTCTTGACGACCAGGCAGCGGTCGCCCATGTCGATAACGGCGGCGTCTTCGCCGGGGCGCGGCCCCAGCACGACACGCGGGTCAGGCGGGAGGCGGTCCAGCAGATCGGCCAGGAGATCGGGCGGCAGCTTGCCCAGGGGAAGTAGGGTTCGTGACATCGACAAAAACTCCTGCGAGAATCGGTATACAATTCGATGATAAACGTGCGCAGCCGTATCGCACAATAGTCCCATTTTAAGTTAATGGGCCTTAGCGGTAAAATTACGGTGACGGCACGAACGTTATCGTCGAGTCTCCAGGAATTCGTGGGGCGAACAGAAGTCTTGGGCGACCCGGCGGGTCGCCCCTACGGATGCGGCACCAGGGTAGGGGCAAGCCGCCGGCTTGCCCGAAACCCCGCAAATTCCCAAAGAACCTTATCGTCTACTCTGGAGGTATCTTGTGTACGCGCTTATCATGGCAGGCGGCGGCGGCACTCGCTTATGGCCGCACAGCCGGCTCGAACACCCCAAACAATTCGTCGATCTTTTTCGCACCCAGACCCTTTTACAGAAGGCCTATCATCGCATCACGCCGCTGGTGCCGCCCGAAAACGTCTACGTCGTCACCGGCGCACGCTACGCCGATATGGCCCGCGAGCAATTAGCCGGCCTGCCGCCCGAAAACGTCATCGCCGAGCCGGCAGCCCGCAACACCGCGCCGGCCGTGGGGCTGGGCGCGCTTCGCATCCGGCGGCGCGACCCGGATGCGACTATGATCGTCCTCACCGCCGACCACCTGATCCGCAAAGATGAGCACTTCCGCGCGGCGCTCGGCGCCGCCGGGCCGGTAGCCGAAACCGGCGCGCTGGTCACACTGGGCATCCACCCCACCGGACCGGCGACCGGCTTCGGCTACATCGAGCAGGGCGAGCCGTTGGGCGTCTTCGGCGACGGGTTCGAGGCGTACCGCGTGGTCCGCTTCACCGAGAAACCCGACCGGCAAACCGCCATCGCGTTCTTCGCCAGCGAGCGCTATCACTGGAACAGCGGTATGTTCATTTGGAAAGTCGGCGCGCTGATGGACGAGGTGGCGCGGCAGTTGCCCGACCTGTACGCCGCGCTCATCGAGATCGAGGCCGCCCTGGATACGCCGCAGGCACAGGCGACCCTGGAGCGCGTATGGGCCGGCATCAAAGGCATCAGCGTCGATTACGGCGTGATGGAGAACGCCCGGAGCGTCGCCGTGCTGCCGGTCGATATCGGCTGGAGCGATGTCGGAAGCTGGGCCGCGATCTACGACGAGACCGCCGACCGGTCCGGCGCCAACGTGGTACAGGCCGGCGAACTGCTGCAAATCGACACCGAGGGCTGCTTGGTGCAGAGCAGTAAGTTGATTGCCGCCGTGGGGCTGCGCGACCTGGTGATCGTGGATACCGAGGACGTGCTGATGATCTGCCCGCGCGGGCGCGCGCAGGACGTGCGCAAACTGGTTCAGATGTTAGAGGATCAAGGACGCGAAGAACTATTGTGAGGGAAAATGACGGCGATGGTAGACCACGAGGCCTATAAACGAATCGTCGATTATGCGCGCGACGCCATGATGGTGGCGGACGCCGACTTCCGGCTGGTGATGGGCAACCCGGCGGCCGGCGAACTGCTCGGCGCGCCGGTCGAAGACCTGGCCGGCGCCGACCTTAAGCAGCACATCCTGCCTAAAGACCTGGCGCGGGCGCAGGAAATCTTCGAGGCGCACCGGCGCGGCGAAAACCTCCATCCCCAGTTTGAGTGCGGCTGGCGCCGGCGCGACGGCGAGACGCGGCGGGTCGTCGTGAGCGCTACCCTCTCGCAAGCGGGTGATGAGCCGTATACTTATCTCTACTTCCGCGACATCACCGAACTGCGCCGGATCGAGCAGGAGAAAAAAGAACACGAGAACCTCCTGGAGATGATCTTGGCGAATTCACCTAACGCCATCGTCGGCACTTCGCCCGACGGCGTGATCCAGACCTGGAATCGCGGCGCTTACCTGATTTTCGGCATCCCGGCCTACGAGGTCATCGGGAGGCCGCTCTCGTCGCTCATCACCCCAGAACTGGAGGAGGACCGGCTGCTCTCGTTCGCCGAACACTTACGCCAGGGCGCGATCTACTGCCGGGCAATTGGCTTCGACGCCAACAACGAACGACACTCGCTCAAAGTGACGGCAATCCCCCTGTACGACGACGATACCGAGCTTCAAGGCGCTTCGGTGATGATCGAAGACATCACATCCTACGTCGAAGCGGTCGAGGGCCTGGTGGAGCGTGCGCGCGCCGAGGAGACGCTCCGCGCGGTCAGCGAGGCGGTGATCGGTTCACTCACCCTTAACGATGTCCTCCAACTGGCGCTGGGCAAAGCGCTAGAAGTCGCCGATATGGAGGCCGGGGCGATTTACCTGGTGGACCAGGAGCAGGACCTCCTGCGGCTCCACACCCAACATGCCCTCGACCCCGAATTCGCCGCCGCCACGCGGACCTACGCAGTCGGCGAAGGCATTACCGGGCAAGCCATACAGAACGGCGATATCCAGGTCTACTGTGACCTGGAGCGCGAGCGCCCCGACGTATTCGCCAGGATCGCCGGCGCGCACAGTTTCCGGTCACAGGTCAGCATCCCGCTGTTTGTGGGTGATAAAGCGCTGGGCGTGATGAACCTCAACGCGCGGGCATCGCACGAGTTCACCGACCGGCAGATTGCGCTGCTCAAGTCCATTGGGCAGACGGCGGCGCTCGCCGTCGAGAAAGCGCGGCTCTACGAGGATGCGCGCCAGCGCGCCGAGAAGCTCGACGAACTGCGCCAAACCGCGATGGAACTGGCCGAGTACAGCCACGATATCAGCGCCATGTTTCGCATCGTGACCGACCGGGTGCGTAACGCGCTGGAAAGCGACGCCGTGGCGGCGCTGATCTGGCACGCGGAGACCCAAGACCTGGAGGTGATCGCCGCCCACCCGCCCTTTGAAACCACCGTGGGCTTACGATTCGCGCGCGATAACATGCTGACCGGGCCGGCGTTCAGCACCGGCCAGACCCAGAACGTCGCTCACTACAGTACTTGGTCCCAGCGCGAGAGGCAGTTCGACGGCCAGTTGCCGTCCATCGGTGCGATGGTTGCGACGCCGCTGGTCTGGCAAGAGGCGCGTGAAGGGCTGCTCGTCGCGCTGATGGAGGGCGCTTCGGAGCGGGTGTTCACCCAAGAGGACGAGCACACCCTGGAATTGTTCGCCAGGCTGATGGCTTCGTTCGTGCGCAGCGCCCAGATGTACGCCAGCCTGGAGCAGCAAACCCGGCGTCTGCAACTGCTGGCCGAAGCCGGCGCATCGACACACTTCACGCTGGGGATGGACGAGATCATGCAAAACGCCATCGCCTTGATGCAAAAGCACTTCGGCTACCCGCGCATCCGGGCCGGCGTCGTCGAGAAGGATAAGCTGGTCATCCGCTACAGCACAGACGACGACGGCGCAGCGCTGGACCAGGCGCTGCCCCTGGACGAATCGAACGTGCTGAGTTGGGTCGCCGTCCATAAACAGGCGCTCTCGGTGCCGGACCTGACGCAGGCCCCGCACTTTCACAAAGCGCTGGGCGAGCCGGGCGTTCTATGCAAGGTGGCGGTGCCGCTGGTCGTGCGCGGCGAAGTGGTGGGCGTGCTCGCCATCCAGAGCAAGCAGAAACACGCCTTTAACCAGAACGACCTGAACATGCTGCAAGCCCTGGCTGACCAACTCGGCGCCGCCTTGACCAATATCCGCTTGTTTGAAGAACTCAAAAGCGCCACCGAGGCCGCCGAGGCGGCCAGCCGCGCCAAGAGTATCTTCCTGGCGAACATGAGCCACGAAATCCGCACCCCGCTTAACAGCATCATCGGCTTCAGCGAAATGCTGGCGCAGCAGAACCTGCCGCCCGAAGCCGCCGACTACATCCACACCATCAACTTGGCCGGCAAAAGCTTGCTGGCTCTCATCAGCGATATCCTGGACCTATCGAAGATCGAGGCCGGCAAAATGGAAGTCGAGCAGATTACGTTCGACCTGGGCCGGCTCGTCCACGAAACGACGGCGATCATGCAGTCGAATGTGCTCAAGAAAGGCCTGGAGTGGGGCTACCGGGAAGCGCCTTCGCCGCTGCCCCGCATCCACAGCGACCCGACCCGCATCCGCCAGATTTTGCTGAACCTGCTGAGCAACGCGATCAAGTTCACCGACGCCGGCCACGTGAAGGTATGGGTGCGCGTCCAGGAGGGACGGCTGATGATAGAGGTCTGCGACTCCGGCATCGGCATCTCAGAGAGACAGCAAGAGCAGCTTTTCGAAGCCTTCACCCAAGCCGACTCCTCGACCACGCGCCGCTACGGGGGTACCGGGTTGGGGCTGGCGCTCTCGAAGCGCATCGCGCAGTTGATGGCCGGCAGCCTGACGGTCGAATCGGAGCCGGGCGTGGGCAGCAGCTTTGTGTTCAGCATCCCGGTGCAGGTCGTCGAAACGGACCAGGAGCCGGAGAAGATCGCTCCCGTGCTGCCATCCGCCACGATCAACCCGGCAGACATGTACATCTTGATCGCAGAAGACAACACCTTTAACCAGAAGTTTATCCGCGCCGTCTTGACCGAGGCCGGCTACAACCTGGAAATCGCCGAGAACGGGCGCGTCGCAATCGAGAAGCTGCACGAGAGGCCGTTCGACCTGGTGCTGATGGATGTGATGATGCCTGAAATGGACGGCTTAGAAGCCACGCGCATCATCCGCGCCGAAGCGCGCTTCCAAGATTTACCGATCCTGGCGCTCACCGCGTCGGCGCTGGTGGAAGACCGCGAGCGGGCGCTGGCGGCCGGCTGCACCGACTACCTGATCAAGCCGGTCGAGCCGGCCAATCTGATCGGGCGCATCGCGCGCCACCTCGCCGACCGCCCGCCGCCTCCTAAGCCCAACCGGGAGGCGGAACATGCCAAATGGCGCGAGCTGTTCTTCGGGGAATACCTGGACGACCTCCACGCCGCCCTTATCCAACTGCGCGAACTGGTCCCGGCGCGCCAGGCGCCGGAGGTGATGCGGTGGGGACACACGCTCAAAGGCAGCGCGGGGATGTTCGGCATGGAAGACCTGCGCCGCCTGGGCGTCGAGATCGAGGCGGCGGCGAAAGCCGGCGATTGGGTGGAAGTAGAACGGCTGGCGCAGACGATGGAGGCGATCTACCGGGAACTGACCGAGGGCCAGGATCACGGCGACGACGGCGGCTAGTACAGTGCGGCGGAAGTAGGCCGCCGGTTTCCCCCTCACCCCCTGGCCCCCTCTCCCTCAAGGGGAGAGGGGGAATCAGAGCCGCTGTACGGCGCTTCCGGCCCCTCTTCCCCCCTTGTGGGACGCTACGCAGAGGGTTGGGGATAGGGGGGAGGCGTCACCGCAGGTATTTTTACGCCGACGTGCACTAGTCCCCTGCCGGGCGCAGCGCCCGCGCGCTCCGGGGAAGCGTCCAGAAAGCAACCGCCACCGTCACGAAGAGCATCAAGCCGCTGGCGGCGAACGCGCCCCGGTAGCCGAACCACTCGGCGACGACCGCGCCGCCCAGCGGCGCGACCGCCCGGCCCGCTGCCACAATCGAGTTGTCCAACCCGTAGACCGTGCCTTCCTCGCCCGGCTCGGTGAAGTGCGCCAGCAGCGCGCTGGGGCCGGCCACCAGGCCCCCGGCGGCAGCGCCAAGCAGCGCTTGCGACGCCAAGAAAAGCCACGGATCGACGATAAAGGCTTGCAGCACATACGCCACCGCCGCGCCCAGCGCGCTGGCGATGACAATCTTCCGGTGGCCGATCCGGTCGCCCAACTGGCCCAGGTAAATCGCGCTCAGCGTGCTGGCGATAGAAGCGATGCCGGTCGCCGTCCCGGCGACCGTGCTGACCGGCGCATCGACCGGCAGCAGCGTCGCCAGGAAAAGGGCAAGGATCGGGCTGACCACGGAACGCCCCACCCCGGTAAAAAAGCGGATCGTGTAGGTCTGAACCACGCCCGGCATCGCCAGGACATGCCGCCAACCGGCGATCAACCCGGCGCGCCGCTCCTGCCGCCGCCGGAGGGTTTCGCCCTCCGGCTCGGACACGAACAAAAACACCAGCACGCCCGCCACGGCGAGCAGAGCGCCGGTCAGGATAAACGGCGCGTGGAAACCGAAGGCGTCGGCGATAAACCCGCCGATGAAGGGGCCGAGCGAAATCCCGGTCCACAACCCCACCTGGAGCATGCCCATCGCAAAACCGCTGCGCTCGCGCGGGGCAGCGGCGGCGACCAGCGCATTCGACGCCGAGACGGTGCCGGTAACCAGGCCTTGAACGCCGCGCAGCAGCACAAGCTGCTCCGCCGACTGCACGAACGCCATCAGGAACAGAATCACCGCGCCGCCGAACATGGCGCGCTCGGCCATCAGCTTACGCCCGTAGCGGTCGGCGACCACGCCCCAGATGGGCGCCGCCAGCATCATGGTGAAGCCCTGCACCGAGATGACCAGCCCAGACCAGAACTCGGTGCTGAAGCCGATCTGCGAACCCAGCGCCTCCACGTACAGCGGAATGAAGGGGAACATGGCCGAAAAGCCGATGGCGGCGATCATCTGCGCTACAAACATGACGGCGAGCGTGCGCTGCCAGCTATCCGGGGCAATGTGTAAGAACCGCCTCATCTTGAAAAATGACTCCGCACCGGCACGCTGCGATCCCCGGTCTGGACACGCCACGGCGCCGCGCAAATGCCGTCGTCGCAACCAACCGCCACGCCAACGAGTATAGGCGGCACAATATCGGCGATTTTGTTCAGAATCGAGAAGCTGCTGGTAAAGACGCTGGCGCTGCGATGGGCACGGGCGTATTGAAAGAGGCGAACCAAAAGTGATGAGTTATCCATAAACCTTGCTACCGTTAATTTTTGCAGACAGACAAACAGGCATTTTAACGCAGACGGGGAGGAGAGACCAGGGCCATGCATGTTATTTGACATGTGCGGTAATTCTTATAAAATCTGTCACACCAATCGCGGGCTTTAGAAAAGAGGCTTCTTTGGGAATTCGCGGGGTTTTCGGGCGAGCCGGCAGCTCGCCCCTACGAATTGCTCCGCCGGTAGGGGCGTCCCGGCGGGACGCCCAAGATACGGCATCGAACTTTCGTTCGCCCCACGAATTCCTGGAGAACCGAAAAGAGGGAAGACATGGAACGGCGACATACACCGGGCGGCATTGTTATGCTGAGCGTGCTGGCGCTTTCCGCCGGCCTCTGGCGCTTTATCGTCTCGTGTTATGCTCTGTGGTTCAGCATCCGGTTGATCCTGTTCGGCGGCGCCGTCGGGCGCGAGGCGAGCGCCGGCTTCGACCTGATGTGCCTGGGCATGTTCGGCCTGCTGCTGGCACTTGCCGGGTTTGCGGTGGCAGACGCTCTGTTTAACCTGCGCTCCTGGGCCTGGCAGTTGGGCATCATCTTAGGCGCGTTAAACGTGTTGTTCGCCGGCCTGGAAGTGATCGTCGCATTGATCGACCCGGTGCGCGGCAGCTTCCCCTGGAGCGCGATCATCGGGCTTGGCATCAACGGCCTCTTGCTGTGGTATCTCGTGCAGCCTGATATCTGCGCGACCTTCGCAGCGCGCGGCGCGGCGGCGGAAGAACCCGGCGAAGACAGATAACAGATAAGAGTAAGACAAATGGCGCGCAAGCTCCAATCGATGCGCCGGCTCGAAGCGCGGGGCATCGATTACAAGGTGTACGAGTTCCCCGCCGACGACCACTACTCCGCCGAGCAGGTCGCCGGGTTTGTCGGCATGCCGCCCGAACAGGTGTACAAAACCCTGGTGATCCAGCCTCCGGGCGGCGGCAAACCCTTACTGGTCATGCTCGCCGCCGGCCGCACGCTCGACCTCAAGCTGCTCGCCGCCGCCGCCGGCGAGAAGAAGCTCCAGATGGTCGCCCACAAAGACGCCGAACGCCTCACCGGGCTGAAGGTCGGCGGCATCTCGGCGCTGGCGCTGATGCATAAAAACTGGCCGGTTTACATCGACCGGCCGGCGCTCGAACTTGATCCCGATTACATCTTGGTGAGCGCGGGCGAGCGCGGCTTGCAGCTTGGCCTGTCCGTAAAGGACCTGATCGAGGTCACCGGCGCGCGGGTAGTGGATGTAGGGCGCGAGTAAAAGACGCGGATTTTCAACCACGAATACACAAATTTTGCACGAAAATTTCGTGCTCATTCGTGTTTATTCGTGGTTAACTACTCTTCCCCCGTTCTTTACCCTGCGTTCTCCATGTCGCCGTGATGGGCCTCTGCCGCCGCGATCACCTGCGCCAGCGACGGCGGGAACAAGCGCCGCCGGAACACGAACGCCACACCCATCCCGACGATTACGCCAAACCACAATTGCACGAAGCGCGCCACCAGCGTCACGAACGCCGCCGCTGCCGCGTCCAACCCCACCAGCCTTTGCATCAAGAAACCGATGCTCAGATCGGCTGCGCCCAGCCCACCCGGCAGCCCCGACAGCGACCCCGCCACCACCGACAGGCTGATGATGAGCAGCGCTTGAAAAAACAATTCTTGCGAGGGCGGGCAACCCACGCCGAGCAGAATCAAATATACGCCGATGCCGTCGGTGAAGTTGGCAACCGCGCCCAGCGCCGCCGCAATCACCAGCGGCTTGAGCCGGAACAGCGCGTAGCTGCTTTCGTAGAGCGCGCGCACCGGCTCCGCGAAGCGGCGCACCAACGGCAGCTTGATGAGTTGGTCCAGCAGCCACAGGCTCAGCGGTCGGTATTGGAGCACGACCAGCCCGGCGGTCAGCGCCGCCGCGCTCGCCAAAATGACCGGCCAAAACTCGCCCGCCGCCAGCGCCACAATCGATATCGCCGCCAGCAGCAGCACCGCCACGCCGTCGCTCAGCCGCTCGGCAGCGACCACCGGCATGGTTTCGGTCACCGGCGCGCCGGTCATGTTCTTCAGCACGAAGCTCTTGAGCAACTCTGCCGCTTTGCCCGGACTCACCGACAGCGTGAACCCGGAGACGAAGAGCGCCGCGCTGTCTACCGGGGCGAAGTCATGCACACCGACCACGTGCAGATAGTAGTGCCACTTGATAAAACGCAGCGCCCAGTTCGTCACGCGCAACGCCAGCGGCAGCAGCATCAGCGCCCACGGGAACGCCATCGCCGCGTCTGCCAGCGCGCGTACATCGTTCAGCAGGATGATCGCAATAACGACGATAAACCCGAAGCCTAAGCCGGTAAGGATTTGGTTACGGTATTTCTGCAAAATGTGGTTCCTTCGGTAGCTCTGCAATATAGGCGTGGTCGCCGGCTGGGCGTAGGGGCGGGTTTGAAACCCGCCCATATGCATCAACTTAAGCGCTTTTTTCCCCCTCTCCCCCGCCCCCTCTCCCTCAAGGGGCGAGGGGAGTCAGACTCGTGCTAGCCCATATACCAC
>JAFGMM010000236.1 GCA_016927535.1 Anaerolineae bacterium
CTTCAGAAAATGTTTTAGACTCACCTCACCCCCCAGCCCCCTCTCCACCATGTGGAGAGGGGGAGAAACCCCCAGATGTCGGCTCTGCTTCCCCCTCTCCATAGCATGGAGAGGGGGGTAGGGGGTGAGGTAAATTCCAGAACATTATCTGACAAACTATAGCTGCCCGCCGATATCCGGGTTTAAGAGATTCTAAAGTCACGGATGTAATGGACTGGCAATATACACCCTATACCCTTCCCCTGTTGATCGTCGCGGCGGTTGAGACGGCTTTTGCCGTTTTTGCCTGGCGGCGGCGTCCGGCGCCCGGCACGGCGACCTTTACGCTTCTGATGAGCGCCTTGCTGATCTGGTCGCTGGCATATGCGCTGGAGCTGTCGAGCGCCGACCTGGCTTCTAAGATCACCTGGGAAAAGGTCGAGTACGTGGGCATTACCCTGGTGCCGGGGGCCTGGCTGGCTTTTGTCATCGCTTATATTGGGCGCCGCCGCTGGCTCACGCGCCGCACCGTCGCGCTGCTCGCCATCCATCCCACCATCACAACCCTGCTCATCTGGACCAACGAATGGCACGGGTTGATCTGGTCTAGCCAGACTCTAGAAACCGGCGGAGCGTTCAACACGATAGCGCTCGTGCGCAGCCCCGGCTTTTGGGTACACGCGGCTTATTCTTACCTCCTGTTCGTCCTGAGCATGTTTCTGCTGGTGCGGATGCTGGTCTACTCGTCCCGGTTCTACCGGGTTCAGGTGTTCACGCTGCTTATAGCGATGGTTGTGCCGCTGGTCGGCAACGTGGTCACCGTGTTCGGACCGAACCCGTTTCCCGGTCTTGACCTGACTCCTTTTGCTTTCACGGTTGCTTCGATCGCGCTGGTATGGGATATGTGGCGATATCGTCTGTTCGATATCGTGCCCGTCGCGCGCGACGCGATCATCGAGAATATGGCCGACGGCGTGATTGTGATTGATGTGCAGAACCGCATCGTGGATCTGAACCCGGTCGGACGCCGCATCATCAACCACCCGGACGAAAGAATCATCGGCCGGCCGGTCGAACAGGTTTTCGACCCGGCGTCCGATCTGATCGCGCAGCACATTGATGTGACCGAAGCGCACGCCGAGATTGTGTTGAGCTATGATCCGGACCTTGCGCCGTGCCATCTTGATCTTCGCCTCTCGCCGCTGTTCGATAAGCGCGGCCAGCTTACCGGGCGTATGATCGTCCTGCGCGACATCACCGAACAAAAGCTGGCAAACCTGGCGCTGCGCGAGAGCGAAGCAATGTTCCGCTCGCTGTTCGAGGGATCGCCCGATGCGATCTTCGTCCAAGACGCGGCGGGCAACATCAGCGACGTGAACCCGGCGGCGTGCAAACTTTACGGCAGGTCGCGCCGGCAGTTGGTCCAGATGAAAATCCTGGATTTGATCCCCCCCGACCAGCGCGCGATGCGCGCGCAAGACCTGCTCCAGATTCTCGGCGGCAAGCTGGCTTACGTTGAGTGGGATGTCCTGCGCGGCGACGGCGGCCTGATGCCCGTCTCGATTACGGTAGGCCATATCGACTACGCCGGGCAGCGGGCCTTGCTCTTCCATATGCGCGATATCACGGCGCGCAAACACGCCGAAGCCGCCCTGCACCGGCGCGAGGCTGTTCTTGAGGCGGTCGGGTTTGCTTCGGCGCAGTTCCTTAAAACGGCCACCTGGCAGGACCACATCGAAGAGGTGCTGGCGCGCCTGGGCACCGCCGCCGATGTAAGCCGCGTTTACGTCTGTAAGAGCGACAGTGCGCCGGACAGCGCCCCGGCCTTGAGCCAACGCTATGAGTGGGCGGCGCCGGGCATCGTTCCTCAAGTTAACGATGTAACGCTGCAAACGCTCGCGCGTGATATCGCCGACTGGCCGGCCGCCATGCAGTACAGCGGGATTATTTGCGGGCATGCCCGCGAGTTCGACCCGGCGATGCGTGGCGCGCTGGCGGCGCAGGGGACGCAATCCATCCTGATGGTGCCGATTTTCGTCGGCTCGGATTGGTGGGGCGCGGTTGGTTTTGATGCGTGCGTGGCCGAGCGCGAGTGGTCGCCGGCGGAGGTCGATGCGCTCAAGGCATTCGCCGGCATCCTGGGCGCGGTCATCCAGCGCCGGCGCGATGAGGCGCTGCTTGAGGAAGATCGCAACCTGCTGCGCACGCTCATCGACAACCTGCCCGATCTCATCCTCGCCAAGGATATCGAGGGCCGCTTCACGCTGGCGAACGTCGCACTGGCCGAGCTGGCCGGCGTCCCGGCGCCGGACGACCTGATCGGCCGGCGTGAGGCTGATTTCGTCGCGCCGGAGGCCGCCGCTCAATTCGAAGCCGCCGAACAGGAGCTTTTCCAAACCGGCAGCCCGATCAACCAAGTCGAGCACACCGCCGACGCCAAAGGCGACGACAAGTGGGTGATGACGACAAAGGTGCCGCTGCGCGATAAGACCGGCGCGATCACCGGGCTGGTCGGGATTGGCCGGGATATCACCGAGCTTAAGCGCACCGCCGACGAACTGCGCCGCGCCAAAGAGGAAGCCGAAGCTGCGAGCCGCGCCAAGAGCACTTTCTTGGCGAACATGAGCCACGAACTGCGCACACCGCTTAACGCCATCATCGGCTACAGCGACCTGCTGCTCCAGGAAGTCTACGGCCCGCTCGGCGAACGGCAGCGCGACCGGCTCGAACGCCTGAACCGCAGCGGGCGTCACCTGCTCGATTTGATCGCCGATGTGCTCGACCTCTCGAAGATCGAGGCGGGCAAAATGGAGCTTTACCTGGAAACCTTTGCACTCGCCCCGGTGATCGACGACGTGGCCGAAACGGTGCGCCCGATGATGGACGACCACCGCAACACGTTTGAGGTGGAACTGCTCCCCCATGACTTGGGCGACATACACGCCGACCGGACCAAAGTCCGCCAGGTGCTGGCGAACCTGCTCAGCAACGCCGCAAAATTCACCGAAGACGGCTCGGTCGCTTTGACGGCCCGGCGCGAACGGGAGAACGAAGTTGAGTGGGTTGTCTTTGCCGTCGCCGATACCGGCATCGGCATTATGCCCGAACAGGTCGAAGAACTGTTCCGGCCCTTCACCCAGGCCGACTCCTCGGCGACGCGCCGGTACGGCGGCACCGGGCTAGGCCTTGCCATAAGCCGGCGTTTCTGCCGCATGATGGGCGGCGACATCACCGTGACCAGCGTGCCGGGCACGGGGTCAACGTTCACGGTGCGCTTGCCGGCGCATGTCACGCCGGCAACCGGACCGCTTCTTCCTTCCGATCCCCCCCCGCCGGAGGACAAATCCCGACCGGAGAAGCAGGCAGATTACACGGTGCTGGTGATCGACGATGACCCGGTCGCGCGCGATCTGCTGACGAGCTGCCTGAGCAGCCAATCTTTTATGATTAAGACCGCCGCCAGCGGCGCCGAGGGTCTCCAACTGGCGCACGACCTGCGTCCCGACGTGATTACGCTCGACGTGCTCATGCCGGAGATGGACGGCTGGGCGGTGCTCTCGGCGCTGAAGGCCGACCCGCATCTGCGTCACATCCCGGTGGTGATGCTGACCATGCACGACGACAAAAACCGGGGCTTCGCGCTGGGTGCGTCGGATTACCTGCTCAAGCCGGTCGATGTCCAAACCCTGATCGACACCCTGCACCGGTACCGCCCCGGCGCCACCAAAGCGCGCCAGACCGGTAAAATCCTGATCGTCGAAGACGACTTCAACATGCGGGCGATCTTCCGCGAGTCGCTGGCATCGTCCGGCTGGACGGTGGAGACCGCGCCAGACGGTCGCGTTGCCCTGGAAACGACGGAAGACTTCCGGCCCGACCTGATTCTTCTCGACCTGATGATGCCGGAGATGGATGGCTTCCAGTTTATCGGCGCGCTGCGCGAGCGCGACGCGCTGCGCGATACGCCGGTCGTGGTCGTCACGGCGCGCGACCTCAGCGCGGAGGAGCGGGCGCGGCTCTCCGGGTCGGTAGCGGAGGTGCTGGAAAAAGGCGCGTTTAGCCGGGACGAACTGCTCGACTACGTGCACAACCTGGTGATGGGGCATATCGGAAAGTAGCCGGCGGCGCGTCCAGATGTTTGGCGGCAAATGGTAGATGTGGTAAAGTCGCCGCGCTCGGACAGTGGATTGGACACAGAAAAATTATGCGCGCTTTCACCAACCAGGACAAACTCCGCCGCAACCGCCGGCTTGCTCAGGTAACCTTTGTCGTCGCCCTGGTCGTCCTGGGCAGCAGTTTTGCCATTACCTTTATTATGACCCCGGAGCAGCAGCTCGAATACTATTGGCTGTCGTTCATCATCTTGCCGGTCGGCTTGGTCGCGGCGATTGCTTCGGTGCGCCTTACCAACCAGTGGATGCGCCCGCCCCATCCCGAAGAGGTGCTCGACGAGGCGCTTAAGAAGCTGGGCAACAACTACACCCTCTATCACTACTACCTGCCCGCGCATCATGTATTGGTGGGAGCGCGCGGCGTCTTTACCATCAGCACGCGCTTTCAGACCGGCAGCTTTACCGTTAAGGGGGGACGCTGGGGTGCGCAGGGCGGCTGTCTGGCGCGCGTCGTGCGCTTCTTCCGCCAGGAGGGTGTCGGCGCCCCCACCCTGGACGCGCAGCAAGACGCTACCCGTGTACAGGTGTGGCTCGACCGGGTCGTGCCCGATTCGGGCGTCGAGGTCGAGCCGTTGGTCGTTTTCATCGCGCCCGGCGTCGAGGTCGAGGTCGAAGACCCGGCGGTGCCGGTGCTCTATGCCGACTCTAACCGCGAACCTAACCTGTTCCAGTACATCACCGAAGCCGTGAAGGACAAAGAGCGCCCTGGGCTTACCAAAGAGCAGCGCGGCGCCGTCGAAACTGCCACCCTCCAAACCGGGAAATGAGCGAATATCGCCACGGAGAGCGTGGCTGCGTAGCGCACGGAGAAATTCTTAAAGCATCTCCGTGCTCTCCGTGGTGAATTATCTTTGTCCCCCTGTGGCGTCCGCGAGATGTGGGTAATTCCTCCGCAATGAACACCCGCCGCCTGACCGGTCTCGTCGCCCCGCTGAGCCTTCTTATGCTTGCCTTCGTGCTGCGCATGGTCGCGCTCGACGGGCCGGCGCTGCGCGGCGACGAAGCGCACACGCTCGCCGGCTGGACCCAACCCATGCCCGTCGTGCTCGAAGAAATGGCCGTCGTCGATCCGCACCCGCCGCTGGCCTACCTCGCCTTCAACATCTGGCTCAACGCCGCCGGCACATCTGAGTTTGCCGCGCGCTATTTGAGCGTGCTGGCCGGCACGGCGGCGGTGGCCGTGATGTACGGCATGGGGCGGCGCACCCTCAAGACGGCGCGGGCCGGCGCGCTGGTCGCGCTGCTGTGGGCGTTGAATCCCTTTCAAGTGTGGCACGCGCAAGACGCGCGCAATTATGCGCTGTGGGCGGCGCTGAGCGCGGCGGCGGTTCTGTTCATGCTGCGCGCCCTTGAGAGCAACCGCCCGCGCGATTGGCTGCTTTACGGCGCGCTCCAGGTCGCCGCCGCCTATGTGTATTATCTCGAACTCTTTATCCTCGCCTTCCAAAATGTTTACGTGTGGCTCGTCTACCGCAAGACCGGGACGCGCTTCAAGCGCTGGCTGCTCGCACAGACGCTCATTGTCTTGGCGCTGGCGCCCTGGTATCTCCAACCCAATTTGTGGACCGGCGCGTACACCGGCACCGCCGGCCGGCTGGAGCCGCTGCGCATCTTTACCTGGATCGCGCCGACCCTGGTCTACGGCGAAACCCTGCCGTCCGCGTGGTTAGATTGGCTGTGGGCGCCGCTGTGGATATTGCTGGCCGCCGGCCTGGTGGCGGCCTGGCGCGCGGGCCGGCAGCGCTTTCTTTTTATGGCCGGGTATGCCGCGCTGCCGCTGCTGGCGTTGAGCGTGCTCTCGGCGGCGCGGCCCGTCTTCCGCCCGCGCTACATTCTCGCTTCGGCGCCGGCTTACACGCTGCTGCTCGCCGTTCTCGTCCTCGCGCTGCGAGCGCAGAGCCGGAAGCGTCTGGCGCTTGCCGTACTGGCCGGGCTGCTCACCGTGTGCGGCGCGGCGCTGCTCCATCACTACGCCGACCCGGCTTTCCGCAAATCGCCCGGCTGGCGCGAGTTGGCCGCCTACTTAGAGGCGCGCGCCGCGCCCGGCGACCTGCTGGTGCAGAACGAACCTGACCCGGCGGTCGGCTACTACTACGGCGGCGAGCATATTATCGCGCCGCTCCACGCCGACGCTTCGCCCGCCGATACCGCCGCGCAGCTTGCGAACGCCTTGAAAGATCACGGGGCAATCTGGTTTCTGCCGGCGCTGTCCTGGGACCCGGCGCAGACCGCGCTTTATTGGCTGGAGACCAACGCCCAGCGCATCATCGACGGCTGGGTAGGGGGCTTCCGGGTGCAGCAGTGGCGCGCGTGGACCGTCGCGCCTGCCGAACGCAGCGCATACATCCCGGTGGATATCCGGGCCGGCGACTTCGCGCGCATCGCCGGCTACGCGGTGTACCCGGCGCAAACCGGCGGCGTGGTCGGAATAGCGCCCGGCGCGGCTCTGACTCTGCTGCTGTACTGGGAGCCGCGCGCCGCCGCCCCGGTCGATTACACCGCCTTCGCCCACCTGATCGGGCCGGCCAACCCGGCGACTGGCACGCCGCTCTGGGCGCAGGACGATCACCCGCCGCAGCACGGGCGCGCCGCTACGAGCACGTGGGTGCCCGGCGTGCTCCTGCGTGATGTCTTCACCATCGACCTTACCGGTGTGCCGCCCGGCGATTATGCCGTGCAGGTGGGTCTCTATGACCCGGCGAGCAAGGAGCGCGTAGCGCTCACGGCCGGCGACGCGCCCGCACCGGATAACGCCGCGCGGCTGTTCGGGGTGCGCGTGCTTCCCGGCGGGGAGTGAACGTGGTATCATGCACGTAGCAGGCGAGTGCGCAGGAGATGGCGATGGTCGAGCAAGGCGAAACCCTCAACGCAACCCTAAGTTTGATTGGGCCGGTGCGATGGCGGACCTGCGCGATCAATATACTTCTGTGGAACTTCAACACGAGATCTTGAGGATGCGTTCACAGGAATCGTGAGATGTACTGCGAAAGGGGCCGGCTATCCGCATCTTAGACCGCCTCCGCTGGATTGTGCTGCTCGTGTTCGTCGCCGTCATGGGCGCAGCTATTGCCGCCGCCGCACACCTGGCCGGGCAGAGCGCGCTCGCGCCGTTCGACTCGGATACACCGGTGATGACCGTCGCCATCCCGACCGCGCGTCCGCTCGCCGCCGAGATCGAACCCTTCGCCCAGGTCAACCCGGCAATTGTCGGCGCGCTGCAACGGTCGGACCTGCGCCCGCTCGACTCGCTGGGCGGGCAGGTGGTGCCGGTCGGCGCCTGGCTGCCGGTGACCGGTAACACCCTGCTCAGCCTGCCCACGCCCACGCCGACCATCACGCCCACGCCCACCGACACGCCGACCGTGACGCCCATCCCGCCTACATCTACCGCCACCACGACCCCCCCCCCCCCCCCCACCCCCCCCCACC
>JAFGMM010000237.1 GCA_016927535.1 Anaerolineae bacterium
GGCGAACGAAAGTTCGATGCCGTATCTTGGGCGTCCCGCCGGGACGCCCCTACCGGTGGAGCAATTCGTAGGGGCGAGCCGGCGGCTTGCCCGAAAACCCCGCGAATTCCCACAGAACCGAAGACTTTCGGGTGGCGGCTCAGCTTTTCATATACAGAATCCGTTAGAAGCAGATCGACACGGGAACGCAGGCGCACCCACGCCCTCTATCTGAGCAACTTTTCACAATATTGACTCAGCCTCTGTCTTCCTTTATAGTAGTTTCACGAGCGTTTAAGTGGGAGGATCGCTCGATGGCTGCGTTGGACACGCTAAAAATCCTGTGCGTGTCCTGGCAGAGTATCCGGACCTGCTACGACCTCACCCACGACCTGCCAGGATGGGACTGTTTGTTAAGCGGCGTCGATTTGTCGTGCCCCGAAGACGCCGCGTATACCATCCTGATTAATCTCCTGACCGAGGCGATGGAGCTGACCGACCGCTTCAGCCCGTGGTACAAAGCGCCCGCCGAGGTCTTTGGACTGTACCAACCGCTTAAAAACCTGTCCACGCCCTGTTACAAATGGGAGTTAACACCGAATGCCCTGGCGCGTTGGCGTCCTACCCTGGACATGCTCGCACGAGCGATCGCTACCGATCCCGAACTAGCAGATATTCAGGCAACCGTTGAGGCTACCGACTGGTTAAAAGATGCCTTCGTCTCCGCGACTTGCGCCTGCAAACCGAATCCCCCCGTCGTAATGATCCCTCCGCATATACTGCTGGAATCGATCCTGTTTTGCGATGTGTGTGGGCAGCCGCTTCACCGGCTGGAGCAGTCGGAGACGTAAAGCATAAACGTTGAAGTTAACAATATGGGGGAAGACGTTATGCCCAATCCTGAGGAGCGGGCCGCTCTGGTCATTGGCGGCGGCGTAGGCGGTATGCGCGCGGCGCTCGACCTGGCCGAGGTCGGCATCCGGGTCTACCTGGTCGAAAGCACCCCTGGCCTGGGGGGGCGCGTGGCCCAGCTTGGTTTTATGTTCCCTACGCACGACTGCGTGCTTTGCCGGGGCACCTCCGACCACGGGTACGGCTGCACCCGCCCCAGCATCTCGCCGGCCTTCCTCGACCACAACCGGCACCCCAACATCACCATCTTTACCAATACCCTGGTGGTGGCGGTCGAGGGGCAGGCCGGCGACTTTCGCGTGATGCTCAGCCAGGAGCCGCGCTATGTGGACCCCGCACGGTGCATTAACTGCGGCGAGTGCGAGAAGGTCTGCCCGGTCGAGATCCCCAGCTCCTTCCAAGCCGGTCTCTCGACGCACAAAGCGATCTACAAGAGCGCGCCCAGAGCGCTGCCCGACGCCTACGTCATTGAGTACGGCCCGTACTGCGAAGACTGCGGGCGCTGCGCCAGGGCATGCCCCACCCACGCGATTGACCTGAACCAGTTTTTCCAGACCATCACGCTCAACGTCGGCGCGATCATCTTGGCGCTGGGCTACCAGCTTTTCGACGCCGGCAACCTGGAGGAGTTCGGCCACGGGCGCTACCCGAACGTGCTGCACAGCATGCAGTACGAACGGCTCGCCAGCCGCTCCGGGCCAACCGAGGGCATCGTTCACCGCCCGTCGGACGGCAAGATACCCAAGCGCATCGCCTGGCTGCAATGCATCGGCTCGCGCGACCAAGAGAACCCGTTCTGCTCCTCGATTTGTTGTATGTACGCCACCAAGCAGGCCATCCTCGCCAAGGAGCGCTTGGCGGAGGTGGGCTGTTCGGTCTTTGTGATGGACGAGCGCGCCTTCAACAAGGAGTACAACTCGTATTATGTCCAGTCGCGCGAGCACTACGGCGTGGAATACGTGCGCTGCCGCGTCTCGGAGGTGCGCGAAGACCCGGCCACGCACGACCTGATCTTGCACTACATGGACGAGATGGGGCAGCTCCGGCGCGAGCGCTTCGACATGGTGGTCCTCTCGGTGGGCACCCAGCCGCCTGCCGAGGCCGAAGCGATGGCGCGCCTGCTCGATATCGAACTGAATCCCTCCGGCTTCTGCCGGGTGGATAAGTTCACGCCTTTGCAGACCAGCCGGCCCGGCGTTTTCGTGTGCGGCGCTTTCTCGACTCCCAAGGAGATCGCCGAGACCCTCATCGACGCCAGCGGCGCCGCCGCCGAAGTCGTGCGCCTGTTGGGCTTCAACCCCAATAACCAGGTCAGCCATGTGCTGCCCTTCCTGGACGAAAGTGACTTGCCGCCCGAAAAGGACGTGAACGGCCAGCCGCCGCGCGTGGGGGTGTTCTTGTGTAGCTGCGGCTCGTGCATCGGCGAGACGGTAGACTTGGATGCGGTCGCCGATGGCGCGGCCCATCTGCCCGGCGTCGTCTACACCGAACGGCTGCGCTTCGCCTGCTTCCCGGAGGGACGGCACTACTTGCGGCGCGCCATCGAGCAGTACGGCCTCAACCGGGTCGTGGTCGGCGCGTGCAGCGGGCGCACCCACGAGTCGCTTTTCCAGCGCGTGGTGCGCGAGGTTGGCCTCAACCCGTACCTGTTGGAACTCATCAACCTGCGCGAGCACTGCGCATGGGTGCACCAGGGCCAACCCGAACTGGCGACCCGCAAGGCGCAGACTTTGGTCCGGCGCGCCGTGGGCCGGCTGCGGCCGGCGCGCGCGCTGCACCGCCAGACGCTCACGCCGGCCGCAGCGGCGCTGGTCATCGGCGGTGGCGTCGCCGGGATGACTGCCGCGCTCGCCATTGCCGACAGTGGCTACGAGGTGCACCTGGTCGAGCGCGACGATACGCTGGGCGGTAACCTGCGCCATATTTACTACGTGGCGGAGGGCGATAACCCGCAGCAGCTTTTGCGCGACCTGGTGAACCGCGTGCTGGCGCACGAGCATATTCACGTTCACATGCGCACCGAGCTGACGGCGCAGACCGGGCACGTGGGCGACTTCCGCAGCACGCTGCGCACCACGCACTACGGCGGCTTTACGACCGAGACGAGCGTCCGGCACGGCGCGACTATCATCGCAACCGGCGGGCGCGAGACGCGCAATGGCTACGGCCTGGAGGATCACCCCAACGTCATCACCCAGAGCGACCTGGAAAAGCTCATCGCGCACAACCCACAGGCGCTCGAAGGCGTGCGCTCGGTCGTCATGATCCAGTGTGTGCGCCCGCCTCACCTGCCCGATTACTGCTCGCGCACCTGCTGCACCAACACGCTCAAGAACGCCATCCGCCTCAAGATGCTCGACGAAAACTGCCAGATCATCGTATTGTACAAGGACATCGTGACCTACGGCTTCCGCGAGCAGTACTACACCGAGGCGCGGCGGCGCGGCGTGATCTTCCTCCGCTACACCGACGCGCGCAAGCCGGAGATCGAGCCGGCCGGCGACCGGCTGAAGGTGCGCGTGGCCGATCTTTCGCTGGGGCGGCCTTTCGAGGTGATGGCCGACCGGGTGGTGCTGAGCATGTCCATCGAGCCGGCGGAGGGCACGGCGCGGCTGGCGCGCCTGCTCCAGGTGCCGCTCTCACCGGAGGGGTTCTTCATGGAGGCGCACCTGAAGATGCGCCCGATGGACTTTATGCAAGAGGGTGTCTTCTTGTGCGGCATGGCGCATTACCCCAAGTTCATCGAGGAGTGCATCAGCCACGCGCTCGCCACGGCGGGGCGCGCGCTGCAAGTGCTTTCGCAGAAGAGCTTTCACCTGGGCGGCGTCGTCGCCGAAGTGGACCCGGCGCGCTGTGTGGGCTGTCTGACCTGCGTGCGAACCTGTCCCTTTGGCATCCCGGAGGTCCGCCCCGACCGGCCCGGCGTGGGCGACCTGGGCGGCTCGGCGTACATCGACCCCAGCCGGTGCCAGGGCTGCGGCACCTGTACGGCAGAGTGCCCGGCGAACGCGATCCAGCTTTTGAATTATCTTGACGAGCAAATTATGCAGCTATAGTTTGTCAGATAATGTTCTGGACTTTACCTCACCCCCTACCCCCCTCTCCATAACATGGAGAGGGGGAATCGGAGCCGCCATCTGGGGGGTCTCCCTCTCTCCACATGGTGGAGAGGGGGCTTGGGGGATGAGGTGAGTCTAAAACATTTTCTGAAGGTCTATAGCAGTCGAAACCGGCGTGAGATGACCATGACTATGACCGAAACACCTGCACCGAGCGTATCTCCGAACGAACAGCCGGCCGGGTTTGAGCCGGAGATCACCGCTTTTACCTGTATCTACTGCGCGTACATGGCCGCCGACACGGCCGGCGCGCTGCGCCTCCAGTACCCGGCCAACGTGACCTTTGTCCGGCTGCCCTGCACCGGCAAGGTGGACGTGCGCTACATCTTGCAGGCGTTCGAGCAGGGCGCGGACGGCGTGTACGTCGTCGCGTGCCCCATCGGGAACTGCCACCACGTGCGGGGCAACGAACGGGGCCGGTCGCGCGTGGAACATACCCGCGAACTGCTGGAGGCGGTGGGCATCGAGGGCGAGCGGTTGGAGATGTTCTTTATGTCCGGTGGGCAGGGCGCGACCTTCGCCCTGGTCGCCGAGCAGATGGTGGAGCGGATCCGGCAGTTAGGGCCGAGTCCGCTGAAGACGCGGGCAAGGTGACCAATGCGGTCTTAATGGGTGACAATCGTCACTGGCGCGGGTCGCGTAACCCGATAAGAGTTAAGGGGAGGCAGCCATGCCGCATTCCTTGCGGTCACGGCGTTATAAGAGGATGAAAAATTAACCACGAATAACACGAATAAACGCGAATGAAGATTCTTAATTCGCGCGATTAGCGTTATTCGCGGTTACAAATCTTATTTTTAAGGGAATTTAGAACAGAGGAACCAAATATGACTGGCGGGCGTTCACAATCCAACGGCACACCCGTCGGGGCTGTCTTGGTCGTGGGGGGCGGCATCGCAGGGATGCAAGCCTCGCTCGACCTGGCAGAGCAAGGATTCAAAGTCTACCTGGCGGAGACACAATCGGCCATCGGCGGCAAGATGGCCCAACTCGACAAGACCTTCCCTACCAACGACTGCGCCATGTGTACGATCTCGCCGAAGCTGGTCGAGACCGGGCGCCACCTGAACATCGACATCCTCACCAAAACCGAAGTCATGGACGTGCGCGGCCGGCCGGGAGATTTTATCGTGCGCCTGCGCCACAAGCCTCGCTACATCGACGAGAGCAAGTGTGTCGGCTGCGGCGACTGCGCCGAGGTGTGCCCGGTCATCGTGCCGGACAGCTTCAACGAGAGCCTCGACAAGCGGCACGCCGCCTACAAGCTCTACCCGCAGGCGGTGCCCAATGCCTACGCCATTGAGAAGCGCGGCATCGCGCCCTGCCGGGACGCCTGCCCCGCCGGTCAGCGCGCCCAGGGCTACATCGCGCTCATCCGGGAGGGCCGCTATCCCGACGCGCTGCGCGTCATCAAGATGGACAATCCGTTCCCCGGCATCTGCGGGCGCATCTGCAACCACCGCTGCGAGACGGCCTGTAACCGTGGGTTGGTAGACGAGCCGGTCAACATCCGCGCGCTCAAGCGCTTCGTCACCGACAAGATATACGCCGAGCCGCGCCCGCCGGTATCGCCGGCCGAGCGCACATCGGACCGGCGCGCGGCGATCATCGGCGCCGGGCCGTGCGGCCTCACCGCTGCGCAGGATTTGGCGCTGGCCGGCTACGGTGTGACCGTGTTCGAGGCGATGCCGGTAGCCGGCGGGATGCTGCGTCTGGGCGTGCCGGAGTACCGCCTGCCGACCGCGATCATCGAGCGCGAGGTACAGGACATCATCGACCTGGGCGTCGATCTGCGTCTGAATCACCAGGTTAACAACCTGGACGATATCTTTGACGAAGGCTTCGATGCAGTGCTGATCGCGGTGGGTGCGCATGAGGGCATCCGGCTGCCCATCCCCGGCGCGAACTTAGACGGCGTGCTCATCAACACGCGCTTTCTGCGCGATGTGCGGCTGGGCCGCTATACGCCGGACGGCAAGCCGGCCGACGGCGCGCCGCCGCTGGGTAAGCGGGTGATGGTGCTGGGCGGCGGCAACGTCGCTATTGACGTGGCGCGCACCGCCGTGCGCCTGGGCTGCGAAGTGTCGATGGCCTGCCTGGAAAGCTACGACCAGATGCCCGCGCATCGCTGGGAGGTCGAAGCCGCCGAGGCCGAGGGCATTACCATTTACAACAGCCGCTCGTTCGAGCGGGTCATCGACGGCGGCGGGGGGCACGTGGGCGGGATGGTTTTCCAGCACGTCGCGTCCTTCCACTTCGACGAGGGCGGGCGGCTGCACGTCGAGAAAGCGCCCGGCTCCGAGCACACCGTCGAATGCGACACGGTGATCTTCTCGGTGGGGCAGCGCGCCGGTCTCGCGTTCATTCCCGACGACGCCGGCGTGGGCCTGACCGAGCGCAGCTTGATCGCCACCAACCCCAACACGCTCGCCGCCACGCGCGAAGGCGTCTTCGCGGCCGGCGACAGTGTATCGGGTACGGCGTTCGTGATCGAGGCGGTGAACAGCGGGCACATCGCGGCGCGCTCGATCATCCGCTATTTGCAAGGCGAACACCTGGAGCCGCCGCGCCGGCCCCGGCTGCCGGTGGTGCAGTTGAGCCGGGACGAGATCGACGCGCGGATTGCGCGCGGCGAGATCAAGCCGCAGCCGCGCGTGCCCCTGCCGGAGCTGCCGGTCGAGGCGCGCGTGAGCTGCTTCGCCGAGGTGGAGGGCGGCTATGACGATGCGAGCGCCCAGGCGGAGGCGGCGCGCTGCCTGGCGTGCGGCATCTGCTCGGAGTGCATGTCGTGCGTCTTCGAGTGCCAGGCCGACGCCATCGACCACGATATGGTGGAGCGCATCGAAGAGGTCAACGTCGGGGCGATCATCCTCGCGCCGGGCTACCAGGTCACCCGCCCGGTGTTCTACGAGGAGTACGGCTTTGGCCGCTATCCCAACGTGGTGACTTCGATCCAGTTCGAGCGCCTGCTCTCGGCCTCCGGGCCGACGAGCGGCCACGTCCGGCGGCCCTCCGACGGCGCGGAGCCGCACAAGATCGCTTTCCTGCAATGCGTCGGTTCGCGCGACCAAGCGCACGATTACTGCTCGGCGGTGTGCTGCATGTACGCCGCCAAAGAAGCGGTGATGGCGAAGGAACACGCGCCGGAGACCGACGTTTCGATCTTCATGATGGATATGCGCTCGTTCTCCAAAGGCTACGATGCGTACTACAAGCGCGCGCAAGAGCGCTACGGCGTGCATTACGTGCGCTGCCGCATCTCGGAGGTGCGCCAGGACCCGAACACTCACGATCTGATTCTGCACTACCAGACCGACGACCTGACGCGGCGCGAGGCGCGCTTCGACCTGGTGGTGCTCTCGGTGGGCATGGAGATATCGGAGGAGGTGCGCGACCTGGCCCGGCGGCTGGGCGTGGAACTGGACGATTACGGCTTCTGCCACACGGTGCGCTTCGACCCGCTGGAGACGAGCCGGCCCGGTATCTACGCGGTGGGGCCGTTCCGCGAACCGAAGGATATCCCCGAAACCGTGATCGAGGCGAGCGGCGCGGCGGCGTCGGCGGCGGGACTGCTGGCGGCGGCGCGCGGTACACTGACCGAAAAACCGGTCTTCCCGCCGGAGCGCGACGTGAGCGGCGAAGCGCCGCGCGTGGGCGTGTTCGTGTGTCACTGCGGCTCGAACATCGGCGGCTTTTTGGACGTGCCCGGCGTCGCCGAGTATGCGCGCCGCCTGCCGCACGTGGCCCACGCCGAGAGCAACCTGTACACCTGCTCGCAGGACTCGATCAAGCACATCACCGAGCAGATCGAGGCGCACGGCCTGAACCGCGTCATTATCGCCTCGTGCACGCCGATCACCCACCTGTCGCTGTTCCAGGACAGCGCGCGGGCCGCCGGCCTCAACCCGTACCTGGTCGATATGGCGAACATCCGCAACCAGTGCTCATGGGTGCACTCGCATGACTGGGACGCCGCGACGCAGAAAGCGAAAGATTTGGTGCGGATGGCGGTCGCGCGCGCGGCGCGCCTCCAGCCGCAGCGTCAGGTTGACGTGCCGGTGAACCATACCGCGCTGATTATTGGCGGCGGTGCCGCCGGAATGACCGCTGCGCTGTCGCTGGCCGACCAGGGTTTCCCGTCGCACCTGGTCGAGCGCGACGTAAAGCTGGGCGGGAACCTCCGGCGGCTGTTTTTCTCGCAGGATGCGGAGCGCAACCCGCAGGACGTGCTGACCGAGTTGGTGTCGCAGGTGGTGCTGCACCCGGAGATCACCATCCACACCGAAAGCGAAGTGGTCGAAACGAAGGGGTTCGTAGGCAATTTTACCAGCGTGCTCCGCACACCCGGCGGCGCGCAGACGCTTGAGCACGGCGTGACCATCGTCGCAACCGGCGCGCAGGAGTACCGGGGCAATGAGTACGGCTATGGGAGCCACCCGCGTATCCTGACTCAACAGGAATTCGAACTGCACCTCATCGAGTGCTGGGCGGACGGCCACTGTGAGGACCTGCCCGGCTCGGTGGTGATGATCCAGTGCGTCGGCCCGGCGGAGCGGTATTGCAGCCGGGTGTGCTGCACGTCGGCGATCAAGAACGCGCTGACGCTCAAGGAGCTTAAACCGGCGGCGCAGGTCGTCATCCTGTACAAAGACATCCGGGTGTACGGGTTGAAAGAGCAGCTTTACACCGAAGCGCGCCGCCGGGGGGTGCTGTTCCTCCGGTACGACGACGCGCACCGGCCCGAAGTCGAGACCGGCGCAGACGACGTGCTGACCGTCCACGCCTGGGAGCCTTCGTTAGGGAGGCCGGCGGCGCTGAAGCCGGACGCGCTGGTGTTGAGCATGCCGGCGGTGCCGTCGAAGGGTGCCGAACGCCTGGCCTCGACGC
This sequence comes from Anaerolineae bacterium, assembly GCA_016927535.1. Taxonomy (GTDB): domain Bacteria; phylum Chloroflexota; class Anaerolineae; order Aggregatilineales; family JAFGMM01; genus JAFGMM01. Next base: position 8,898 of record JAFGMM010000237.1, read on the forward strand.
TGCGCGTGCCGGTGGACGGCGACGGGTTCTTTTTGGAGGCGCATGTCAAGCTGCGGCCTGTAGACTTTGCTTCCGAGGGCATTTTCATGGCGGGGATGGCGCACTATCCCAAGCTGCTCGACGAGGCGATGATCCAGGCGAAAGCGGCGGCGGCGCGCGCCGCCAACATCCTGGCGTTGGAGATGCTGAAGGCGGGCGGCGTGGTGGCCGAGGTGAACCCCGAACTGTGCACCGGGTGCCTGACCTGCGTGCGCATCTGCCCTTACGGGGTGCCGGTCATCGTGCCCGACCGGGCCGGCGCGGGCGGCATCATGGGCGCGGCGTATATCGAGCCGGCCATCTGCCAGGGCTGCGGCATCTGCGCCTCAGAGTGCCCGGCGCGTGCCATCCAGGTCCGGCACTACCAGGACGACCAGGTAACCGTGAAGATCGACGCGCTGTTTGCGCCCGATCTGATTCAGATTTCGTAGCACAGGGAGGTGCTTCGTGAGCGACCAGCCAAGCTTTGAACCCCAGATCGTAGCCTTTTGCTGCCGTCACTGCGCTTATACTGCCGCCGACCTGGCCGGCGGGCTGCGGTTCCAGTACCCGACCAGCATTAAGGTGGTGGAGCTGCCGTGTACGGGCAGGCTGGACGTGCTGCACGTGCTGCGCGCGTTCGAGGACGGCGCGGACGGCGTGATCGCGGCAGGTTGACTGGAAGGCGATTGTCATTACCTGGAAGGTAATCGCAACGCCCAAAGGCGAATCGAATACGCCAAGACGCTGCTGGCACAGGTGGGGCTGGAGACCGCGCGCCTGCAAATGGTCAACCTATCTTCGGCGATGGGCCAGCGCTTCGCCCAGGTCGCCGCCGAGATACACGAGCAAATCCTTGCGCTGGGTCCCAGCCCGCTGAGGAGGGATGGGGCAAGAACAGTCCACCACGGGGACGCCGAGGACACAGAGAGAGTTTAAGGAGAGAGTCGCATGATTGTTGCAGAAACCAAACCACTGGATGAGATCAAGGCCCTGCTCAGCGATGCAGAGAAGGTCTTGGTGGTGGGCTGCGGGACCTGCGTGACGGTGTGTTTCGCCGGCGGTTCGCGCGAGGTCGCCATTATGGGGTCGCTGCTGCGTATGGCGGGCCGGATGGACGGCCACGAGCGGCAGGTGGAGGAGGTGACCGTACAGCGCCAATGCGAATGGGAATATCTGGACGCCATCGCCGAGCAGGTGGGTGCGGTGGACGTGGTGCTCTCGCTGGGCTGCGGCATCGGCGTGCAGGCGCTCGCCGAGCACTTCCCGAATGCCTGGGTAGTGCCGGGCCTCAACACCAAGTTTATGGGCCTGCCGCTTGAGCAAGGCGTGTGGGCCGAGCGCTGCGCCGGCTGCGGCGACTGCCTGCTAGGCCTGACGGGCGGCGTGTGCCCCATTGCGCGCTGTTCCAAGCAGTTGCTTAACGGGCCGTGCGGCGGCTCGATAGACGGGCACTGCGAGATCAACCCGGAGGTGTCTTGTGCCTGGCAGTTGATTTACGACCGGCTGACCGAGAAGGGCAAGCTGGAAGTGTTGATGGAAATCCAGCCGCCGAGGGACTGGCGCACGGCCCGGCACGGCGGGCCGCGAACCATCGTACGCGAGGACCTGCGCCTGCCCGAAGATCACCAGGCCGGCCAATCGATGAAGCAGGAGGCGTGAGATGAATATCAGCGCAAACGGGTATTTATCGGGGAGCAACCTGGAGCGGGTGCTGCGGGCGGGACACTTCGCCGCCACCGGTGAGCTGGGGCCGCCGCAGAGCGCCGATGGAAGCACGATCCGCGAGAAGGCCCAGCTGCTAAAGGGCGCCTGCGACGCGGCCAACATCACCGATAACCAGACTGCCATCGTGCGCATGTCCAGCGTCAGCGCCGGCGCGATTGCACTGCAAGAGGGATTGGAGCCGGTTATCCAGGTCACCTGCCGTGACCGCAACCGCCTAGCGATTCAAAGCGATATCTTAGGCGCCTACGCGCAGGGCATCCGTAATATCCTGGCGCTCAGCGGCGACCACCAGACTTTCGGCAACCACCCGATGGCGAAGAATGTGCACGACATCGACTCGATCCAACTGGTGCAGATGATCGCCGAGATGCGCGACAAGAAGATTTTCCAGTGCGGCGACCCGTTCAAGGGCCAGGAGCCTTGTATGTTCGTCGGTGCAGCGGCGGCGCCGTTCGCCCATCCTATTGATTTCCGGCCTTATCGCTTGGGCAAAAAAGTCAACGCCGGGGCGAACTTTATCCAGACGCAGTTGATCTACGATATCGAGGCCTTCAAGAAATACATGGAGAAGGTCCGGGCGCTTGGGCTGCACGAGAAGACTTACATCCTGGCCGGCGTGGGGCCGCTGAAGAGTCCGGCGATGGCGCGTTATATGCGTGAGAGCGTGCCCGGTATGTTGATACCGGACGAGATCATGAACCGGATGACGGCGGCGGGCGCGCCGTGGTCGGGCAAGGGAGAACTCACCAAAGAGGATAAAAAGGCGCGCAGCGGGGCCTGGCGCGAGACGGGGATCAAGATTTGCGTCGAGTTGATCCAGCAGTTGCGCGAAATCGAGGGCGTGTCCGGCGTTCACATCATGGCGATTGAGTGGGAGGAGGCCGTGCGCCCCATCGCGGAGGGGGCCGGGCTGCTGCCCAGGCCGGTGGTCGAGCCGGCGGCGGCGTAAGATATTTCACCACAGAGACACAGAGGACACAGAGGGGAGAGGGGAGAGGGGAATATGCAGAAAGACGCTGCGCTCTCGATGTCGCTGTGGCGACTTGATTTGACTTCTCGACTTTGGGTTTAAGGAAGTGCGGCATGAGCGAAAGCGAAACGTTGCAAATCAGTTCGGCGCTGGCGAAGGAAGTGATGGACCGGCTGGGCCAAAACGCCTATCTCTGCTACCAGTGCGTCAAGTGTACAAGCGGCTGCCCGCTGGGTGAGTTCTTCGACTGGCAGCCGCACCAGATCATGCGCGCGGTGCAGTTGGGGCAGGAGGATATCGCGCTGGAGTCGAAGACACCCTGGCTGTGCGCCGCCTGCCAGACCTGTACCACGCGCTGCCCGCAAGGGTTGGATATCGCCGCGATCATGGATGCCCTGACGCAGATCGCACGAGAACGGGGCATCGCGCCGCAGGTGCCGGAGACGGCGATCTTCAGCAGCGCTTTCTTGCGCGAGGTGGCGCTGTGGGGGCGCGCCTACGAGCCGGGCCTGATCGCGGAATTCAACCTGCGCAGCGGCCGGCTGTTCAACAACATGGATCTGGGCATCCGCATGATCCTGAAGAACAAGGTCAAGTTCCTGCCCGGCATCGCGCGACCGCCGCGCCGCGCCCAACCCATCGACGGCGCGCAGGATGCGGTCGCATACTATCCCGGCTGCTCGCTGCACTCCATCGCCGAGGAGTACAACGCATCGGCGCGCGCGGTGGCCGAGGCGCTGGGCATCCGGTTCATCGAGCCGAAGGGATGGGTGTGCTGCGGCGCGACGGCGGCGCACAAGACCGATCCCGACCTGGCGCTGCGCCTGCCGATGCGTAACCTGGCTTTGATCGAGCAGAGCGGCTTCGAGAAGGTCGTCATGCCGTGCGCGGCGTGCTTCAACACGCACAGGACGGCGCTGCACAAGATTCGCCATTACCCGGAGCGCCGGATGTGGGTCAGTAAAGAATTGGATTACGAGTATCAAGACCGGGTGGAGGTCGTCTCGATGAACGACCTGATCTTCGAGCAGGTCGGCACCGATGCACTCGCGGCGCGCGTCAAGCGCCCGCTCACCGGGCTGCGTGTGGTGTGCTACTACGGCTGCCTGCTCACCCGCCCGCCCGA
>JAFGMM010000238.1 GCA_016927535.1 Anaerolineae bacterium
ATGTTGGCTCCGATTCCCCCTCTCCATGTTATGGAGAGGGGGTTAGGGGGTGAGGTAAATTCCAGAACATTATCTGACAAACTATAGTTCATAGTGCGCTCTATTGTTGTATAATGTTGGCGCGGCGCAAACTTAGAGCGCGGAGGCGCGAATTGATGTTTCCCAGGACACTCGTCGGCGGCAAATCGCTGCCGCGCTTGGTGATCGGTACGAACTGGTTTATGGGCTTCAGCCATGCCACGCCCGCCAAAGACGCCTACATCAGGGAACATATGGACCGGCGGGCCATCGCCGAGGTCGTAGAGGTGTTTTTCCGGGCAGGCGTCGATGCGATTTTCTGGGCGCCCGGCAGAGATCATCTCCTGGACGCCATCCACGACGCGCAGGACCGCACCGGCGTCGCGGCGATCATCATCGCCACGCCGCACCTGCCGGTCACACCGCGCACACCCATCGACGGCTTCGACCCCGACGCGACCGGGCGCGTGCTCGATGCGGCGGCGGCCGGCGGCGCTGCCTTCTGTCTGCCGCACCAAGCCACCACCGACGCGACCGTAGACCGCTGCACCCGCACCCTCCGCAAGATGGACCAGGTGTGCCGGATGATCCGCGAGCGCGGCATGATCCCCGGCCTCAGCACGCACATGCCGGAGGCGATCACCTACGCGGATGAGAGTGGGCTGGACGTGGAGACTTACATCTCGATCTACAACGCGCTGGGCTTTCTCATGCAGCTTGAAGTCGATCGTGTGGCGCGCATCATCCACCACGCGCACAAGCCGGTGCTGACCATCAAACCGATGGCGGCGGGGCAACTGCGCCCGCTCCAGGCGTTTACCTTCGTGTGGAGCACGCTTCGCCCGCAGGACATGGCAGCGGCGGGCGCGCTCTCGCCGCGCGAGGCGGAAGAAGTGATCGAGCTTTCGCTGCGCATCCTGGAAAAGCAGCCCGCCGTTTAGCTCTTGCCATTCTTCCTGTCGGATAGCGCGTTCCCTCACTTGACAGGTACGCTGCCCCGCGCTTTCTTTGAGGGGTATCTTTATACCTGGAGAAAATGCATGCCTTCCTTCCCGCTCGAACCATTCCGAATCAAAATGATTGAGCCGGTCCGCATCCTCACACGCGCAGAGCGCGAAGCGCGCCTCAAAGAGACCGGCTACAGTGTCTTCAACCTGCGCGCCGAAGACATCTACATCGACCTGCTCACCGACAGCGGCACCAATGCGATGAGCGATTACCAGTGGGCCGGCCTCCTCCACGGCGACGAGAGCTACGCCGGCTCGCGCAACTACTACAACCTGGGCGAAGTGGTCGAGAAAATCTTCGGCTTCAAGCACTGGGTGCCTACCCACCAGGGCCGCTCCGCCGAGCATATCCTGTTCGGCGTGATGGTGAAGCCGGGCGACCTGATCCCCAATAACACGCACTTCGGCACTACGAAAGGCAACTTGCGCGGCTACGGCGGCGAAACAATCGACCTGGCGGTCGATGCCGCGTATGACCTGTACGGCGACGAACCGTTCAAGGGCAATATGGACATCGAGAAGCTGGAGCGCTTCATCACCGAGGCGAAGGCTGCCGGTAAGCACATCCCGCTGGGCATGACCACTATCACGAACAATTCGTCGAACGGCTTCGCGGTGAGCCTGGCAAACATCCGCGCGACCGCCGAAGTGTACCGCCGCCACGATATCCCCTTCTTCATCGACGCCTGCCGCTACGCCGAAAACGCCTATCTCATCAAGCAGTACGAGCCGGAATGCGCGGGTATGTCCATCCTGGAAATCGCCAACGCGCTTTTCGGCTGCGCCGACGGCATGTTGATGAGCGGCAAGAAAGACGCGCTGGTGAACATGGGCGGGCTGCTGTGTATGAACGACGACGAACTGGCGAAGCAGGTCCGCAAGGCCATGTTCTACAGCGAAGGCTTTTACACTTACGGCGGCCTCGCCGGGCGCGACCTCGAAGCGAACGCGCGCGGCCTGCTGGAGGGCATCGACGAAAGCTACCTGGCCTACCGCATCGCGCAGACGCGCTACCTGGCCGAGCGTATCCGCGAGCGCTGCTTGCCGTGCGCGGGCGCGGTGGTCTGGCCGCCGAGCGGGCACGCGGTGTTTCTCAACGCCGGCGCGATGCTGCCTCACCTCCCCGGCGACCAGCGGCCCGGCGCGGCGCTGCTGGCTGCGATGTACCTGGCGGGGGGCATCCGGGCCGGCAATGCGATCTACCCGCGCGCCGCCGCCGCCGCCAACGACGAAGCGCCGCTGCACCTCGTCCGGCTGGCGATTCCCCGGCGCGTCTACACCCAGACCCACTTCGATTTCGTCGCGGAGGTGCTCGGCGAGATCGTGGCGCAGGGCGAAGCAGTGCCGGGTATCCGGCTCGCGCCCGGTTCGCCGGACGCCGGCGCGTTTGATGCACGATTCGAACCGGTAAGTTAATACAGCCGGCTTGTGGCGTTTTTCACAATACCAGGAATTTATCGGTTCTGTGGGAATTCGCGGGGTTTTCGGGCGAGCCGCCGGCTCGCCCCTACGAATTGCTCCACCGGTAGGGGCGTCCCGGCGGGACGCCCAAGATACGGCATCGAACTTTCGTTCGCC
>JAFGMM010000239.1 GCA_016927535.1 Anaerolineae bacterium
CCCTCGTGGGAGAGGGGTTTGGGGAGAGGGGGAACAGGCGCACAAACGGTCAAAATTCTTAAGTTGATGTGCATGGGGCGGGTTTCACGCTGCGCAGCCGCCCCTACATATAGCGGCGCTTCCGCCGACCAGTTCCATATATGGGTATAAATCTACGCAAGAAATCAACGCCACGTCATCCTGTGGAGCTACCGCTTCTCCGGGTTGTTTTACGTTACGAGGGTATAGTATAACCACAGAGTCGGGAAGCCTTCACCTTTTGATGATCCGGGTGAGAAAGCGCCGGCGCTCGTCTCTCCGCTAAGCGTCTTCGGGTGCTTCTTGAACCTGGGGCGGCTCGTCCTCCGGCTTGGGCAGCTTCCCCTTGCGGTTGTAGACGATCTGGCGCACCTCCGGCGACATACGTCCGCGCGCGAGGTAGAAGAAGACGCCGCCTTTGCTGCGCCGCCGCGAGCCGTCGGAGGTCATCAGGCCGCCCGCCGCTTCGACCTCCTCGGTTTCCTTCACGAGCGCCTGGGCAAAGCTGAAGCCGCACAGCAGCACGATGGCGTTAATGCGGCGCACGGGGACTTTCTGGGTCTCGCCCAACTGCTCGCAGATTTCGTCGGCGGTCTGCTGCAAGCGCGTGGACATTTTCTTTTTTAGGTTGATCTCCGGGTTGCTGACCGCCAGGTAGAACCCGTCGATCTTGTGCCCGTTGAGGTTCTGGTTGGCCTTGTTGGCGACCTTCTCCGACGCCATCTCGACCAGCGCATAGGGCCGCTCGAATTTTTCGTCCCGGCTCAGCGCCACCGATGTCACCTGGCCCTGTTCGGCGAACAGTTCGCGCAGTTGGTCCTCGGTGGTTCCGGGCGGGAAATTAGCAACGTATAATGTTTGAGCCATCGTTCTCTCCCTTATGCATAAGATGGGGCGCGCTGCTCCTAGTATAGCGCATTCGTCACGACCCCTCGAATGCCAGCATCTTGCCGACGGTGCGGAACAAGATCACCACGTCCAGGGCGATGGACTGGTGGCGGACGTAGTATAGGTCATATTGCAGCTTGACCAGCGCGTCGTACTTGGTGCTGCCGTATTTATAGCGGACCTGCGCCCAGCCGGTCAAGCCCGGTTTGACGACCAGGCGCGTCCGGTAGAAGGGGATGTCTTCGGCGAGCGCTTCGACGAAGTTGGGGCGCTCCGGGCGCGGGCCGACCATGCTCATCTCGCCGCGCAGCACGTTGAGGAGCTGCGGCACTTCGTCCAGGCGGCTCTTGCGCAAGAAGCGGCCTACCGTGGTGATGCGCGGGTCGTTCTCGTAGGACCAGAGCGGCCCGGTGTATTTCTCGGCGTCGGGGATCATCGAGCGCAGCTTAATCACTTTGAAGACCCGCCCGGCCTTGCCGACGCGCTCCTGCCGGTAGAACAGCGGGCCGGGCGAGTCGATCTGCATGGCGAGCGCGATGAACGGCAGCAGGATCGCAAAGAGAACCAGGCCGAGCACGGCCAAGACGATATCCATCAGGCGTTTGAGCAGGGGATAGGGGTTGAAGAACGACTTTTCTTGCAGAGGCAGGATGACGGTCCACTGGCTGCCGACGTGCTCGACCGGGATGCGCCCGGTCAGGCGCTCGTAGAGCAGCGGCATGGGCGTAATGGCGATGCCGCGCTCGTAGCAGGTCATGACGCCCTCGAACAGGTCGGCGGGCAGGTTGCGGTGATAGACGACGACCACTTCGGCGATCTGTTCGCGCCGGGCGATATCGGCTAGGTCGGCGCCGGCGCCGAGGATGGGCACGTCTTCCAGCCGGGCGCCGACCTGGTTTGCGCCGCCGACGACGCCGACCACCTCGTACACGTCGGGCGCTTCGGTTTGCAGCGCCTCGATGATGGTCTGCGCGGCCCAGTCGGCGCCGACGACCAACACGCGCCGTTTGAAGCCGCTCCAGCCGAACAGAAAAGGCCGCCACGCCCGCCAGAGCACGATCAGGGCGAACGAGCCGACGCCGTAATAGAGCATGAACAGGCGCGGCAGGGTCTCCGGCGGCGAGAGGAAGAACAAGATGACGTAGACGACGACGATTTGCGCTTCGATGACGAGCAGGCGCGCCAGTGTATTCTTGAAGCGCAGGGAGAGATGCAAATCGAAGAAGCCGTTCAGCCCGGCGAGGACGAGCCACAGGATGCTTAGCAGCGGGAACCAGTAGGCCGTGCGCGCGATGAAGACTTCATCGAAGGGAATCTGGCCGACGATGGCCCAGATGCGCAGCGCGATGAGCACGGCAAGGTTCACCGCGACGATATCGCCGGCCATGAGCAGGACGCGCCGCTCCGATATTTGTAGTTGAAAGCGTGGACGCTTGGACAAGACTGATCTCCTTGACCCCTTCCCCATCGGCGGTACAATACCCTTTGGCCCGGTGGAAGCCGGGGCCGAATACCATAAAGACTGAGTTAAATTCTCTAACACGTTTAAGGAGACCGCAAATGCGTGTGTTCATTGCCGGGATCGACGGCTATTTAGGATGGGCCTTGGCGCAGTACTTGACTGCGCGCGGCCACGCGGTGGCGGGCGCGGATCTGTTCTTGCGCCGCCAGTGGGTCGAGGAGATGGGCAGTTGGAGCGCTACGCCCGTCGTCGATATCGAGACGCGGCTCGCCGCCTTCGAGGAAAACTTCGGAACCCGGCTGCTGTTCCGCACAGGCGACCTGTGCGATTACGAGTTCGTCGAGACCTTTTTCAAGGAGTTTCAGCCGGAGGCGATTGTCCACCTGGGCGAGATGCCCTCCGCGCCCTACTCGATGCAGAGCGTCAAGCACGCCGCGTTTACGATGAATAACAACATCGTCAGTACGCTGAACATTCTCTTTGCCATGCGCGACGTGGTTCCCGATTCGCACCTGGTGAAGCTGGGCACGATGGGCGAATACGGCACGCCTAACATCGACATTCCCGAAGGCTTCTTCGAGATCGAGTATCGCGGGCGCAAGGATACGCTGCCCTTCCCGCGCCAGGCCGGGAGCTGGTACCACCAGACCAAAGTCCACGACTCGAACAATGTGCTTTTCGCGTGCAAGATTTGGGGTTTGCGCTCGACCGATATCATGCAGGGCGTGGTGTTCGGCACGCGCATCGACGAGATGGGCGACGATGAGCGGCTGCTCTCGCGCTTCGACTTCGACGAGAGCTTCGGCACCGCCATTAACCGCTTCTGCGCCATGTCGGTCATCGGTCACCCGCTGACGCCCTTCGGCAAGGGCAACCAGAAGCGCGGCTTTCTGCCCATGCGCGACTCGATGCAGTGCCTCACGCTGGCAATCGAGAACCCGCCGATCACCAGCGCGTACCGGGTGTTCAACCAGTTTGAGGAAGTGTACAGCGTCAACGAATTGGCCGACAAGGTGGTCAAGGTCGCGCAGGAGTTGGGTCTTAAAGACGCCGTGGTGCGCCGCGTGGAGAACCCGCGTAAGGAGATGGAGGAGCACTACTACAAGCCCGACCACCAACACCTGTTCGACCTGGGTTACCAGCCCACCCACGATATGGAGGCGGAACTGCGCATCATGATTAACGACCTGGTGCGCTACCGTGACCGCATCGAGGCCAAGCGCGACCTGCTCATCCCGGAGATTCGCTGGGACGGCACGCGGCAGAAGGTGGGCTTCATCGGGCGGTAGAATCACGGCGTCAAGCGGCGATTGCGCTATAATCGAGCCATGATGGTTTACGGAGGTCTGGGATGCCGTCGCCTTTCCCCGGCATGGACCCCTATCTAGAGAATCCGGCGTGGTGGCGCGATTTTCATAACCGCTTTGCCGCGCACATTGCGCGCCAGCTGCAACCGCTGCTCCGCCCGCGCTATGTCGCTCACTTCGAGCCGCAGATCGAAATCGGCGTGATCGATGTGAGCGATGCGGGCGGTGAGCGTGTTGTACCGGACGTCGCGGTCATGGAGACTCAATCGACGCCGGTGTCTTATGCTGCAACCCAGACCGTCGCGCCCGCCCCGCTGCGGATTGCCGCCGAAGTGTGGGACGTCGAAGAGATGAAGCACGTCGCGGTGCACATCAAGCACGTCCCCGATCTGCGGTTGGTCACGGTCATCGAAATGCTCTCGCCGATCAACAAGCGTCCGGGCAACGAAGCCTTCGAGGCGTACCGGCGCAAACGGGCGCGCCTTGTGCAAAGCCGGGTGCACCTCCTGGAACTGGATTTGCTGCGTTCGGGGCGGCGGGTGCCGGCGGCGGAGCCGTTCCCTGACGTACCCTATCTGGTGATCTTGAGCCGCGCCGGGCAGCGGGCGCACTATGAGGTTTGGCCGATTACATTACAGAGTGCGTTGCCCACCGTGCCGGTGCCGCTGCTGCCGCCGGACGCCGACGCGCCGCTGCGGTTGGCGAGTGTATTCGACGATGTATACGAAGAAGGCGCTTACGACTTGCTGATCGACTATGCACAGCCGCCGGATCTGCCGCTGCGCGCGGATTGGGCGGCGTGGGCGGATGAGCATTTGCGGTCGCAGGGTGTGCGCGCGTGATCCAGATCTGACACCTTAGTCTTTTCAGGAGGCTTGACGTGGGCTTTTGGGATGAAAAACGTTTTGTCGTGACCGGGGGAGCGGGGTTTGTCGGTTCGCACCTCGTCGAGCAGATGCGCGCACTCGGCGCGCCCGCCGCGCACATCTTCGTGCCGCGCAGCGCCGAGTACGACCTGACGCAGGTGGGCGCGATCCGGCGCATGCTGGACGACGCGCAGCCGGATATCGTCATTCACCTGGCGGCGCTGGCCGGCGGCATCGGTGTGAACCGCGCGCGTCCGGCGGAGTTCTTCTACCACAACCTGATGATGGGCGTGCAGCTTTTGCACGAGTCATGGGCGGCGGGCGTGGCGAAGTTCGTCGGCGTGGGGACGATTTGCTCGTACCCTAAGTATACGCCGGTGCCCTTCAGAGAAGAAGACCTTTGGAACGGCTACCCGGAAGAGACCAACGCGCCCTATGGCCTGGCAAAGAAGATGCTGCTGGTGCAGAGCCAGGCCTACCGCCAGCAGTACGGCTTCAACGCGATCCACCTGCTGCCGGTGAACCTCTACGGCCCGCGCGACAAGTTCGACCTTGCCACGTCGCACGTCATCCCGGCGCTGATCCGTAAGTGCCTGGAGGCCCAGGCGCGCGGCGCTTCGGAGATCGTGGCGTGGGGCACGGGCCGGGCGACCCGCGAGTTTCTGTATGTCGAAGATCTGGCGCGCGGCGTGCTGCTGGCGACCGAGCGCTACGACGGCGCGGAGCCGGTGAACCTGGGAGCGGGGATGGAGATCAGCATCAAGGACCTGGCGGAGTTGATCGCAAAGGTCACGGGCTTCACGGGCCGGATCGTTTGGGATACATCCAAGCCGGACGGCCAACCTCGCCGTATGCTCGATGTAACGCGGGCGCGCGAGTTGTTCGGTTTCGAGGCGCGAACCGACTTCGAGGAGGGGCTGCGCCGCACCGTGGCATGGTACCGGGAGCAGGCGCTCGCCCGCGAGTGAAACAATTCGCTTTTGAAACCTTCCGGCTCACGCTGGTTTACCTCACCTCCGCGCGCTGCGCGCTTCCCCCTCGCTACGCCGTGGTGAGGGGGACAGAGCTTTCAAGGGTAGGTTTTTTGTGGAACGCGGCTCATGAGCATGATTCTTGCCCTCACCCCCGGCCCCTCTCCCTCAGGGAGAG
>JAFGMM010000240.1 GCA_016927535.1 Anaerolineae bacterium
TCATCGGAGATGTCCCAGCTTTCGGCGAGGGCTGGCATCGGTTCGCCGGTGTTTAGGTTTAGAACGGTCAAGCCTTCGTAAATCTTGCGGTTGATCTCGCCGGTGGCGACGGTGACGGCGGTGAAGGGGTTCAGGTGTTCGGGGTCGGGGGTGATGGGATAGCGCAGGAAAGCTTGCTCGTCTTGCGCGGTCGCCATCATCGGCGCCAGTACACTGGCGATCATCAGCACGGCGAGAACAACGGACAGCTTCTTAAACATGTTTATCTTTCTCCTCCCTTAGATAAATGGCGTGTTGACGCAGCGAAACACTTTGGGGATGTTGAGTGTTTGGGTAATCTGTGCCCTCCTTTCGATTCTCATTTGGTTGTGTGTGGTACGAGGCCGGTAAACTGGGCGATGAACGCCGAGCCGATAGTTTACCAATTCACTCGTATAGTATAACGCGCTTTCCCGTGGTCGGTCTAGTGCGGGATTGACAAGTGAGGGTTGTGCAAACTTGTCTCACCGCTGCCGCTTGATGACGACGAGCGTTTCGTCGTCAAAGGTGCCCTGGTCTTCAACAAAATGCGCGACTTCTTTTACGATCAAATCGGCGATTTTTTGCGCGGGGTACGCCGCGTGCGCCCTAATGATTTCGCCCAGGCGCTCCTCGCCGAATTCTTCGTCGTCCGGGTCAATTGCGTCGGTGATGCCGTCGGTATAAAAGACCAACACATCGCCCGGCGTCAGCGTCGTCGTCTTACAAGCAAAGCGCGCGTTTTTGAAAAGCCCGATCGCCACGCCCGCCGCCTCCAACGTCTCGCAGCCGCCGGCGCCGGCGCGGTGGAGAAACGGCGGGTTGTGTCCTGCCGAAGCGAACTCCATGACGCCCGTGGCGAGGTCCAGGTAACCGACAAAGACGGTGGCGAACATAGCAGACTGCTGGTTGGCGATAATCACGCGGTTCGCCTGATCCAGCAGCGCCGCTGGCGCCAGGTTCAAGCTCATGGCGAAGCGCAGCACCGTTACCGTGAGCGACATAAACAGCGCCGCCGGGACGCCCTTGCCCGAAACGTCGGCGATGAGCACGGCGATGCGCCCGTCGGGCAGCGGGTAAAAATCGTAGAAATCGCCGGCCACCTCGCGCATGGGATGCCACGACGCCGCGATCTCCCACCCGCTATGCTGGGGAATGTTCTGCGGGAGGAAGCTCTTTTGAATGGACCGCGCGGTTTCCAGTTCTTGGTTGACGAGCCGCTGTTGGATTTCTTGGGCGTAGAGCCGGGCGTTTTCGATACTGATAACGGCCTGGGCGGCCATCGCGTTGAGCAGCCGCTCGTCGCGCGCCGTGAACCGCCCGCCCTCTTTGTTGATAAGCTGGACTACGCCGATGATTTCTTGCTGGGGGTTGCGCATAGGCATCGTCAGCATGCTTTGCGACTGGAAGCCGGTTATGTCGTCGAAGTCACGCACGAAGCGCGTGTCTTCGTAAGCGTTTTCGATGTTGATGGTCTCGCCGGTGGCGGCCACGTGTCCCGCGATGCCTTCGCCCATCTTCAGCCTGATTTCGCGCAGCACGCCGGGATCCTCCAGCAGAACGCGCGAGAAAAGCTCGTCGTGTTCCGGGTCAACCAAAAAGAGCGTACCGCGCTCGGCGCCGATGGTCTCGATCAGTTCGTCGATGATGCGGCGCAGCAGCGCGTCCAGGTCGAGCGTGCTGCCGGCCATCTCGCTGACGCTGAGCATGGCGTCCAGTTCGCGCGCCAGGTCCGGCTCGTGAGCGCCGCCGGCGCGCGGTTCGACGTGCTTGGTAAGGATGAGGGTGTTCGGCCCGCCGGTTTGGGGCGCGGCTTTGCGCATCACGCTGTCGCTCAGGCTGCTGATGAAGTGCAGGCCCATCCCGCCCTTCATGCGGGCCTCAATCGGCGCGTTCCGGTCGAAGGGAGCGACCGACTCCGGGTTGAAAGGCTCGCCCCAGTCGGTCAACGTGATGCGCACGATGTCGTCCATCGCCTCGGCCTGCACGAGGAGGTCGCCGAGCCGGCCGGGCGGATAGGCGTGTTCAACGATGTTGGCGGCGGCTTCTTCGACCGCCAACTCCAGTTCGAACAAGGTCTTCTCGCTCAGTTGGAGCCGGTGCCCGATGCCGTATAGAAAATAGGAGACGGTGCGCAGATTTGGGATCGTCGCTTCGACGCGCAGTTCACCCAGCGATATCATAAAATTATGCCTTCAAAAAACTGCCGGCGCGGGATGCGGCGGCTAAAAATCGTCGACGGCGTCCTGGACCGAGTCATAGATCGAAAAGAAATTATCAAATCCAATAATACTAAAGACCCGCATCACCTTCGAATTCAGCGACACCAGTTTTAGATCGCCGCCCGCGTCCCGGTTCTTGGTGAGCACGTCGGCCAGCGTGCGCAGCCCCGCGCTGCTGATGTAGCGCACCCCGGCCATGTCGAGCACCATTTTATGCTTGCCGGCATCCACGGCGTCCTGCAAGGTCAGGTCCATGTTGACGGCGCCCTCGGTGTCGATGCGTCCTTCGAGCGTGAAGATGGTAATGTCGTTTTGCGTACTTTCGATAATTTGCATCACTCAAGCCTCCTTGTGTATGCTACTATGATAATCGTTTTGTGGTGAGATACCAGTTTTCATACTGGCTTGAGTGGAGGGCGAGATGGAACCGGCGACTTTAGGGCTTTTGCTGCTCACGGGCACGGTGGTGTTATTTTTGGTAGTCTATTATCTGGCGCAGAGTCCGGAGAACCGGAGGCGTGGTTACATTACCTACAAGGAAATACGCCAGATCGCACAGGAAGAAGACGCGCAGCTCCGCGAAGAAGTTGCGACACTGCGCACCGAGCTTGAGTCGCTGCGTGCGGAAATGGCGCGCCTGCGCGACAACGGCAAGACATGAAAGCTGCTGTGTCGCGCCGCGCAGTTTGTGATTGGTGAAGGCGAGTAAAGTCGAGGACGGCAAAATGGATCCTTGCACTACTGGTGTTTTGTTCCTTGCTATGATGGGTTTTTTAGCGCTGATATCTCGCGGATTAAACTTAGACTCAGAGACTGCTAAACGAGTTGTCTCTTATAGAGAAATCCGTGAAATTGCCCATGAGGAAGTGAGTCGCGCACAGAGTAGACGGCATATTTCCGAGAATAAGCCCAATACTTACTATGTGACAGCGAATGAGTTTGCCAAATACCAAGCTGAGCAAGCTCAGCCCGCGACCAAGCAAGACGAAATCGCGCAGCTCCGCGAAGAGGTTGCGACACTGCGCGCCGAGCTTGAATCGCTGCGCGCGGAGGCAGCGCGCCTGCGCGACGATGACAAGGCTTAGCCGCTACTGCATCGCGCCGCGCCACACCGCATCGAGCGCTTGCAGCGCCATCAGATTGCGCAGCGCGTGCCCGGTCTCCATCGCCAATGGGTTGTTGAAGTCCAGCGGAAAGTAATAGCTCAACCGCGCGCCGTCCTCGCGCACGCCGTGATTAGGGAGCGCCTGCGCCGCCGCGCCGAAATCCACCAGCGGCAGACCGTACTCGGCGGCGACGCTCGCCATGATCGCGTTGTTCTCGTTGTTGTACCAATCGGCTTTGGTGACCAGAATCGGGATCACGCCGCGCGCAATCGCGTAGTCGATGATCGCGCGCAGGTCGCCGGCGAAGCGCGCGGGGTCGTCATGCGTGCCGAAGCTGACAAAGACGATGCCGGGCCGGTTCAGCCGGAACTCGCACGCGATGGGCGACTCGCCGGTGTTGCAATATGCGGGATTGGCCCAGGTCGAGTCGAGTGCGGCCCATGCGCTGCTGCTGCCGAATACGGCCTGTCCCTGCCGCGCGAACGAGCCGGCGAAGTGATTGATCGCCGGCTGGAGATAGGCGTAGTCGCCCAGGTCGTAATCGCCGTAGTCGAACGAAGCCAGGAAGAAAGGAAGCCGGCTGTTACAATCGCCGGCGCGCGAGAAGGCGTGCGGGTTGTTGCCCAGCGCCAGCCCGCGCAGATAGATTTGACGCACGTTCTCGCTCACCGCCATGACGGGCGGCGGGGCGCTTGGTTCGACTTCCGGCGGCGGCGCGGCGGCGCCGATGACCTCGCCGCTGATTGGGACCGGCTCAAGCTGCACGCCCTCGGCGAAGTCCATGTAGTACGCCGACGCCCAACCGCGCCGGCCGTCCCCGGCGCGCGCCAACACCCATATCCTTAGAACGTCGCGCGCCTCGATGACGACAGTCGTGCCGTAGGGCAGCTTGCCGATGATTGCATGGTCTTCGCCAGGGCCGGCCCGGAGGTTGAGGCTGACGGCGGTGGTGCGCGCGGTGGGGGCATCCTGGGCAATCGCCAGCGCCGCCGGCGTTATCACAACGAGGAAGACGGCGGCAGCGCGCGCCCATTTACGAGTCATCGTGTTTCTCTTTCGCCAGTGCCGGTTTGTCGTATTGTACTACAGATGTTAAGAATATACAAAACACTCATCGCACAACCGCCCGGCCTTTGCCGGGAGAATTACTCTTCCGACCAACCAAGCCCAATGCGCCCGCGCGCCGCATCAACGCTCAATATCTCGACCTCGATCACCTCGCCCACGCTGAGCCGCAGCCCGCGCGGAATCTGGCTGATGTGCAGCAGACCGTCCTGCTTCACGCCGATATCGACGAACGCGCCGAAATCGACCACGTTACGCACCGTGCCGTTCAGCAGCATCCCTTCGCGCAGGTCGTCCATCGAGAGCACATCGCTGCGCAGGATGGGCGCGGGCAGGTCTTCGCGCGGGTCGCGGCCCGGACGAACAAGCTGCTCGAAGATGTCTTGCAAAGTCGGCGCGCCCGCGCCGAACTCGCCCGCCAGCGCCTCCCACGGCTTCCCATCGCGCAGCGCCGCCAGCGCCGCCTCGCGCGCCTCCGGCTCGACGCTCATCGCGGTCCCGGCGCGTTTCATCACCTGCTTGGCGACGGCGTAGCTCTCCGGGTGGATGGCGCTGGCGTCCAGCGGTTCCGCGCCGGCGCGGATACGCAGAAAGCCCGCGCACTGCTCGAAGGTCTTCGCGCCTAACCCTTTGACCTGCATCAGGGTCTTGCGGTCCGGGAACGGCCCATGCTCGTCGCGGTGGGCCACGATCTGCTCTGCCAGCTTAGGGCCGATGCCCGCCGCGTAGGTCAGCAGCGCCGCCGATGCCGTGTTCAGATCCACGCCTACGCGGTTGACCACACTCTCGACCACGGTATTAAGCGCGTCGGCAAGCTGCTTCTGGTTCACGTCGTGCTGGTACATCCCCACACCGATAGACTTCGGGTCGATCTTCACCAGTTCGGCGAGCGGGTCTTGTACGCGCCGCGCGATGCTCACCGCGCCGCGTATACTCACGTCCAGGTCGGGCAGTTCGGCGCGGGCCAGCGGGCTGGCGCTGTAGACGCTCGCGCCCGCTTCGTTGACCATCAGGTAATGCACGTCGCTGCGCTCGCGCGTCAGGTCGGCGACAAGCTGCTCGGTCTCGCGCGAGGCCGTCCCGTTGCCGATGGCGACCAGCGTCACGCCGTGCCGCGCGACGAGCCGGTCGAGTGTGCTGAGCGCCGCCGCCCGCTCGCGCTGCGGCTCGTGCGGGTAGACGGTCACCGTGTCGAGCACCTTGCCGGTCGGGTCGATTACGCATACTTTGCAGCCGGTGCGGTAGGCCGGGTCGATGCCCATGACCACGCGCCCGGCAAGCGGCGGCTGGTTGAGCAGGCCGCGCAGGTTGGCGGCGAAGACCTCAATCGCGTGCGCCTCGGCCCGTTCGGTCAGGGCGCGGCGCACGTCGCGCTCGATAGCTGGCAGCAGCAGGCGCGCCGCCGAATCTTCCATCGCCGCTTCAAGCTGCCCCGCCATCGGCGAGCGCCGGTCTGCCGGGAAGTGCGATTCTAGCGCGCCGCGCCAGTCGCGCTCGTCAACTGCGACCGACACGCGCAGCACCTTTTCCGCCTCGCCACGATTGATAGCAAGCACCTGGTGCGGCTTGACGCGCTCGACCCGGAACTCGAACTCGTAATACATTTCATACGTGCCCTTCGGGTCTTCGGCGTCTTTGATCTTGCCGCACGTCATGCGACCAAAGCGCATCGCTTTGCTGCGCACCTCGCCGCGCACCGCCGCATGATCGCTGATCGTCTCCGCGACGATATCGCGCGCCCCGGCGAGCGCGTCCTCTACCGTCGGGATTGCGTCGTTCACATACGCCGCCGCGAGCTGCTCCGGCGTCTCTTTGCCGCGCGCCTGCGCCAGGATGAGGTCGGCAAGGCCCTGTAAGCCTTTCTCGCGCGCGATGCCGGCGCGGGTGCGGCGCTTGGGCTTGTACGGCTGGTAAAGGTCCTCCAGCGCGGTCAGCGTCTCGGCGGCGAGCAGCGCTTTGTGCAGTTCGGGCGTCATCTGCCCCTGCTCCTCGATAGACGCGATGATCGTCGCGCGCCGCGCGTCCAGGTTGCGCAGCTTCTCCAACAGTTCGCCGATCTGCCGGATTTGCTCCTCGTCCAGGCTGCCGGTGCGCTCTTTTCGGTAGCGCGCGATAAACGGCACCGTGTTACCCTCGTCGAGTAGTTCGATGGTCGCGGCTGCCTGCGCCGGTCTTACGCCCAGTTGCGCAGCGAGTCGTTGTTCGTAGTCTGTAGCCAAGTCGTCTTATCCTTCTTGTCTTATTCGCGTCATTCGCGTTATTCGCGGTTTTTTCCTAATTCAATGAACACCCGCTGCGCCGCGCCGATTTGCCCTGCATCCGGGCCGAGCGCCATGGCCTGCGCGCGGAGATGCCGCCAGTTCGGGAGCAGCGAATCGGTGAACCCCCGGTTGACTGCTTTCAGATAGCGCGGCTGCACGCCGATGCTCCCGCCGACCAGGCACGCCTCCGGCTCGAAGACGAGCGCCAGCCCTGCCAGCACCCGCCCCATCCGCACGCCCGCCTCCTCGATAACGGCTTGCGCCCCGGCGCTGCCGGCCGCTGCGAGCGCGAACAGGTCTTGTGCAGCGCCGCCGGGCGGTATGATACCACAATCGGCGGCAATTCGCGCCAGCGCTTCGCCGCCGGTCAGCGATTCGATATCGACGCCGCTCTCCGCGCTCGGCACCTGCCCGACATGCCCCGCCAGCCCGCTCGCGCCGTGGAAAAGCTTCCCATCGACGACCAATGCGCCGCCGACGCCGGTCCCGACTGCAACACAAATCAGGTTCTTGTAGCCGCGCCCTGCGCCCACCGTTAGCTCGCCAAGCGCCGCCATCTTCACGTCACTATCGACATACACCGGCGCACCCAGCCGCGCCGCCAGTTCGTCGCCCAGCGGGTAATCGACAAAAGCCGGGTGGCGTGTGTGCACGCCGCGCATCACGCCGGTGCGCGGGTTGAACTGCCCGCCGCTGCCCAGCCCTGCGCCCCGCGCGTCCGGGTGGGCATCGAGCAGAGGGCGCGCGCAGTCTGCCAGCGCCTCGACCAAGACCTCCGGCAGCGCCAGGTGAATCCCGTCGCGCGGGGTGGGTGCATGGCGTCGGGCGATGATCGCGCCGGCCCGCGTGACGATGGCAGCCCGGATGTTGGTCCCGCCCAGGTCTAACCCCAGCGCAATTTCACGTTCCTGATCGTCAGAAGACATCGCTGTATTCTCTGTGTCTCTGTGGTGAAAGAGGTTCGAAGAGGTTCATGGAATGGCCTTGACGTACCGCTCGGTAATCAGCCACGGGCGCGTGATCGCCGAGCCGACGACCACCGCATACGCGCCGGCCTCAAGCGCGCGCGTCACGTCGGCAGGTTCCCAAAAGTTGCCCTCTGCGATGACCGGCAAATCGAAAGCGGCGACGAGCCGGGCGATCAGGTCGATATCCGGCACGTAGGCGGGTTGACGCCATACCGAGAGCGTGGTACCGATTATGTCCACGCCGCGCGCCGCCGCGCGCTCGGCGTCCTCGAACGCGCTGATATCGGCCATTGCCAGCGCGCCGCCGGCGTGGATGGTCTGCACAATCTCGACGAGCGGGCTGTGGCGCGCGCGGTCCAGCGCGTCGAAGGCGACGATATCGGCGCCGGCTTCGATCAGCGGCGGGATATCGGCGGCGCTGCCGGTGATGAGCACACGGGTCTCGCTGCCCACACCCGGCCCTTTTTGAATGCCGATGATCGGTAGCCGCGTCGCTGCACGCACGACGGCGATGTGTTCTGCGCCGTTGAGCCGCAGCCCAACTGCGCCGCCCCGTTCCGCCGCGAGCGCAAACCCTGCTATACACACGGGTGAGTCGGTAGAGTCGCCCGGCTCCGACTGGCAGGAGACAATGAGGCCGCCTTTAAGCTTTTCTAACGCCAAACTGTCGGGCATTGATGTTATCCTTTAAGACAGACTAAACCACGAGAACGAATAACACGAATTTTCGGAAAAGCAAGAGGCGGTGCAGCCTTTGGACCGCACCGCCTTTTGTTCTCAGGCCGTTACCTTAGGTCTGGCCTGGGAACCGCTGCTAAAGGTCAGCAACGTTAGTTGATATCCATTGCGAACTCCCAGCCCTGTCCCAAAATGGGTTCGACTGTGACGTCGCTTGGAACAATCCCGCAGGTATCACCGGTGGCCGTGACGGTATGGTTACCGACCGTAACCACCAGTTCCGTGGACCCGCCCGTTGAGACTGCACCGAAGGCGAACGGACCGAACATACCACCGGTTACGTTGCATTCTGGCATGTTGTTGAAGAGCGTGACTCGGACTTTAGGACAACCATCCGCTTCCAACCCTTCGCCCAGGTTACCCACGGTTGGGCATCTGTCATCGTCGTCACACACGCCGTCACCGTCGGTATCCGTGCAGGGCGCGGCTTCGCAGGCATCGCCTACGCCGTTGCCGTCGGAGTCGGCCTGGTCCGGGTTGTACGTATCGACGCAGTTGTCGCAAGCGTTGCCCACGCCGTCGTCGTCGTTGTCTTCCTGGTTCGGGTTAGACACCGCCGGGCAGTTGTCATTGACATCGCATACGCTGTCGCCGTCCGTATCCGTGCACTCGTCGCAGGCGTCGCCGATACCGTCATTGTCAGCGTCGGCCTGGTCCGGGTTGTACATACTCGGGCAGTTGTCATCGACATCACACACGCTGTCACCGTCGGTATCCGTGCACTCGTCGCAGGCGTCGCCGATGCCGTCGTTGTCAGTGTCGGCCTGGTCTGGGTTGGCGACCGCCGGGCAGTTGTCCTCGGCATCCGGGACGCCGTCGCCATCGCCGTCCGCCAGGGCCGCGGTGGTCTCGACCGAAGCTGTGTTGTTATCGAGGTTCGGGTCGTCCGGGCGGTCCATGCTCACCGTGGCGGTGTTGACCAGCACGCCGGGCTCGTTAACCATCACAACGATGGTAACGGTGGCGACTTCGCCGGCCCCCAGGTTGCCCAGGTTGCACACGACCGCGCCCCCGCACGAACCTATACTCGGCGTCGCCGACACCAGCGTCACGCCGGCCGGCAGCCAGTCTTCCAGCGTCACCGGATGGAAGGCGGCGTTCGGCCCGTTGTTGGTCACGGTGACCGTGTAGGTCAGTTCTTGGCCGACCGACACCGGATCGGGGCTTGCCGTCTTCGTAACTGCAAGATCGGTGGTGAGCGGGCAGAATTCCTCGCCGCCGTGCCGCGCCTTGATGAGGCGGTCATCGTAGAACGGCGGGATCGTTACTTCACCGCAGAACAGGTCGATCTGGGTGTTGCAGTCCGGCACACCGATAGCGAACTGGTAGCCTTCACCCGGCCCCAGCGTGAACTGCTCCGACGCGAAGAGTTCTTGCCCGGCGATGTCGCCCAGCTCAAACTCTTTGTAGGAGGCCACGCCGAAGAGGAACGTGAAGGCCGAGTTGTTGACCAGGTGGCCGGAGCCGTCGTCCAGCAGCGCGTAGTCGAACAGACCGGCGCGTTTGGCTTCCACGCAGGTCATGCGCGGCAAGACGGTCGTATCGGTCGTCGCCGAGTTGTTGTCCAGGTTCGGATCGGGTGACCCGGCTTCCGCCGTCGTCGTGTTGCCGATCAGGCCGGATTCGACGGCGATGACCTGGATCGTGATCGTAACGCTCGCGCCGGCGGGGATGTCGCCCAGGCTGCACACTATCGTGCTGTCGCAGCTACCCTGGCTCGGCACTGCCGACACCAGCGTCACACCGGCCGGCAGCGGGTCGTTCACCATCACGCCGGCAGCGGTCATCGGCCCGTCGTTGGCGACGGTGATCGTGTAGGTCAGCATCTCGCCGGAGCCTACCGGGTCGGGCGCGTCGGTCTTCGTCACCCAGACATCCGCCTCGCGCGTGATGACCGAGGTCTGCGCTTCGGCGCTGTTGTTGTCCGGGTTGGGATCGGTGGGCATCTCGGCCTGCACCGTGGCGGTGTTGACCAGCGTGCCTACTTCATTTGTCATGACCACGATGGTCACGGTCGCGCTCGCCCCGCTGTTGAGGTCGCCCAGGCTGCACGCGACGGTGTCATCACAGCTACCCTGGCTCGGCGTCGCCGATACCAGCGTCACGCCGGCCGGCAGCGGGTCGCTCATCTGCACGCCAACCGCTGCAGACGGGCCGCCGTTGGTTACCGTGATGGTGTAGGTCAGTTCCTGGTGGACGTCGATCTCTGCCGGGGCTTCCTTCGCGATCGACAGGTCGGCGCTCGGCTCGATGACTTCGGTGTCGATGCTCACGAAGTTGTTCTCGGTGTTCGGATCGACCGGATCAAGCGCGCTAACTTCGGCGCTGTTGGTCAGGGTGCCCGCTGCATCCGGCGTCACCGGGATGGTGATGGTCACCAGTTCGCCCATCGGCAGGTCGCCGATTTCGCAGGTGACGGTGCTTTCGTCTACCGTGCAGGTGCCCTGCGTGATGAGGATTTCATCGGGGATCAAGCCGGCCGGCAGCGTATCGGTCATGGTTACGCCGGTCGCCGTCGACGGGCCGTTGTTGGTTACCGTGACCACGTAAGCCAGCGGCATACCAATCGATGCCGGCTCAGGCGAAGCGGTCTTGGTGATTGCCAGGTCCGCGCTCGGCGCGACCACTTCGGTCTCTTCGGTGTCGGTGTTGTTTTCTTCGTTGGGATCTTCCGGCTCGGTCACATCCGCCACCGCGACGTTGGTCAGGATGGTGCCGGGTTCGTCGGTGACGAACACCACGATGGTCACGGTCGCGGTTGCGCCGTTCGCCAGCGGGCCGAGTTCACACGTGACGACGCCTTCGTCCACAGAGCAGGTGCCCTGGGAAGGCGTGATCTCGCCGACCGTTACGGTGGTCGGCAGCGTATCGGTCACCATCGCGTCGTTGGCATCGGATGGGCCGTTGTTGGTCACGTTGATCGTATAGGTCAACTCGGAGCCGGTTACCACCGGGCTGGGCGAAGCGCTCTTGTCAATCGACAGATCGGCGCTCGGCGGGACGACTTCGGTCTCGGTCGTAGCGGTGTTGTTATCCAGGTTGGGATCCGTCGGCGCGGTCGAGGCGACTACGGCGGTGTTTTCCAGGTTGCCGGGTTCGTCGCCGACCGTCACAACGATGGTGATCGTCGCGCTTGCGCCGCTCGCCAGGTCGCCCAGGTTGCAAAGGACGGTGACGCCTTCGCCGATAGAGCAGGTGCCCTGGGAAGGCGTAATTTCGCCGGCCGTCACGCCGCCGGGCAGCGTGTCGGTCACCGTCACGCCGGCAGCATCCGCCGGGCCGCCGTTGGTCACGGTCAGCGTGTAGGTTAGTTGGCCGCCAACCAGGACCGGGTTGGGCGACGCGCTCTTGGTGATCGCTACGTCGGCAACTGGTTCGACCACTTGGGTCTCGGCTATAGAGGTATTGTTGTCCGGGTTGGAGTCTTCGGGGTTGGTCGCCTCTACGACTGCGGTGTTGGTCAACAGAAGCGGCTCGTCGCCGACCGTCACGATGATCGTAATGGTCGCGCTTGCGCCGCTCGCCAGGTCGCCCAGTTCGCAGATGATCTTGTTCTCGTCGGCGAAGCAGAGATCGGAAGGCGTGAACTCACTAACCGTCACGCCGCCCGGCAGCGTATCGGTCACCAGCACGCTGCTGGCATCCGCCGGGCCGAAGTTCGTCACGGTCAGGGTGTAGGTCAAGGTGCCTCCGACCAAGACTGGGCTGGGCGAGGCCGTCTTCAAGACCGCCAGGTCAGCAGTCGCCTGGACCATCGCGGTTTCGATTGTGGTGGTGTTGTTGCTCAGGTCGGGGTCTTCGGG
Organism: Anaerolineae bacterium; assembly: GCA_016927535.1. Taxonomy (GTDB): domain Bacteria; phylum Chloroflexota; class Anaerolineae; order Aggregatilineales; family JAFGMM01; genus JAFGMM01. The sequence goes on from JAFGMM010000240.1 coordinate 12,182, forward strand.
TGCGGTCGATGCGACCGCCGCCGTGTTGGTCAGCGTGCCGGGTTCATCTTGCGGAGTCTGCACCACGATAGTAATGGTTGCACTCGCGCCGCTCGCCAAGCTGCCCAGATCGCAGGTCACGACGCCGCCCTCGGCATTGCATGTGCCTTGAGACGGGGTGATTTCACCGACTGTTACGCCGCTGGGCAGCGTGTCGGTGGCGGTTACGCCGGCGGCATCCGCCGGGCCGTCATTGGTCACGGTCAGCGTGTAGGTCAGTTGGTCGCCAACTATTACCGGGTTGGGCGCGGCATCCTTGACGATGCGCACGTCGGCCGGCTGCGGCAGAGCGATGGTCGTGCTTTCGGTTGCTACGTTGTTGTTCGGGTCGATGTCGCGTGGGCGGGCGTGGGTAACCGTGGCGGCGTTGACCACCGTCCCGGCCGCGGCCTCATCCACCGTCACCACCACCTGGATGGTCGCGCTTGCGCCCGCTTCGAGGTCGCCCAGGTTACACATCAGTGTGCCGGCGCATGTGCCCTGGCTCGGCGTCGCCGAGACGAGCGTCACACCGGCGGGCAGGAAGTCCTGTACCCATATGCCGTAAGCTTTGAACTCGCTATCGTTGAGCACGGTGATGGTGTAGGTGATCGTGCCCCCGACCGGCACCGGGTCTTCCAGGTCGGTCTTGTCGATCTTCAGATCGACCAAGCCCAGGTCGCACCAACCCGACCCGCCGAACCGCGCAGCGATCAGATCGTCGTCGTAGAAGGGCGGGATGCGCACTTCGCCGCAGAACAGGTCGAGCTGGTAGTTGCACTCCGTGGTGCGGACTGCGAATTCATAGGTCTCGCCTGGCCCCAGCTCAAATGTCTCCGACGCGAAGAGGCGCTGATCGGCGATGTTGCCCGGCTCGAATTCTTCGTAGGATGCGACGCCAAACTGGTAGGTGTAGTCGCTGTTATTGGTGATGTAGCCGGTGCCTTGTGTGTACAGCGCATAGTCGAAATAGCCGGCGCGCTTTGCCTCTGCGCAGGTCATCGACGTTAGCCGGGGACCGTCGTCGTTCCCGTCGTCGGGAATAACATCGTCCAGCAAGATGGGTTCGCTGCGCCCCTCCTCACCCGGATTGTAGGCGCTGGCTACCCCGACAGCCATCAGCAAAACGCCGACGACTGCCAGGCCGATCCATAGGTGCCTTTTACTCATTATTGCCCCCTGTAAAAGATAATTGAACGATTTAAAACTAAGTCTTTCGGCGGTAAGAATTGGTATACAGGAAAAAAGCGGCACACAACGGCCTTCACGGCTGTGTGACCCCAGCGCTTTGAGAAATTGAACTTGGTATGCGCATATTACCTGATAAAACGTGTAATCATTGTCATATTCACTTTTCCCTCATCTCACTTTTGCTTTGAAGCGCACTACGGTTGAACAGCTTATTGGATGCTCTTTCGCCCTGTGTTGGTTAGCTTTTATCAGAATCTAACGATTTCCGGGACGAGAACCGTTTAAGTACATAAACAATCGTAATATAGAATACAGCAAGTAAAATTAGTTTTATTTGACCGTTTCGTAGAAAGTTTGTAGAAGGTTTGTGATAGATTTGTGGATGCCATGTAGAAGGTTTGTTGACCATCTGTTGATGCAGCGGATATCGAGACGAAATCTCGTATTTGAGTGAGATTTTGCCCTGCTCAGCAACCTCATTGACCAACACAGGATTTGGGGCTATTCCGGCGTATGCTACCGCGCCGGCGATCCTCATGCTATAATCGCGCTTGTTGCTGTTTAATTTCTGTTCTCTTTCATAAAAAAGGATATCAAGCGATGCTGGCGACTGTTGCATCGTGCGCCGTCGTAGGATTATCGGGCGTCCTGGTCCAGGTCGAAGTCGATTTCAATCCCAACAGCTTACCGGCGTTTACCGTGGTTGGCCTGCCGGACAAGGCCGTGCAGGAAAGCCGCGAGCGTGTGCAATCGGCGATTCGCAACACCGGCTTGATGTACCCGATGAAGCGCTACACCGTCAACTTGGCCCCCGCCGACCTGCGCAAAGAAGGCCCGGCATACGATCTGCCGATTGCATTGGGGGTGCTGGCGGCGACCAACCAACTTCCTTTAGATTTACTCGACCATGCGGTATTCATCGGCGAGCTTTCGCTCGACGGCAGCCTGCGCCCGGTGAATGGCGTGATATCGATGGCCGAGATGGCGCGCGAAGAAGGGTTCGAGATGATCTATGTGCCGGTCGAAAACGCCGCCGAGGCGGCGTTGGTGCCCGACGTCGAGGTAATCCCCGTGTCTTCGCTCGGTCGCCTGGTCGAGCATCTGTTCGGCATCCAGATCATCTCACCCTACCACCGCGATGAAAACGTCCCAATCTTGCCGCCGCCGGCTAATTTGCTGGACTTCGCCGATATTAAAGGGCAGGAACATGTCAAGCGCGCGCTGGAGGTCGCGGCGGCGGGGGCGCACAACGTTTTGCTCACCGGGCCGCCCGGCGCCGGCAAGACCTTGATGGCGCGCGCCTTGCCCGGCATCCTGCCGCACATGACCATTGAGGAGGCGTTGGAGGCCACGCGCATCTATTCGGTCGTCGGGATGCTGCCCGGCAGCGGGCTGATGGGTTACCGGCCTTACCGCGCGCCGCACCATACGACCAGCCATGCCGGGCTGGTCGGCGGCGGGCAGTGGCCGCGTCCCGGCGAGATCAGCCTGGCGCATCGCGGCGTGCTTTTCTTGGACGAACTGCCGGAATTCAGCCAGAAGGTGCTCGAAGTGCTGCGCCAGCCCATCGAAGACAAGCAGGTGACCATCAGCCGGGCGCAGGGCGCGCTTACCTTCCCGGCTAATTTTATGCTGGTCGCCGCGATGAACCCCTGTCCGTGCGGTTACTACGGCGACCCAGAGCGTGAATGCACCTGTTCGCGCGGCCTGATCGACCGCTACCAAAAGCGCATCTCCGGGCCGCTGCTAGACCGCTTCGATATCCACGTAGAAGTGCCGCGTGTGGACCCCGATAAGCTCGCCGACGACCGGCGCGGCGAACCTTCCGAGGTCATCCAGGCGCGCGTGGAAGTTGCCCGCCAGCGCCAGCGCCAGCGCTTCGATGGATGCGAGCACCTGCAATCCAACGCCGACATGGGGCCAAGCGAGATTCGGGAGTTCTGCCGGCCCGATGCAGCCGGCCATAAGCTGTTGAAAGCCGCGTTGCAGCAGATGAAGCTCAGTGCCCGCGGCTATCACCGCATCCTCAAGCTGGCGCGGACCATCGCCGACCTCGCCGGCAGCGACGCTATCGAGGTGCCGCACCTGGCCGAGGCGATCCAATACCGGCCCAAGCGTCATGTGTGGTAAAAGTCTTTCCTGGCCGACCGGCGGTCGAGACGCCGGGCGCAGGCCGATTCGTTCTAACGTTGTTTTACCTCACCCCCGCGCGCTTCCCCTCTCCACGCCGTGGAGAGGGGAAGCGCGCGGGGGTGAGGTTATCTTAAAGAAGCATCAGAATGAATCGGCTCTTGATGCCAGGCTGAGTTGACCAAAATATTTTGATATTGTGGGTAAAATTTAGGTGATACGTTCCGGCGGCAGATTAGGGGCTTGCAAGATTGCTTGGGTCGTGGACTGTAGACGGTATAATGGTGGCAGTAATCCAGGCGGTTGTCCACGGCAAACGGCAGCCGGTTTGTGACAGGGGGCAAGAAGATATGGACCCGTCTACGCTCATCGCACAACTCGATGCCTTCTTCGAGATCGGCAAATATGACGAGCGCGGCTTTTGGGATACCCAGCCCGAAAGCTACCGGCTGATGGCGAGCCGCTTCGTGGCGCCGGGCTTTTGGGAAGGCGTCGGCAACGGTTTAATGCTCGACAACACGGCGCAGATCGAACGAGTTTACCTGGCGGTTTTCCCCGCCCAGGCCGTGATTGATATGGCGATTGCGCGCGAGATCGAGCGGGGCGCGCCGGGAGCGCTGCTTTTTACCCATCATGTTTTTGCCTACGATCCTCTTAAAGGCTACGTCAATATACCCGAGGTTCAGTTGGCCGATCTGCGCGATCAGAACATCAGCCTGTACGTCAGCCATGCGCCGCTCCAATGTCACGCCGCGATCTCTACCGCCGGCGCGCTGGCAAATGCGCTCCGGCTGCGCGAGCAGGAGCGCTTCGTCTGCCATGCCGATAGTCACCAGGGTGTGTGGGGACATGTGAAGCCGATGACCTTTCAGGCGTTTGCTCAACGGCTGGCGAAGGTGTGCGAATTGTCGGCGCTGCGCTACGACCAAGTGTGTCATAACGGTTTGATGGTTGAGCGGGTGGCGATTGTGCCCGGTATGTATGAACGGGGCGATATCGTTGAGTTGGTCGGTGAAGCGCTTGAACTGGGATGTGATACCTTCGTCAGTGGGCAGTGGTGGCCCTATGCCGAGACCGAATGGGCCGAGGCGCAGCGCGCCCGTCTGCGCGAATATATGACCGGACTGCAAATGAATCTGCTGGGCGCCGGTCACTACCAGAGCGAACTTGTGGTATTGCGCGATCAGATGCAAGATTGGTTCAAACAGTTAGGGATCGACACCCAACTGCTGCGCGAGCCGGCCCCGGCCCCGGCCGAGTAAGAGCCGGGATTTGTTGCTGGAGTAAGCGCTTGCAATTTTTGATCTTGGTTTTTTAGGAGGCTTTGACGGTGACCGAAGAAAACATGCTCTTTAAGAATCCCACTGCTCCTATCGACCGGCGAGTCGATGATCTGGTTGCGCGCCTCACGTTAGAGGAGAAGGCCGCGCAGATGCTCAACGATGCGCCGGCCATCGAGCGCCTGGGTGTCCCGGCTTATAACTGGTGGAACGAGTGCCTGCACGGTGTGGCGCGGGCCGGCACGGCGACGGTCTTCCCGCAGGCCATCGGCCTGGCGGCGACCTGGAACACCGATTTGATCTTCGAGGTCGCCGAGGTCATCTCGGACGAGGGACGCGCCAAGCATCACGAGGCGATGCGGAAGGGCGACCACGGCATTTATAAAGGGTTGACATTCTGGACGCCCAACATCAACATCTTTCGTGACCCGCGCTGGGGCCGGGGGCAGGAGACTTACGGCGAAGACCCGTACCTGACCGCGCGCATGGCGGTTGCTTTTATCACCGGCTTGCAAGGCGACGACCCCGACTTTCCTAAAGTCGTTGCGACGCCCAAGCACTTCGCGGTGCACAGCGGGCCGGAACACGACCGCCATCACTTCGATGTGGATGTGAGCGAGCGCGACCTCCGCGAGACCTATCTCCCGGCGTTCAAGGCCGCCGTCGTTGAAGCTAACGCCATGTCGGTCATGGGCGCGTACAATCGCTTCCGGGGCGAATCGTGCTCCGGCAGCAAGCTGCTGCTCACCGATATCTTGCGCGAGGAATGGGGCTTCGATGGCTATGTCGTCTCGGACTGCGGCGCGATCAAAGATATTTACCTGCACCACAAGATCGTCGAGACGCCGGCCGAGGCGGCAGCGCTGGCGGTCAATAACGGCTGTGACCTGGAATGTGGTCGAGAAGGCGCTTATCTCGCGCTGCCGGAGGCGGTCGAGGAGGGATTAATCACCGAAGAAGCCATCGACCGGGCGCTGAAGCGGTTGTTCAAAGCGCGCTTCTTGTTGGGCATGTTCGACCCGCCGGCGATGGTGCCTTATGCTAATATTCCTTACAAGGTCGTCGATAGTAAGCTGCATCAAGAAATGGCGCTGCGGGCGGCGCGCGAGTCTATCGTGTTGTTGAAGAACGGCGGCGGCTTCCTGCCCTTTGGCGAAAACGTCAAGTCGATTGCGGTCATCGGCCCCAACGCCCACGACCCCGAAGTGCTCCGCGCCAACTATAACGGCACGCCCTCCAACCCGGTGACCCCGCTCGAAGGCATCATGCAGCGCGGCGGCGCGCAGATCCTCGTCGATTACGCGAAGGGCTGCGAAGTCGTCGGCGACTCAAAGGCGGGTTTCGATGAAGCAGTGAAGCTTGCACAGGAGTCGGATGTGGCGGTGTTGGTGCTGGGCCTCTCGCAGGCGCTGGAGGGCGAGGAAGGCCAGCAGGAAGGGCTGCCCGCCGGCCTCAAGAGCCAGGGCGACCGCACCGACCTTGACCTGCCCGGCGTGCAAGAAGACTTGCTTAAAGCCGTCCACGCGACCGGTATACCGGTCGTCGTCGTGCTGATAAACGGCAGCGCGGTAGCGGTCAACTGGGCGCACGACTATGCGCACGCCATCGTCGAAGCGTGGTATCCGGGGCAGGCGGGCGGCACCGCCATTGCCGAGGTGCTGTTCGGCGACTACAACCCCGCCGGGCGTCTGCCGGTGACGTTTTATAAGTCGGTGGACGATCTGCCGCCCTTTACCGATTACAACATGGCCGGCCGCACCTACCGCTACTTCGGCGGCGAGACGCTCTATCCTTTCGGCTACGGGCTGAGCTATACCCGCTTTGAGTACGACGACTTGCAGCTTCCCGAACGTGTGGAGGCCGGCGAGCCGGTCGAGGTCAGCGCCGCCGTGACCAATGTGGGCGACCGCGCCGGCGACGAAGTGGTGCAGCTTTACATTAAAGATGTCGAGGCGTCGGCGCCTGTCCCGGTCCGGCAGCTTGCCGGCTTCAAGCGGATTCACCTGGAGCCGGGCGTGTCGCAGACGGTCTCCTTCACGATTGAGCCGGGGCAGATGTCGCTGGTGACCGACGACGGCCGGCGCATCGTCGAGCCGGGCATGTTCGAGATCACAATCGGCGGCGGGCAGCCGGTCCGCGTCGGTGCAGGCGAGGGGATCGGCGGCGGCGGCGAAGAAGGCGAAGAAGGCGAAGAAGGCGAAGAAGCGGAACCGTTTGCCGAAGAAGAAGTCGAAGAAGTTGAGGACGCCGGCGGTGAAGAGGTCGAGGAGGAAATTGTAGAGGAACCAGAGCCGGAATCCGAACCCGAAGAAGAACCGGAGCCGGAACCGGAGCCGGAGCCGGAGGAAGCGCCCAAACCGGAGCCGGAGCCGGAACCCGAAATAGAAATAGTGGAGGAAGAACCCAAGCCTGAAGCAATTGCAGAAGATGGGTCTTTTGTTACAGGCACGTTCGAGGTGACGGGCGGCGAGGTGGAATTGGAGCTTTAGGGCTTCTGGGATAGTTCTGTAAAATGACGCGGCGTCGATAGTCGGGGCGGGTTTGCAAACCCGCCCCGATGCCGCGCCGTGACCGCGCCAGTTTGCGGCGCTCGCTTCTTGGCCCTGTCTCACTGCATCAAAGTACAAAAACAAATATCAGATCGTTTACGTTGGTGTTCGTCGGGCCGGTGACGATCAGGTCGCCTAACCGCTGCAAGAAATGATACGAATCGTTGTTCGCCAGGTGCGCCCACAGATCAAGGCCGGCGGCGCGCGCCCGCGTGAGCGTCGTCCCATCGGCGATGCCGCCTGCCGCATCGGTTGGGCCGTCGGTGCCGTCGGTCGCCAGCGCGATCACCATCACATCCTCGCCTAACCCGTCCAGGCGCGGCGCCGCCGCCAACGCCATCTCTTGGTTGCGCCCGCCGCGCCCCGCGCCGTGCAGCGTGACCGTCGTCTCGCCCCCGGCGATCAGGCAGGCCGGGCGGCGCAGCGGGCGCTGGCAGACCAGGATTTCGCGCGCGACCGCCGCGAACACTTTCGCCACTTCGCGCGCTTCGCCTTCGACATAAGTCGAGAGTATCATGCTGTTGAACCCCAGGAAGCATGCCTGTTCCAGCGCCGCTTGGGCCGCGATATCATTGCCGGCGATGATCTGATTCTGCACCCGCTCGAATACCGGGTCGCCGGCTTTCGGCGTCTCGACTTCGGCGCGCGCCAGGTGCGCGGTGATGCTCGCCGGGATGTCGCCGGCGATGCCGTAGCGTGCGATGATCGCGCGCGCATCCGCGAACGTCGCGCCGTCGGGCACGGTGGGGCCGGATGCGATCACGTCGAGCGGGCTGCCCACCACGTCGGAGAGGATGAGCGAGACCACCGTAGCCGGGTATGCCAGATGCGCCAGGTGGCCGCCCTTGATTTGTGAAAGATGTTTACGGATGGCGTTGATCTCGTTGATGGTCGCGCCGCTACGCAGCAGCGCCTCGGTGAGCTGCTGCATGTCGGCAAGCGTGACGCCCGCCGCCGGCGCGGTCATCAACGCCGAGCCGCCGCCTGATATCAGGCAGAGGACGAGGTCGCGCGCGCCGGCGGCGCGTGCAAGATCGAGCATACGGCGCGCGCCGTTCACACCCGCTTCGTCGGGGATGGGGTGGCCGGCCTCGTTGATCTCGATGTATCGGGTCGGATTCGTGTAGCCATACTTAACGTTGATTACCCCGGCGGTGATGCGGTCGCCCAGGATGTCTTCAACCGCGCTTGCCATCGCAGCGCCGGCCTTGCCGCCGCCGACGACGTAAAGGTGTTCGTGCTGCGCGAGGTCGTAAGTCCGGTCGCCGGTGCGGAGCATGCTACCGTCGAACTGTACATGTCGTTTGACCGCTTTTACCGGGTCGGCGGCGTCGAGCGCGGCGTCGAGCACCGAGAACGCCAGTTCGCGCGATGGGTTGTTTTTGAACAGGGCCGGGTCAAAGTGTGACATGGTGTCTCCGGGGTTTCTGCGGGCGCGCTCAGCTTTTGGCCCGGCGCATGTAGATGACCAGGCCGGTGATTACTGCAAGGTTGAGAACAATGGCGACAGGAAAATAAAAGCCGACAAACTCGAAGGGGAAGAATGTTCCCGGCAGATCTTGCCCTTCTAACTTAGCGCCTGCGATGCCGGCAATGGCCGAAGCGCTGGGGTCGATGGGACTGTAGGTGATTTCAACCGTATCGCCTACCCGGAATGTTTCGTATGCGCTGGGCATGGTGAACCGGCGTTCGTGCACGAAGGTTTGCAAGGCATGGTCAGGGCCGGGCGCTGCAAATTGATAGGTGACATAGTAGCGCGTGCCGTTATCATCCTTCTCCTCGCGCAGGCCGAGTATGGTGCCTTCGGCGGTCGGCCCGTTGAGCAGCCATTCAATGGTCCAGCGATAGTAGCCATAGGCAAACAATATCATCAGGGTGATTTCAACTATCACCAGCCCTATCAAGAGTTTCTGGAGGATGGGCGACATTGCGGGTCCTTTATTCGAGGAGGTTGGGCGCGTAGGGTAGGGTAAAATAGAATGTACTGCCCGCACCGGGCGCGCTTTCGACGCCAACCTTACCGCCGTGCATTTCTACGATCTCCCTGACAATCGATAGACCCAGCCCGGTGCCTTCATATTTCAGATCGTTCTCGACTCGGAAGAAGCGCTTCCAGATGTCGTCGTGATGGATTGCCGGGATGCCGATTCCGTGGTCGCGCACGCTGGCCCGCAGCGCTTTCTCCTCCGGCCCCAGGTCACAGATGCTTACCACGATCTCGCCGCCCGGCGGGCTGAACTTAATCGCGTTGCTGAGCAGGTTTTCGAAGACCCGGCAAATCTGATTGGGGTTGGCCCACACGTCCGGTAGGTCGTCAGGAACGTTCATGATAATAAGCAGCAGCCCAGCTTCCTCGGCGGCGGCGCCGGCGCTCTGAACGGCGGTTCGCGCTGCTCCGGCCAACGACATGACCTCGCGCGAGAAGTCCGGCGCTACTTCGGCGTCCGAAAGACTTTTGACCAGTCCGGACATTTGCTGAGCTTTCTTGTGGACGACCAGCAAAATTTGTTTCTGTTCGCCGCTCAGCGGGCCAAACTCGTCGTTGGCGAGCATGTCGATGTAGGCGGTGATGAAGCTCAGCGGCGCGCGCAGGTCGTGTACGACTTCTTCGAGCTGCTTTTGCTTTTGTTCGCCGGCGGCGTGTAATTCCTGGTAGGCGACTTCCAGGTTTTTGATGTGCTGCACCAGGGCGCGATACACGGGGTCGTCGGCGGGAAAATCCGGCTGATTCGGATCATTAGGTGCCGGCATCGCCACTCGCCCTCAGCCTACGATCATGGCGGCGAGCCAGACCAGGCTCACCAGGTTGGCCCATACAAGTACCTGAATTTGCAGCCGGCCGCTGGCATCCGCCGCTTCGCCGCCGCGCATATCCACCCGGGGGCGGAACCCAAAGAAAACGACCGGCAGGGCCACCAGCCCGGCCACGCCCACCCACAGCGGGACGAGTTCTGCTTGTAGCACCAGGATGATGCTGGCAATCCCACAGCCTACCGCCGCCGCCAATACCAGATACATCAAGAGGCGCGCGGCGCGCGCCCCGACGGTCACCGCCGTGTTGTGCAGGCCGGCGGCCCTGTCCATCTCGAAGTCGCGTAGTTGGTTGTAAAGCTGCCCGTAGGCCGACGCGAAGAACGCCGCGCCCGTCGCCAGCCAGAATGCGCCGGGATCGGGGGCGTAGGTCACGTAGCCGGCCAGCAGCAGCAGCGCGCTGAGCATAAGCGCGTGCGAGATCACATCGAGCGCCGGCAGCGCTTTGAGGCGTACCGGCTTCCACGAGTAGAGATGCGAGAGCACCAGCGTGACCAACCCGACGATGAGCGCCTGCGGGCTGCAAAGCCAATAAAATAGAAGGGTGAACGCCGCCACGCCCAGCGCCGCCGTCCAGCCGAGCCGGGGCGATACCTCGCTGCACGTGATGGGGTTGCGCGCGGCGCGGGCCGGGTCGCGTGCGTCGTCCGGCGCGTCCTCGATATCGTTAATCATGAAGGCGTAAGCGACGACGAGCGCGTTTGCCAGGGTCACGGCCAGGATGCGCAGGTCAGGCTCTTGCCCGGTATAGCTGAGAGCCAGCGCCGCGCCGATCAGGCTGAGCGGCACGACGAAAGGTACATATTCCTTCCAGCGGCTCAGGCGGATGAGTCCGCGCAGGGTCGTTTTGAAATTGGCTGTGGACAGAGTAGCCTCCCGATAATGGCTCGAATAAATAAACCTGCGCCAATTGTACCGCGCTTTGTTGGGCTTATCACTTGACATCCCGATAAGAATGGGTAGTCTTGAGGGGCCTATTTTTTTGATCCTTTTCTCAAATGATTGGAGTATCGTGGATGGCCGAATCGGAAATTAAAACCATCGATGTGCTCGATACGGCTGCTTACCTGGTGGTGTTGAGCATTGCACTGCTGATCGTCATACGAGTGCTCAAAGGGATACTCGGCGGCGATTAGCGCAAGGTTTCGGCACGGCGGGCCGGCCTCTGAGATCGAGGCCGGCGGCCAGGAGTAAAGCGAAAATATGGACCATGTAACCGGGCTGCGCTGTACGGTGTGCGGGCATGACTACGGTGTATCTGAGGCAATGTACACCTGCCCGGCCTGCGGCGAAGCGGCCACGCTTGACGTACAGTACGATTACGATTTGCTCAAATCGCGCGTGCTGCGTGATGAAATCGCATCCGACCCGCAGGGATGGATGTGGCGCTATCGAGCTTTGCTCCCGGTCGAGCCGGGCAGCGCGCCGCCGCCGCTGACGGTGGGCGGTACGCCGCTCTATCCCGCGCCGCGCCTGGCGGCAGACCTGGGGCTGCGCAGCCTGTGGGTGAAGGACGAGGGGCGCAACCCCACCGCTTCGCTCAAGGACCGCGCCAGCGCGATGGCGGTCGTCAAGGCGCAGGAGTTCGGCGCGAGCCTCATCACCACGGCCAGCACCGGCAACGCGGCGGCGGCGCTTGCCGGCGTCACGGCGAGCGTGGGCATGCCGGCGCTGATCTTCGTGCCGGAGACCGCGCCGCCCGCCAAGATCGCGCAGCTTTTGGTCTACGGCGCTAAAGTGATCCTGGTGAAGGGCACGTATGACCAGGCGTTCGACCTGTGCTTCGCCGCATCGCAGGCGAACGGCTGGTACTGCCGCAACACGGGCATCAACCCTTACGTGGGCGAGGGCAAGAAGACCGCCGCCTACGAGGTGGCCGAGGCGCTGGGCTGGGACGCGCCGGACGTGCTGGCGACCAGCGTCGGCGACGGCTCGATCATCGGCGGGCAGTACAAGGGCTTCTACGATTTGTTGCAGCTTGGCTGGATCGAGCGCATGCCGCGCCTCATCGGTGTGCAGGCCGAGGGCAGCGCGGCGCTGTACACCGCCTGGCGCGACGGCATCGACCCGGTGGCTATGCAGCCCATCGACGCGCACACCATCGCCGACAGCATCAGCGCCGGCCTGCCGCGCGACCGCGTGAAAGCGATGCAGGCGGTGCGCGCGAGCGGCGGCGCTTACGTCAGCGTGAGCGATGAAGAAATTCTTGCTGCGATCCCGCACCTGGCGCAGAGCACGGGCGTCTTCGCGGAGCCGGCTGGCGCGGCGGCGCTGGCGGGCCTGCGCAAGGCGGTTGATGCGGGATTGGTGGAGCCGGGCGAGCGCGTGGCGCTGTTGGCGACCGGCAGCGGCCTTAAGGACATTACCAGCGCGCGCAAGTCGGTCGGCGACGCTGTGACGGTCGAGCCGGCGCTGGACGCGGTGTACGCGGCGGTAGATGCGATGGGGGTGTGAGGTCACCAGAACATGAAGCGGCTGCTCGTAATCGCCGGCCTATGGACTGCGCTGCTTTTTTCCATCTCTCCCACCGTGCACGCGCAAGCGGCATTTATTACCATCACCACCACGGACGACGAAGTTAACGAGGACGGCGATTGTTCTCTCCGTGAAGCGATCCAAGCGGCGAATATCGACGCTGCGGTTGATGCTTGCCCTGCCGGTTCCGGCGCCGACGTGATTATTCTGCCCACCGGTTCTTACCGTTTGAGACTGGGTGCGCTCTCTATCGATAGTGATATGCACATCATCGGGGCGGGCGCGGAGCAGACCAACATTAACGGCGCGTGTGCTGCAACTCAGGGAAAAATAGGTGACGCCGAGCGCGTGTTCACGGTTCAGCCCGGCGGCTACGCGGTTACCTTTGAAGGAATCACCATCAAGAACGGCATCGCCTATCATGGGGCAGGTATCTACAACACGGACGGGCGTTTGACGGTCGCCCGCAGCGTGTTCACCGGCAACATGGGCGAATACGGCGCGGCCATCTTCAATGGGAGTTTCGACGTTGGGGCTGCCGGTACGTTGGTGATTATTGATACCGTCTTTGTAGACAATTATTATTCAGATACTCTCGGTTCGCGTGTTATTTACAGCAGCGGCGGCGATGTAACGATCATCAACAGCGCTTTCTATTCCGGCGGTGGTATTGCACACGAGAGAAGTACCGGTAGTCTAACTGTTATCAACAGCATTTTCGACGACAGCTTTTCGTACTATGGCGGTGCTATTCATAACGACAGAGGTACTGTGTTCATCGTGCACAGCGTATTCACCGACAATCGAAGCATTTTTGAAGGCGGTGCGCTCTATAACTCCGATGGCGTGATGGTAATCGCCGATAGTACGATTTCGGCAAACCAGGGCAGCACAGGCGGCGGCATTTATAACAAACGGGGAAGTTTGACCATCACCGGCAGCACGATTTCTAATAATCTTGTTGACGGCTATGTCTCGGATAAGGGTTATCTGATCTACAATGCGAACGGCGGCGGCCTCTATAACTGGGACGGCGACGTTAAAATCGCCAACAGCACGATATCGGGTAATCGCGCGCTTGGGCGCATCGCAAAAGATCGCGTTGAAGATTACTGCCACGAAGATTGTTTCCGCTACGCCGACGGCGCGGCGGCTGCCGGGGGCGCCGGCATCTACAGTGCGGGTGGTACGGTGGCGCTGGTCAACAGCACGGTATACGGAAACGTCGTCACCGATGTTGTCGGCGAGATGGCGTATAAATACGAGGGCGGCGCCGGCGGCGGCGTCGTCAACGGCCCCAGTCTCGTCTTCAACGAAGACACTCGGTCCTATTCCGAGAATGGGCCGCCTGGCACATTTGTGCTGTACAACACGATCATCGCAGGGAACACCGCCAATGAAGCTAGGGGACATGATTGCTTAGGGGTATTCCGAAGCCGGGATTACAACCTGATTCAGCACACCGGCAATTGCATTCTTGAAGGTCCAACCGGACACACAATTACCGGCGTCGCCCCCTTGATCGCGCCGCTGCGCGATAACGGCGGTCCCACGTGGACGCACGCGCTCGTAGAGAACAATCCCGCCATTGACGCGGGCGAATGCATGTATACCACCGACCAGCGCGGCGTTTTCCGCGATTGGACTTGCGATATCGGCGCGTATGAGATCGGCGCGTCACCGCCGGACGTCGTGTATGCTCAACCGCCGGCGCTGCCTGGGCGGGATGAGGGTTCTCATGCCTGTGAGATTGAGGTCGAGGCACGCTTAAGGGTCGGTTATCAGGGCGTTTTTACGGGCATGGAGACTTTTATCGGTCATTGCCTTTACGATGATGCATGGCATATCAGCGGATTGTATGGGTGTTCGGGAGCAGTAGAAATGAGCCAACCCTTTGTCGAGGTTGGCGATACCTTTGACGTGATTAAAGGGCCGGTCGGCATGATGGACTTTTACGATTGCGATTGCCTTGTTTGGTGGGAAGTCACGTTGCACGATTTTGATCCTGAAGATTATCTGCCGGGCGCTTCTGGCACCGGTTGGACGATTGAATGGTGGGGCGAGTATTTTGCCGAGCCGCTGGATATTCCCAACCGCGAGTAGATTCGCGTGCTGCCTTTTGTCGCCTTCGATTTGTCCGTGATCTATCTAATGGAAGCCCCGCCGGGATCGCTTGTCAGCGGTACAGGTCCGTAGACTTGGGCCGGTTGAGATCCGCCGCGCGCCCTTCGAGTTCCGGCAGCGCCAGCCCGCGCACCAGCACCACCGGGATGCTCTCGTTTGCCTGCCCGGTGATTAATCCTGCCGCCGCCGCGATTTCGTCGGCGGGCGCGGTGATGGTGGCGCGCAGGATGCGCCCGAACAGGTCAGGATTGCCGCGCTGATCCCACAGAGCCGGCAGCCCGGCGACGCCAATCGCTACGTTGATGTTGCCCATACGGAAGGGGCGTCCGTGCGTGTCGGTAATGACGACGCCCGGCGCGACCCCGGTCAGTTCCGCAATGCGCGCCCGGAGCGCCTGCGCGCTGCGGTCGGGGTCTTCGGGGAGGAGAAGCGCCCAGTCCGGGCCAAGCCCGACGTTCGATTGATCGACGCCGGCGTTGGCGCTGGTGAAGCCGAGCCGGTGCGTCACGATCAACACGTTAGGGGCCATGCGCGATATCTCGACCGACTCGCGCAGGATGACCTCGACGATGCGCGGGTCTTTGTTCACCTGCGCCGCGACTTCCTCCGCGCGCGCCGACGGCGTGACCGTGCGCAGGTCCAGCAAACGGCCTTCGGCTTTGGAGACGATTTTAGAGGTAACGACCAGCGCATCGCCGGGCTGCAAAATCAAACCTGCTTCGCGTAGTGATTGAGCAACGAGCCGCGCCAGGTCGTCGCCGGGTTGGACTATCGGCACGCCCGGTACGCCGGTTAACGTAAGCTCCGGTGCATTCATGCGTTCATTCGATCATTCGATGCCTGTAATGCGGATACCGGCGCCTTTGACCTTGTAGCGCTTGTTGATGCTGAGCAGCACCGGCGTCAGCGACTCGACTGCGACGGCGTTCTTCAGCGGCCCAGCATCGACACCGCGCATACCGGCGGCTTCGACCAGCTTGACCGTGACGGCCTTCGCGTCCGCGTCGTCGCCGCAGACCAGCACGTCGCAGTCGATGATCGCATCAAGTTCCTTGAGTTTGACCGCGCTCACGTTCTGGAAAGCGGCGACCACGCGCACCGCCGCGCCGAGCACGGCCTGCGCTTCGAGCGCGGCGGCTCCGCCGGGCGGCAGGCTCACCGTGAACACATCCGGCGGTTGGAGCGGCACGGTCAGGTCGATTAGAATTTTGCCCTGCAAGTGCGCCGCCACCGATTCGAGCGTGAGCTTGTGGGCGCTGTACGGCACCGAGAGCACGACGATATCGGCTTGCGCGGCGGCGGTGGGATTGTCGGCAGGGGCGAGCAATGCCTCGCCGAGGATTTCGTTAAATTCTGCGACCTTATCCGTGGCTTTCTCCAGGCTGCGCGAGCCGATGATGACGTTGTAGCCGCCGCGCGCCCAGCGCATCGCCAGCCCTGAACCTTCTTTGCCGGTGCCGCCCAGCACGGCGATGGTGTGGAGTGTGTTTTCAGACAAGCGGAACTCCTTCACGTGCTTGCAAATGGAGACAGGATGAGAACACGATTATAACCCGGCTTCACTCAGTTCGCGCATCAGCGCTGACCGGTGACTAAACTCGTTTCTGATGCGCGCAATGCACCGCTCCCAGCCGGCCGCGTCTTCGACTTGGTGATATAGACTGCGCGTTATTCGAAGATAGTGTATGGCCTGCCGGTAGACCATAGGGTTACGAACACCTTGATCGATGGAATGGCGCGCATATTTGACATAAACCTCAAGCGCGCGGCGCGGGCGCGCAAACTGCGATTGTTCCGCGACCTCTAACTCCAGTTGGTAGGTGCGCGGATACTTATATCCTGACCCAGGCGGCATCTCGGCCTCGATAGCTTTGGTCAGCGCAGCCCATGCCGCATCCCACATTTGGTCGTGCAGGTAAACGCGCGTCAGTACGACGTGATTTTTCTGTTCTTCCAGCCAGGCGACGACGTGCGGGCGAATCATCTCCCAGCGCCCAAGCGCCGCCGCCGCTTCCTTGAGCGCGGCGTAGTGGCTGATGTTAGGGTAAGCCATCATGCGGCGGCGCAGCAAAAACAGGCAAGCTTCCTGTTCGCCGCGCGCGGTGTGCTGCGATAGAAGCCATTCGATTAACATCAGGTCGGTTTGGCCGGCTTGTACACTTTGCTGCGCGAGCCGCATCGCCGTGTCCGCGTGGCCGGCATCTGCGAGCCGCTTAACCGCATTCAGCCGTGTGTGGGCGTCGGTGAGATGATCTTTGACGACTTCGGTCGCTTCGTTTATGCGCGCCATCTCAAGCAGCTTCTCAAACAGCAGTTCATAGTGACCTTGCTCGCGCAGCCATGCCAGCGCATCTTCAGGGCCGGCGTCATCCATCGAGTCCAGTTCGGCAAGGAAGCACGCATAAGCCACGGCTGCCCATTTGCTGTAGTTGGCGACTTCGGCCCGGCGCTGCGCTTCGTGCAGGCGCGCCCGGATGCCAGGAAGATCGTCCGGTGTGACATGTGACAAGATGCATTCTGGAATATCGTCGCTTAGCCCCACGCCGCCAAAATCCATATCCCAGATGTAGGCATCGAGCAGCGAGTCGAAAACAGCCCGGCGTGCGGCATCATCGGCTGCGGTTTCAGGGTATCGACCGAGCAGATCGGCCAGCGCACCGGTGACAGCTTGCAGCGCTTCAACAAAGGCGCCGATGTCATCGACGCGGCGTGTGTCTTTAAGGCACTCGGCGAGGATCAAGTTGTAGAGATCACACGCGGGGCGCCAGTTGCCTCGTTCGGCTTGCCGAGCGGCGGCGTCGGCGATCTCTTGTATGGTATCTTCGAGACTGCAAGCCAAAGCTGTGTCATCGTACAGCGCCGCATACAGCCGCCGCCGGAATGGCCCAATATCAAAATCAGAGCGCAGCGCGGGCGTATCGTTCATAACGCTTCCAGGCCTCGGCGGCCAACTCGCGCGAGCGGGCGGTAATCGCGGTCTCGTCGAGCGTGCGCAGTTCCCGGTTATGCATCAGCACCCGCCCGCCGGCAATGGTCGTCGTGACCATGCCCGCCTCGAAGCCAAAGATCACATGCCACGGCAAATTACCGGCACTCAGCGGCGTAGTGGAGGGGTAATCGACGAAGATGATGTCGGCTGCCGCGCCGGGCGCCAGCGCACCGATGCGCGCGCCGGGGAAGAACATCTCGGCCAGGCGCGCGTTGTTGTACCACGCCATCTGTGCGACGGCGTCGCCCGGCGCGCGGCGTGGGTCGTAATGCATGGCTTTGTGCTGCAAGTAGGCGGCCTTCCACTCGGCCCACATGTTGTTGCTGAAACCGTCGTTGCCCAGCCCCAGCTTGACGCCGCCGGCCAGCATCGCCTCGATTGGCGCTGCGCCGACCGCGTTGTTCATGTTAGAGCGCGGCTGGTGCGTGACCCACGTCCCGGTGTCGCGGATGACTTCAAGCTCCCACGGGTCCACGTGGACGCAGTGCACCAGGATCGTCTTGGGGCCGAGAATGCCGGCGTCGTGCAGGCGGTGCACGATGCGCTTGCCCGATTTTTGGATGCTGTCGTATTCGTCGGCTTGGTGTTCGGCGACGTGGATGTGAAAGCCGGTGTCGAGTCCTTGCGCCGCTTCGACGCACGCGGCGAGCGTGGCGTCGCCCACCGTGAGCGAGGCATGCAGCCCGAAGCTTGCCGCGATCATAGGCCGGCCCTTCGCGGCCCGGAGAAAGCGCGCGTTTTCCGCGATGCTCGCTTTTGCTTTCGCCGGGCCGTAGCGGTCGGTGACCTCGTAGCACAGCGACGCGCGCAGCCCGGCCTGCTCCACTGCATCGGCGATCACGTCGAGCGAGCCTTCGAGCGCGTTGGGGCTGGCGTGGTGGTCGATGAGGGTAGTTGTGCCGTGTTTGACTGCATCGGCCAAGCAGACCAGCGCCGAGTACTTTACGTCCTCCATGCCGAGCGCCTGGTCGAGCGGCCACCACAGCTTTTGCAGGATTTCGGGGAAGTCTTGCGCCGGCGCGCCGGGGATTGCCATGCCGCGCGCAAACGCGCCGTAGAAATGCGTGTGTGCGCAGATGTTGCCCGGCATTACGAGCTGGCCGCGCGCATCCAGGACCTCGGCTTCCGGGTGCGCGGCGGCGAGCGCGGCGCTCGCACCCAGCGCTTTGATGCGCCCATCTTCGATCAGCAGCGCGCCGTTTTCGATGATTTCGTTGGGTTCATCTAGGGTGATGAGTGTGCCGTTTGTGATCAGCATCGTATTTGCTTTTCCCTCTTTGCTGCTGAGGTTTTGGGTTCGTCTTTTCTTCAGCTTCGCAACGCCGGAGGAACCACGACCTCGAACGGTATCTTGGCGTCAAGGTTACCCTATTTTCATCCTTTTGTGGTACCGTGGTCGTAGAGAGGTCAGCTCGTTTGAATTTGTGTGATGTCGGCGTGGCCCGATTGCATCAATCCGGCGCCGGCGTACCGATAATGCCGTACTGGTTCAGGTTGGTAGTCGGCGTGTAGGCGGCGCCGTCCGGCATGGTGATGTCTTTTAGCTTTGTGCCGGTCAGCCGAGTTAGCGTCATGTTCGCGTTGGTAAAGTCAGCGCCGTCCAGCGTTGCGCTGCTCAGGTTGGCGTTGTTCAGATCGGCGCTGGTGAAATTCGTCTGGTTTATTTCGGCATTGCTGAAGTCGGCGCTGTTCAGGTTGGCGTTGAGGAACTGCACCAAGGTCAGCGACGCGCCGTTCAAATTGGCGCCGGTCAGGTCGGCGCCGACCAGGTTCGTCTGAGCGAGCACCGCGCCGCTCAGGTTCGCCCCGTTGAGGTCAGCGTCGCGCAGGTCGGTGCCGACCAGGCTGGAGGCGCGCAGATCGACCAGGCTCAAATCCAGGCCGCGCAAATCTACCCCGTTGAGGTTCACGCCGCGCAGCCGGACGCGCTGGCCGATCAACGTATTCGCCAGGATTTGGATAACCTCCTTGCGCGTCAGGTCCGGGCCGGCGGCCTGGGCATCGACCGGCGGCGTCATTTGACCGGGCAGCAGCAGGAGCACGATGAGCAGCAGGGCGGCGTCTCGCCAGTGCGCCGAGAGACGTTCTTTCATGATTTACCTCCACATGTAGCCTAGTTATAGCAGGAGCACGGTACACCGTGCCCCTACACCATATGCCAGTTTGGCTAAAAAGTACAAGTTGCGCCGTTTACTGCACCAACAGCACGCGCGGCGGGTTAGGCGGGCAGTACTCCGGGCGATGGTTGATGCTGTTGTCGGAGCCGGACGCATCGATCTTGTTCGCCAGGATCATCCCGGCCAGGTCGCTGTTGCGCGCGCCGGACATATCGACGTTGCCGTTCGGCGCCAAGATCAGGCCGGCCCAGCCGTTGTAGCTGCCGCTGAGCTTGACCGCGCCGTTCGAGATATTGTCGCTCTCGGTGAAGATGAAGATGCCGCGTGCAATGGGCAACTGCTTGACGCCGCCGCTGATCTGCACATCGCCGCGTGCCACGAAGGTCGCGCGCCAGGGCGGGTCGTCTGCACCGAGATTATCCAGGTTGTTCAACTTGATCTCGCCTTCGACGACGTATAGCCCATCCTTGAGCGAGCCGTCCGGGTTCTTTACGTCGGCGGTGTTGAGGTCGCCGGTGACGTAGA
This sequence comes from Anaerolineae bacterium, assembly GCA_016927535.1. Lineage (GTDB taxonomy): Bacteria > Chloroflexota > Anaerolineae > Aggregatilineales > JAFGMM01 > JAFGMM01. The sequence goes on from JAFGMM010000240.1 coordinate 32,391, forward strand.
AGCGCTGCGAGGCGTTGACCTCATTCCAGATGAAACCGCCGGGCTTGAAGTCCTCGAAGCGGTACGCGAAGTCGTCGGGCAGCGGGTAGTTGGGCACCTGGGTAACGCCGCGATCTGCCGCGTCGGGGTCGGGGCCGCCTTCGATCTTGTCGGGGTTGATCTGGCTGTCGCCGTTTTCGTCGTACTCGACCGGGCGTCCCGGCTCCAGGTAAATCCCCTGGCCGCCGCCGCCCAGGTGAATGCCGCCGTTGCTGTGAATGCCGCCGTTGGTGATCTTGGTGCCGGCGCCGATCACGGCGACCACGTCCTTGTCGCGTTCGGTGCTGATGCCGAAGACGGCGAAGTCGGTGCACCAGTAGCGGTAGTCCCAGATGGCGTAGGCGTGCGTCGTTACGTTGGTTTGGGCGATGCCGATCAGCGCGGCGAAAAAGGTCTGCTGCGGGAAGCTGGTCGCCGCGTGCAGCCCCTTGATCTTCTGGCCGCACGGGATGGTCGCCGTACCGCCGACCACCTCCCAGGGCTGGCCGGTGGCAGGATTGACGAGATCGACCAGGTTGCCGTCGGCGTCTTCGGTCAGGTAGTAGACCTTCACATTGACGCCGTTGCTGGGGTCGGGCACTTCGTTGTTGCCGGCGTACAAGTACGCCTGGTCCAGGATCGGCTGCTCCGAGCCGCCGCAGCTGACGGTGGTGCCCACCAAGCTTTGTGAGATCAAAGCGGTCGTCCCGGCGATGACGGCAGCGTCGGCGCCGTTCTGGGCGCGGCGCTGGTTCCAATAGAGCATCCCGCCGTCAACCGCCAGCGCCACGACCCCCAGCAGACCGATTAGCATCAGCGAGATGATAACCAAAGACTGGCCTTCTTCACTGCGCCGTCTGCGACGTTCTTGTTTCGTACCCATGCTGCACCTCTTTTTGTCGTAACCGTACATCGAACCCGTCGAGATTTTCTTGCTTGCTTCACCCGGTCCCCCGTCTCCGGGACGAGGGACCGGCCATCAGGATTAATATTGGTAGCCGGGCGGCGGCGGGCTGAGAACCTTCTGACGGGCAGTGGCCTGTACATGCGCTTCCTTGCCCCACAGCCACAAACCCAGCGGGGTCAGCGGCGAGAAGGTCGTCTCGACATCGACGCGCAAGACCGCATCGGCGGTGACGACGCCATCGCCTTCCACCTCGACCGTAATCACCGAGTTCTTCGCGCTCAGGTCGATGATGGGCTTGCTCTCCTCGCGCACCCGCCCGGCTACGCTCTCGGTGCCCTGGCAGATCGTCGCTGCGTGGTCGGTGGTCAGGCAGGCCGGGTGCGTAGCGCCGTAGAGCGCGCCTTCGGCGGCGGCGTTCTCGACTGCGATGAGGATGAGCAGCGCGCGCCCGACTTCGAAGACACCGCCCAGGATGACGATCAGGATCGGCAACACGAGCGCGGTTTCTAACAATGCCTGTCCAAGCTGCTTTTGCTTTTTCATCGTTTACTCTCCTATCGTATGTTACGAACCCAGCCCAAGGCCGACCGACAGATCATAGGTCGCCTGGTTATTAGAGATGGTGAAGGTATCTTGTCCGGGCAGGATGCTGTAGGGTGCGAAGTGAACCGCCACCTGGTACGCGCCCGCCGGTAGATCGCTGAGGCTAAAGCGCCCGTTGCTGTCGGTGGTCGCGCTGAAGGATTGTGTGCTGCCGTCCGGGCCGGTCCAGGTCAGGTCTACTGCTGTGCCGGCCGGTACGCCGGGGTCCTTCGTCGCATTCTGATAATTGCCGTCGGCGCCGCCGTCCAGCCAGACCAGCGCGCTGAGCGTGGTGATCTGCGAGATGGTCTCGGTGCTGGTCATGATCGAGTCGCTCGCGGCCATCGGCGCGCTGGCGAGCGCCGACCCGTCTCCTAACCCTACACTGTAGGTGTGGGTTTGGCCGCCGGGTAGATGAAGTTCGAGCGGGCTGTTGCCGGTCGTCGCCGTGCCGCTGACCGTCACACGGTACAGACCCGCGCCCAGGTTCGAGAAGCTGAAGCTGCCCTGGTTGTCGGTCCGCCGGTAGTCGGCCTGGTCGTCGCCGGTGTCCAGCGCGCCGTCTGCGCCCGCGTAGACCATCGTCACGTAGACACTGCTGTAGGATTTGTCGGTCGAGGTTTGCTGAATGCCGTCGCTGTTGACATCCTGCCACACCGTGCCGTTGATCGCGCTAACGAGAGCCTCGGTGCCGCCGCCGCATGAAACCGACGAGAAATCAGAGGGCGGGCCGGCCAGTTCGTTCGGGTTTGCGCCGGTTACGGCCACCAGGTAATACATCGCCACGCCGTCGCTCTGCGGGATGGTGGCGCAGCTTGTGCATTGACCCGCCCACGCTTCGGTGGGCGAGAGAACCTTTACTACCGTATTGGTCAGCGCCTCGCGGATCTCGGCGCGGCTGCCCACGCTCAGCGGCGTCCAACTGAAGCTCACCGGCGAGTTGAGGCCGCCGGCATCGGTCACGTCGCAGCGGACGCGCGCTTCGAAGCCCTGCGCAGTTTCGGGCTGCGCCGGCCACTGGTCGGTGTAGGGCGTGCCCTCGCTGACGATGGTGCGGCGTGATGTGTGGCTGAGGGTGAGCGCAAACAGGTTGGTGAAGTAGGGCGTGATCGACCGGATCTGGCCCTGGATGCTCACGACCAACACGTCGCCGTTGTTCACATCCCACCAGGTCAAATCGTCTTCGCAGGAGATCGGCCGGCCCGTGCTCGGGTTCAGCAAGATGTTCCCGGCGGCGTCTTCATAATGGATGCTGATCGTTGCGTCTTGCAGGTTGTAGACGCCGGGCATACTGTGCGCCGTCTGGCGCAGCCCTTCGCAGTCGAGATAGCGCAGATTGTTCGCCTCAAGCCCAACCGTGATGCCATAGCGCACCGTCTGCCGGGCTGCGTCGATCAACTGGGAATAGATGAACAGCGCACGCGCCAGGTCGATGATCCCGAAGACGAACAAGAGCAGAATGGGAAGGGTCAGTGCAAATTCGACCAGAGCTTGACCTTGTGTTTTGGGGGTTCGGGTTGTGGTTTTCATTGCCTGTACCTCGTCGAGAATTAAAATAAAATAAATTTGCGATCTGCTTCGCTGGCAAACCAGGGGTCTGCTTTGTATATAGGATAAAGCGTATTCGCGTTCGATTGATCCATCCGGCAGTGGATTTTGAGCCGAACAAAAGGGGGATTTTTCTCTCCACCATCTGGGGGATAGAAAATTCATACCACGGGGGAGCGAGTTGAAAAGATATGTTTGGGAGAGGTTAGGGAAACGTAAAAACGGCGCATGAGACGGCGGCGCGCCTTCGTTCGCTCGGAAACGGCAAAGCTTGTCGCCGGTAACCTGGGAGAGCCGGCCCACAACGGTTATAAAAAATCCCCACAGGCGAACCTGTGGGGACCGCTGAGAGGACGGTGAAGAAGTTCAAGTTCTAGTAGGGAAAATCCTGGACAAACTGGTTGACGATAGCCATTGAAGTACCCGATACGGTGTAGAGCCAGGGGCCATGCGTCCAGCTCAGCGAGTTCACGGTTCCGACCCGGTAGTAGATGTAGCTAACATCACCCAGGCCGATGGCGAAGTTGCCGACGCTGCCTTTCTTGCTGGCGTACTCTCGAAGTTTGCGCATCACGAAAAGCGCCTCGTTTTCCGAGACCATCTCCTCTGCGCTGACCGATGCCGCCTCGCCGGTGGCGAGTGTATAGGTGCTGGCGATGCTGCCGTTGCTTGCCACGCCGAGCTTTGCCAGGACTTTGCTCTGCGCATCCGTCGAGACATCGCGCACGAAGTCGCCGACGTTCATGGGCAGCAGACCGTAAGTGCTGCCGGGGCTGGCGACCAAGCGGCTGTCCAGGTTATAGGGAGCGGCTATGGCGCTCATGTAATCGGTGGCGTTGAGGGAGCGCACCAGCCCGCCGACGAGCACGCTCACCGTAAACACCAGGACGAACACCGCGCCGGCCATCAGAACCAGAAATGCCAGCTTCTTTTTCTCGGTATACGCGACCTCTTTGCCGACGACCCGGGAAGCGCGCGCAACATAATAGACTGGGTATGCGATCAGCATCAACATGACGAGCCAGGCGATTTCCCAGTTAGAGGCTTGCGGCTCGCCGACGACAAGCATCGTGCTTTCGGTTGGGCGCTTACCGCCATTTGTGTTCACCAACGTACCCTGTGCGTTCATCTTAATCATCCCTTCTTTCAACACCCTTATGTTTCACTTCACACTTTGCCGTTGTTCCCAGTTGAGATGAACGTTTACTCTTCGCATTCGTCGGGGTTTTCGCAGCCCGGCGTCTGGATCGTACCGCTGTTGACCCGCTTGGCCGCCTTGGTCACGACACTGCCGGCTACCTTTTCGAGGTTCCCTTTCAGCGTGACGAAAACCAGGCGGGTTTCATAATCACTATAGCCTCGGTCAAACTTGACCCCACGCGCCCCGGTCTTTGGATCGGGATCGACGAATTCGTATGCTTCGGAAGCCGACACGACCGACGAAGCGGTCAGGCAGCCCGGCAACTCCAGCACCCAATGGCTGATCGCCGGTCCCGGCCCGGTCGCTTGCGAGGTCACCGAATAGCCGACCGTGGTCGTATCACTCGACTCGTTGTACACCCAGGTCATCAACTCAAAACGATGGATATCGGATGTCGCCGTGACCGGATACGTGGCTTCCTCTTCGGGGACGCAGACCATCGCGGCTTCGGGCGTCTGCGCGCCGAAGACCGCATCGACAATCGTCTGGTAGGTCTCGCCGAGCCACGGCGACAGCATCACACCCAACGCAGCGAACAACAGCCCGGTCGCGCCGCCGATAACCGGCCAGTACTCCGAGACCGCCTGGCCGCGCTGCATCCGCCGCGCTTGGGGGCCGCCGACGAAAATCTTGAACTTCAACCATATTCTCTCAAACATTTTATCAATCCTCCACCAAGAAGCCAGACCTATAAGTCCGCGTGGCTTTGATTCAATCCACTTTCATTAACCTATAATTGAACGAAGCTGTAAACGAGCAGGTGGGGGAACTTTTTATCCACCAGATGGGGGATATCGAAGGGCTGCCGGGCGCGCACCCGGCAGCCCTGTCAATCAAGCAGATTGTGTTGCAGCGCCAGCGCGACCGCCTCGACACGGCTGGCGACGCCGAGCTTCGAGAAAATGTTGCTCACGTGGGTCTTCACGGTCGAGCGCCCGATCATCAGCCGGTCGGCGATCTCGGCATTGTTCAACCCCTCGACCAGCAGGACCAATACCTCACGCTCGCGCGGGGTCAGGTCATCGCCGGGCGCGGGCGGCTCGGTCGCCGCCTGGATCAGGGCTTGGGTCGCTTCGGGGGCCAGCGTGGGCCGGCCGGCATAGGCCGCACGGATCGCGACCGCGAGTTCGTCCGCCGAGATGTTCTTCAGCAAATAGCTGATCGCCCCGGCCTGGAGCGCCTCCTGCACCAGTTCGCCCTCTTTGAAGCTGGTCAGGGCGATCACCTGGACCGTCGGCCAGCGCTTGCGGATCGCGCGGGTGGCCTCGACGCCGTTCATCCCCGGCATCATCATATCCATCAGCACCACGTCCGGGGCCAACCGTTCGCACATGAGCAGCGCCTCCTCGCCGCCGGCCGCCTCGCCGACCAGTTCCAGGTCATCCTGAACCCGGAGGAAGAATCCCAATCCCTTACGTACCATCGCATGGTCGTCTACGATCATCACACGGATGGTTTTTGTTTCGCTCATCGCACTACCGCCTTTCCCAGGTCACCCGGATTTGCGCCCCCTGGCCGGGCCGGCTGGCCGCTTCAAAGGCCGCGCCAACTTTCTCGGCGCGCTCTTGCATGATGCTCAAGCCGAAATGCCCGGCGGGGATATCGTCCGGGTCGAAACCACGGCCATTATCCATAATACTCAAAGTGACGGCGCTGTCACATTCGCACAGCGCGACCGTCACCCGGTCGGCGCCGGCGTGGCGGGCGACGTTGTTCAGCGCCTCCTGCGCGATGCGATATAGGGCGATTCGCACGTCCACCGGCAAGGGGTGCCGGGCCTCAATCGTCAAATTGATGTCAACGCCGGTGCGCCCCGCGACCGACTCGGCAAGCTGGCGCAGCATGTCGCTCAGATCGGCCCGCTCCAGGGCGTGCGGGCGCATCTCCAGCAGCAGCGCGCGCATCTCGGCCAGGGCGCCCCGCGTCAGCCGCCGCAGATCCACGAGACTTTCCCGCCCCATTTCGGCATCGCGCTCCCAGAGGACCGGCAGCACGTCGGCGATCAGGCTGGCCGAAAAGAGCATCTGGCTCACCGCGTCGTGGAGTTCATTCGCCAGCCGACCGCGCTCTTCCATCACCGACAGGTACTTCGCCTCGTTATGCAGCCGGGCGTTCTCTAAGGCAATGGCGGCGTGATCGGCGAAGGCGCGGAGCCGCGTGCCGTGTTCGGGGGTGAAGAATCCGGGTATGCTGCTATCCAGGTTGATAAAGCCGATCACTTTTGCTCCCAAGATAATTGGGCTGCCGGCATACGAGCGCACCCAGCGCGCCTCAGGGATATCCAGCCAGGATTCGTCCGCGTGTGTGTCCGGGATAACGACCGGCCAGCCGGTCGCCAACATCTGCCGCTGGTTAGGTGTCTCCTCGATCACGTAGCGGCGCGCCAGCACCGCCGTCTCGGAAGTATACTCGGCGTATCCCCGGCAGTAAACCAGGCGCGCGACCCCAGGGTCTTCGATCAACATGACGTTGGCGGCGTCGTGCGGCACCACAAAGCCGACGTTGGCAAGAATACCCTCAAGCACCTCGTCCAGGTCCAGCGTGCTGGTGAGCGCGGCGGTCACTTCGCTGAGCGCCTCGGCGAGCACGCGCAGTTTGTGCTCGGCGGCCTCGGCGCGTGCGCGCTCGGTGATCTCGTTTCTAA
>JAFGMM010000241.1 GCA_016927535.1 Anaerolineae bacterium
CCGACCCCTCTCCCTCAAGGGGCGAGGGGAGTCAGATGCGCGCTAACCCAAAATGCCACAAAAAGCAGCGAGTCTGTGCGCCGGTAAACCCCGCGCCCCTCGTGGGAGAGGGGTTTGGGGAGAGGGGGAACAGGCGCACAAACGGTCAGAATTCTTAAGTTGATGTGCATGGGGCGGGTTTCAAACCCGCCCCTACATATGGCGGCGCGCATATCTGCCAACCCTGTATATGGGTACAAATCCCGCGCAAGAAACTATCACCACGGTATTTTGTAGCGCTACCACCCGCCATCGAGGCGCATTTTACCCGCCAATTTCAGGCAATGGCGATGTGATGCCTTGATTCCTGCCCGAAAGCCGGCTTGTCGGCGTGCCAGGGGATGACGGCGGTCGTCACTTTCTCCAAATTGGGCAGCGCGTGGTAAAGATGGTGGTTGATGTGATCGACGATTCTCTCGCTTTCGCTGACGGTCAAGTGAGGGCTGAGGCCGACGATGACTTCGGCGTGCAGGCGGTGGCCTAGCCAGCGCATCTGTAGGCGCTGAATGTGCTTGATCGCCTCGTGTTCACGGATGGCGGCTTCGGCGGCTTCGACGATCTTCGGGTCTACCGCATCCATCAAGCGATACCACATCGACACCGCCGCGTCGCGCGTGATGAATAGGATCGCAACGCCGATGAGCAGACCGATGATCGGGTCCAGGATGGGGAAGCCCAGCCACACGCCGGCGACTGCCAGCAGCACGGCCAGCGAGGTCAGCCCGTCGGTGCGCGCGTGCAGGCCGTCCGCGACCATCGCGTCGGAGCCGATTTTGCGCCCCACGCGGATTTGCATCAGCGCCACCGCCTCGTTGCCCACGAAGCCGACCAGCGACGCCAGCGCGACCCAGCCCATGTTTTGCAGCGGCTGCGGGTTGATGAACTTCTGGAAGGACTCCCATAAGATGTAGGCGGCGCTGAAACCGATCGACAGTACGATGAGCAGCCCGGCGATATCTTCCGCGCGCCGGTAGCCGTAGGTATAACGCTTGGTGGCGCTGCGGCGCGCCAGCACAAACGCGATCCACAGCGGCACCGAGTTGAGTGCATCGCCCAGATTGTGCACGGTATCGGCGAGCAGCGCGACGCTGCCGCTGGCGACGTAGATAAAAACCTGGATGAGCGTGGTCAGGCCGAGCGCCAGCAGCGCCAGCTTTACCGTTCGGATGCCGAGCGCGTTGTCGCGCAGGGCAGCGTCTTGCGCCAGGTGCTCGTAGCCGTGGTCATGGCCGTAGCCGGGCAGGTGCAGCGCAGCGGCGATGCGTTCCCACCAGCGGGTAGCTTCATCGTGATGGTCGTGGTGATGGTGGTCGTGGTCGTGATGGTGATCGTGGTCGTGTTCGGCGTGAATATGAACTTCGGTCATGGTCTTACCTCCCATCTCAGCCGTCGGTGAACGAATTGTATCATATCTCCTCCCACGACGGCTTGAGCTGGCTCGCCGGGAACCAGCGCATATGCTTGTCCAGCACGGCATCCAGGTAATCGTCTAGCCCGCCGGACGCGCGCAGGTCGGTGATGCAGCGCATCACGTGCATGATGGTCCACAGATTATGCAGCGCCATCAGCCGCTCGTCTGCCCAGACCCGCGCGCCGTGCGCCGCACAGTAGGGGCACGGGCACTCGTACTCGGCGAGCGCTTCCGGCGTCTGCGACGCGCCGTAGGGCGTCATGTACCAGCCGCCGCGCGCAAAGTGCACGAAGCTCGACGAGTCGAAGATGTCGCAGCCCAGCGCCGCGTAGAAGGGCAGTTCGACCGGGTCGCCGGCGCCGTACAGGTGAATCGGTATCTCCGGCGGCACAATCGCGCGCGCCTGCCGGATCACCTGGCCGGCGAAGCGGATGTGGTGGTTGCGCCCGAAAAAAGGCACCAGGCTCCCCAACGCGACGTAGCTCACGCCTAGCTCGACCAGCGCCCGCACCGAGCGCTCGCGCAGGTCGAGATACCTGCCGCCCTGCTGCACGCCCGCTAAGATTGCGCGGTCGGCGATTTTCAACCCCTGCTCGATGTTCTTCAGGGTGTCGTTGAGCTTGCGGTTGGCGACCTTCCAGTTGTCGCGCGGTGGGGTGATGTGGTCGAAAGGCGAGATGACATCGGCGCCGATGTCCTGCTGAAAGCGGATGATCTTGGTGTTCTTAACATAGACCTGCCCGCCGAGCGCCTGGTATGCGCCGGAGTCGGTCATCACCAGGCCGTCGAACCCGTACAGTTGTTTGACGTTCATCCGGGATTCCGGCCCGGCGAGCGCTTCGCGTAGTGATCGATCCCGGTACAGCAAGAAGCCGTTAGTAATAATACCGCGCACGCCAAAGTCATCCCTGAGCACCGGCGCGGTGATGTAGGGATTGTTACGCTCAAAGACGGGCAGAAAAAGCGGAGTCGGGTAGGTTCGACCCGTTATCGTAATGATCGCGTTCATCGTGTAACGTGTTCCCCGGCATGGTATGGCCGTGCAGCTATAGTTTTTCAGAAAACGTTTTAGAATCGGCTTTCGCGGCCATGAATGTAAAAAAGAGCTTTTTACCACAGAGACACAGAG
>JAFGMM010000242.1 GCA_016927535.1 Anaerolineae bacterium
GAGGAGCGGTGGCCGGCGGCGGATTACGGAAAAGAGACGCCCCACACGAGCTAGGCTCTTTCGGATACACGGTCGGCACACATTATATTGTGAGGTTGGTGGTCCGATTTCTACCCTACTCTGCATTATTCGCCGGTCAAGGTGTCCCGGCTGCCCTCACCTGTCACGGGTCTTCTTCCGCGTCTTTGCGCTACCCGGTATTCCGAGGGTTTGCGGGCGCGCTGGCCTACGCACCCGCCTTTCCATCATGTTGAGTATTGAGTTTGAGGAGCGCAGATACAACCCAAGCCGGCGGCGCGCTCCATCCCGCCGGCGCTGTCCCTACACGGGACATCCACCTCCGACTAGCGGATTAGCCTGATTATAGCACGTCTGTGCTACTCATTCAATCTGCGACTGCGCTCCGGTATCCTCCTCGATCCGGATCGCCCCGCGCAGCGCGCCGGCGATCTCGGTCGCCGCGTCGTCATACGCGCTGATGTGCACCGAGTTCGCCAGCACGTCGTCATCAACCGGCGACACCGATTCCACCAGCCCGGTCGCTTTCGCCCAGGCGTGCGCGGGTGTGGAGTCCAATAGGGGCGAGTCCCCCCTGGAGTCTTGAAAGATACGTCCCGGTTAGTTTTGATATAGACAATATAAGATAACGACCAGATACTTCCATCAGGAGGTGTCTGGTCATGAGCAAAAGAGAAACAACACACCGAGAACGGATCGGGATGATTAAGTTGTATCAGGCAGGTATGAGCCAGGGCGAAATTGCCCGACGCATGAACTTGCATAAAAATACCATTAAGAAATGGTGTCGGGTTCACCGGGAACAAGGTTGGGATGGACTGCGCCCTGAGCCGGCCGGGAACCCCGCCGCCGGCGCGTTGAGGCAGTTCGACCCGATGGTGCGATACGTGGCGCTGCGCCTGAAATGTGAACATCCGAAATGGGGACCGGATGTGTTGTTGTTGGAGATGGGCCGGCGCGCGAGTCTGAAAGGGAAGCGCTTGCCGGGACGAAGTACGCTGGCGGCGTATTTGAAACCCTATTTGCCTCGACTGACCAGTGAGCGCTCGGCGGTGAAACGCCGGGCAGCCACGAAGATATGGCACATCAACGAAGTGCATGAGTGTTGGGAAATGGATTTCAAAGGCAGCGAAGCGGTTGGAGCGTGCGGCGAGGTCGCGCCGCTTTTGCTTACCGATGCCCTTACCAGCGCGCCGATAGCCGAGATCATGCTGCCGGCGTCGCGGGCGGGGCTGACATTTCGGCGTATTCAAGCAGAACTGCGCCCCGTCTTTGCACAATGGGGCCTGCCGGACGCCATGCGCACCGACCGCGACACGATCTTCGTCGGCAGCCGCCGCCTGGAGTGGCCCGGTATGCTGCTGTTGTGGTTCGTTGGCCTGGGTATTCTTCCTATTATTAATGACCCCGGTTGCCCGACTCAGAACGCGCATGTCGAGCGGCACGGCTTGACCTGGAAAAATCGCATCGCCGTCGGCACCAGCTTTGAAACCTTTGCCGAGGCGCAGGCTTATTCTGACCAGGCACGCATCGACCGGCTCACCGTGCTGCCTTCGCGCAACCGCGTCTGCGCCGGGCAGCCGCCGATGCTTGCCCATCCTGAGTTGGCGACTCCACGCCGTACTTTCGACCCTGCGCGTGAGGCCGAGTTTTTCGACTTCGAGGCTGTCGAGTTGTACCTCGCCGATTGGGTTTGGCTGCGCAAGGTTGATAAAGTTGGCTATATTTCTCTGGCCGATCACAATGTTTCGGTTGGCAGGGCTTACGCCGGCCAAACCGTCGAAATCGTTTATGACCTGAATGTGCATGCTTTTCAAGCCTTTGCTCACGACGATGCGCATTCCTTGCTCAATACCTTCACACTTGATGTTATATCCCCTGATTACATCATGGGACTGGAGTAATTACTAATGACACCGGGACACTTCTTTCCTGGACTCCAGGGGGGGACTCGCCCCTATTGGACTCCACACCACCTCCTTCCCCGCCCTGGACGATGACCCGCCCGGTTTGGGGCCGGCCCGCCGCGCCGTCCAGGAAGCCGGCGAGCGAGTAGACCCACAGGCCGGCTTCGCTGACTTCTTCCGTGCCCAGGTCGGGCAGGCGGTAGCGAAGCTCTGGATCGCCGCCGGGGATGGCGACGACGCTGGCAATCAGCCGCTTCGCCCGGACCAGCCGGGGCAGGTAGCGGACGTGGACGGCGTTGCCGGTGCTCTCCAGCGCGGCAACAAGATCGTTGTGCGTGATGTACGCGCCGGTGATCTTCGCGGCGACGGCAGCGCGCACCTCGTCAAGGGATACAAGGGGCATAGCAGAACCTCCTAAACTGGACTTCAAAAACAGGGTTAACCCTGTTTTTGAGGGTAAGGGAGGTCAGCGGGGGCGGGTTTCACTACACTTCGGTTTTAAGGTTGTGGGCGGTCCCCAGAGACGCACCAGGGAGGGGAGGTAGATCAGCCAGATGCGCCCGTCCTGGGTCGGGACGATCCGCCCGCGCTTCGCCAGGTAGAGGACGGCGCGCAGATCGACGTTATAGAGCCGGGCGGCGCTGGCGGCGGTCCGCACTTTGCCTAAGGTCTCATAGTCTTGTTCGGAGGGCAGCGCCATCCTGTACACCTCGTTCGTCGCCAATTCAGCCCGGTTTCAGGAGCAATTATACTCGGTTTCGTAAGCTCTGCTGTTGATGATAACACAGGCTGATGGGGGCGGTTAGAATCTGCGCTTTGTTGCGGAATAGCCTATAATTGAGACCATTCCAGGCGAAGACGAGGCGCACCGATGAATCCCAGCGATATCAAACAGTACTTTGACGATCTCTTGACTCAGCATCGCACGGGTCAGGCGCGTGAGCACGCATACCGACCGGCGCTCAAAGCGCTGCTCGAGGCAGTCGAAGATGGTCTGATCGCAGTCAATGACCCTAAGCGAATCGACGTGGGCGCGCCAGATTTTATTGTCTTGCGCGGCGAAATCCCCATCGGCTTTGTGGAAGCAAAAGATATAGACACCGACCTTGACCGGATCGAGCGCACCGAACAAATGGACCGCTACCGGGGCGCGCTCAACAACCTGATTCTCACCAATTATCTTGAGTTCCGCTGGTATGTAGAAGGCAAACACCGGGAAACCGCTGCGCTTGGTGCACTGAGCGACGGCAAGCTAAAAAGGGTCAAAGGCGGCGAGGAAGCGGTCGCGGCGATGCTGCGCCGGTTTGTGTTGCAGGTCACGTCTACCATTGGTTCACCGCGTGACCTGGCCGAGCGCATGGCGCGGATCACGCATGAGATAAAGCTGCTCATTGAGCAAACCTTAGCCAGTGAGACGCGCGGGGAAGAGCTTCACCAGCAGCTAATCAGCTTCCGTGCGACGCTGATCCCCGACCTGAACGAGGCGCAGTTTGCCGACATGTATGCTCAAACCCTGGCTTACGGGTTGTTTGCCGCGCGGGTGCGCTGGGATGGGAAAGGCGTCTTCGACCGTCAGCAAGCAGCGTGGAACATCCCCCCAACCAATCCCTTTTTGCAGGAACTCTTTAACAGCATCGCCGGACCTAGACTTGACGAGCGTGTCTCGTGGCTGGTCGAGAGCCTGGCCGATTTGCTGGCGCGCGCCGATATGGATGCAATCTTAGAGAACTTCGGGCAGGTGACCCGGCAGGAAGACCCCATCGTACACTTTTACGAGACCTTTCTCGTTGCTTATGACCCGGCGCTCCGGGAGCGGCGCGGCGTTTACTATACCCCGGAGCCGGTCGTAAGTTACATTGTGCGCAGCGTGGACAAGCTGCTCAAGAAACGCTTCGGCAAGCCTGACGGTCTGGCGGATGCGAGAGCGCTGATCTTAGACCCGGCGACGGGCACGGGAACCTTTCTCTACTTTGTAACGCAGCACATTTACGACTCACTGCGGGAACAAGGGCAATTAGGCGGCTGGGATGGATATGTTACACAGCGTCTCTTGCCGCGCGTCTTCGGCTTTGAGTTGCTGATGGCCCCGTATGCCGTCGCTCATATGAAGCTTGGAATCCAGCTACACGAGTTGGGCTATGAGTTCAGTCGAGATCAGCGGCTCGGCGTCTATCTCACCAACTCGCTCACAGAGGCCGCCTCTCTGAGCGACCGACTGCCTGGGTTTGGCTGGTTCATTGCCAAAGAAGCGAACGAAGCCTCTCACATCAAGCAGGACAAGGAAATCATGGTGGTGTTGGGCAACCCACCCTACAGCGGTCACAGCGCCAATCGAAGCGAAACTGAGAGAGAAGAAACCCGTGGCAATCGCACTGTGAGAGTAAAAGAGAAAACCTTCATCGGCAAGCTGCTTCAAGATTACTACCAGGTGGATGGGGCACGGTTGCAGGAACGAAATCCGAAATGGCTGCAAGACGACTATGTGAAGTTTATCCGCTTTGGACAATGGCGCATTGAGCGCACCGGCGAAGGCGTGCTGGCGTTTGTGACCAATCATGGCTACCTGGACAATCCTACTTTTCGGGGAATGCGCCAGCAGCTTATGAACGCCTTCGATGAGATATATGTCTTGAACCTGCATGGCAACGCCAAGAAGCGGGAGCGCGCGCCTGACGGCGGTCCAGACGAAAACGTGTTTGACATTCAGCAGGGCGTGGCAATCGGGATTTTTGTCAAGAAGCGAGACAAGAAAGGCCCGGCCCGCGTCTATCACGCCGATCTGTGGGGGGATCGGGCGGGCAAATACGGGACGCTTTATGCTGATGACGTGCTGGCGACAGACTGGCGCGAGATTCAGCCGGATGCGCCCTTTTATCTGTTCATCCCGCAAGACACGGATTTGCGCGAAGAATACCGGCAGATGTGGCAGATCACGGAGGCGATGCCGGTCAACAATATGGGGATAACGACGGGTAATGATGACGAGCTTGTGGCTTTTGGAGATGACGAACTAAAGGCACGTGGCTTTGATCTAAGTCTTGTTGCCGATGTAGCCTATCGACCATTTGACAATCGCCGTTTGTTTTACGAACCTGAAGCGCTGGCTCGTGCTCGATACACTTTTATGAAACATTTTCGTGAAGGTGAAAACCTAGCAGTAAACACATTGCGGCGCCCAAGAAACGATAGATTTGGCAATTTTTTTATCACCGCACGGATAACAGACAAATGTATCATTTCTTCTTTGGATAATGCGCAAGTTTTCCCTTTATACCTTTATCCCGAAGACGGCGAACTTATCAACGGTTCACCCTGGCCGCCCGGCAAAGACGAGCGCCGTCCCAATCTTGCGCCTGCCTTTGTGCGCGATATAGAAGCTCGTCTTGGCCTGACCTTTGTTCCCGATGGACGCGGCGACCTACAAGAAACCTTCGGCCCGGAGGACGTACTGCATTACATCTATGCCATTTTTCACAGCCCCACTTATCGGGCCCGCTATGAGGAATTCTTACGCATCGACTTTCCCCGCGTGCCCCTCACCGGCGACAAAATGCTATTCGCAGACCTGGCCGCCTTCGGTGAACAGCTTATCGCGCTGCACCTCCTAGACCGGCAGAAAGCGCCAGCGCTTAACCGACTAACGACAAGCTTCCCAATCAAAGGGGATAACGAGGTGGCAAGCGGTTATCCCAAGTACTCGGAGCCAACTGGTGACACACCGGGGCGCGTGTACGTCAACAAAAAACAATACTTTGAGGGCATAGAGCCGGAGGGGTGGGAATTCTACGTGGGCGGCTATCAGGTGCTTGATAAGTGGCTGAAAGACCGTAAGGGCCGCCAGTTGTCTTGGAATGATTTGCAGCATTACCAGCGAGTGGTTATCGCGCTACGAGAAACGATGCGGCTAATGGATGAAATCGACGAACGGATACCGGGATGGCCGATTGAGTGACCCAACAAAGCGGCTGATTTCGCGCTTTGTTTTTGCCGTTTCGCAAAAACTGCGCTAAAATGCCCCATCGAAAGGCCGCGTAGCTCAATTCGGCAGAGCAGTTGACTCTTAAGAATTATCGCTCTGTAAACCTCTCGGACATACTCCATCACACATCCAACCCATTTAAAGGCGAGTACCGTGCATGCGGTTCTTTTAGTTCGTGCGCGTCGAACCGGACATAGTAGCGTTTGGTGGTAGAGGAGTCGGTGTGCCCCAGCATATCGGCTAAGGTGCCCCAGTCTCCGCCCCTTCGGATGTATTTCTTGCCGAACCCGTGCCGAAACGCATGCGGGTTCACCGGCTCGCGGACACCGGCCTCGTGCGCGCGCCGTTGCAGCATGATCCGCAGGCCGGAATAGCCCAGCGCTCCCCGTCTGCCTCTGCGCAGGGACAAGAATACGGCGTCGGTGCCGTGATCGACCGGGCGCACGGCCAGCCAGTCGGCCAAGACCCGCGCGGCGTCCGGTTCGATGGGGACGGTGCGGCTGCCATCTTTGCCGCTGACCAGAAGAGTGAGGTTTTCCCAGTCAATGTCGTCCAGGCGCAAGCCCAGCAATTCCCCGGCCCGGCAGCCGGTATCCCACAGCACCGCGATGATTGCCCGGTCTCGCAGCTTCGGGATCGTGTCTGGATCGCGGTCGCAGGCGTCGATCAAGCACTGCACGCCCGCCAGATCGATGCGCCGGGGGTCCGGTTCCTTCTCGCGCAGCGCGCGGATACGCTGGGCGGGGTTGATGCTTACCAGGCGCTCGTAAACACACCAGTTAAAGAACACCCGGATTGCCCGGCGATAGGCTTTCACGGTGGCGATGGACCGCCCCTCCGCCTTTTTGAACCGGAGAAAGGCTTTCACGTCGGCGCGTGTTACCTCCGCCAGGGCAGTTTCGCCGTCGCGCCATTCGGCGAACTTGGAAAGCAGTTTTTCATACCAGATGACGGTTGCAGGCTGAAGGTCTTCAAACTCGCAGTCGGCAAGGAATCGGATTAAGGCATCGTGCAGGTTCATTGTTCATTCTCCTCGATCTCAGTTGCGGCCATGCGTCGAAGTAAAGCCAGCGTCGCCCGGCAGTCGCCCAGCGCGGTATGATCGCCGCCGGGCAAGCGCTGCCATTTGAAACTTCCGTGATACTCACTCCATTCGCCGCAAAACCGCGCGTAGGCTTCCATCGCACAGTGCCAATTCGCCTCGATAGGCGGCAAGTTGTGCCGCTGGCAGTTCGCGGCCAGCACCCGCACATCAAACGCGGCGTTGTAGATCACCACGTCGCGCCCGGTCAGCGTATCCACCAGCGGCTTGTACAGCAACGGGAACGTGGGCGAGTCGGCGACCTGCCCGCTGGTGATGCCGTGGATGGCGGTCGCGTCCGGCGGGATCGCGCCGGTGGGCTTGACGAGCAGGTCATGGATCACGTCCCCGGCCTGGTCGATCACGGCAAGCCCCACGATCTCGGCGCGCGTGCCCAGGTCGGTCGTCTCGGTATCCAGGACCAGGAACTCGCGCGCCAACATCTCGCGCGCCCACAAGATAGCGCCGCGCTCTGCTTCTCTCAGCCGGTTCTCAAACGTGCACCGTTCGCACAGCTGAGGACGGGTTGAGTAGCCTTCCAGCCGCACACCGCACTTTGCACAAGTCGAGCCTTCTGCAAGCGCCCGGCGGCCTCGCGCCAGAGACTCAAGCTGCGCCGCCGTAAGCGGACGCCTGGGGACGGCCTCCCGGACATCGTACAGACGCAGCCAGCCATCGCGCGACCGGGCGAACGCCACAACCCCGACCGGCTTAGGGAGCGCCGTCTTGCCGGTGCTGTACCCCGCCCGGTCAAGCTGGGTTTTCGTCATGAGATGGCCGGGCCACCGGTTCCAGGAATAGCGCGGCAAGCCCGGACAGCGCGAGACCGGCGGCGTTTTCCAGGTCCACCGGCAAATCTCGCAGCGATACCCGTCACCGGTCAAGGTCAATTGATGTCTCATGCTGCCCTCCACGTTGTTTGCTGCGACAGTTGCAGAGGCGGCGCGCCGGTCGGGTGCGCCGCCGCCGACAGGTCAAGACCCGGCAGGTTTCGCGTACCGGGCATTCTGCCGGGCATTGGTCGGTAAACGCGCCGATTCCCTGCGCCGGGCAGTGCGCGCTAAGCCATTGGTTGACTTCGCTACGTTCCATGCATCCTCCATGACGCCGCGCGCCCGGCCCATCGCGGGCCGGGCGATATCACCGGCCATCAACCGCCTGACCGGGTAAGACGCGCTGCTCGTAGACCACGGGCGTCTTCTCGGCGCGCCGGATCAGCACCGGGGTCAGGCCGCGCGCCAGGTAGTCTTCGATCACGTGATCCGGTTCGTCGCCGGTGACCACGATCTCGATCCGGTCGGGCTTGAAGAGCCGGAAGATGCCCGGCTCATAGACCGGCTCGCCGGTGAAACGGACCTGCCCGAACACGCCCGGCAGGCCATCGGTATCGACCGGCTGCATCTGGATCGCCTTACGGTGCGCCAGCAAGACCCAGGTCTTGCCGACCTCAAACCCCTTCGGAACCGCGTTGATCCGGCGCGAGATGCCCATCACCGCCGCCTCGCGGTTGAAGCTGGCGGGGTCGGGATAGTGCTTTTCTCCGACCCACACCAGCAGCGCCGCGCCGATCTGCACGCCGTCGGCCAGCGGGCAGGTGAAGCAATCCTTGTGCCCGCAAGCCAGGTCTTGCCACAAGCGCCAGGGCGCTTGCAGCAGGCGCGGCGCGCGGGACGGGCGAATCCCCTCGCCGCAGCACGGGCAGACCGACAGGGGGACCGGGAGCTTGCCGCAGCCGCGCCCGCCGCCGTCCAGGCGCAAGTACAGGCCGCCGGGCTTGCGATGCCCGCAGCCGCGCCCACCTTCGGAAACGACGCGGATCGCCGGGTGCATCTCAGCGCCCCCCTTTCTGCCACGCGGTCAAAACTTGCCGGTGGTTTTTCCAACGCTTGAAGCGCTTTTCGGCGTCCCGGTTGCCCGGATGGGTGGCGACTAGCTCAATGCCGTAACCGCGTTCTATCGCCGCGCGCGTGATCGCTGCGCCCTGGCCCCGGCGGTGCTCCGCGAGGCGCGCCTCCAGCGCGCCGGGCCGGTCATCGCACCAGCCCAGGTAGTATTGAGCAGCGCCGTGCGGGTTGCCGGGATTGCCCAGCACGCCCGAAAATCTCAGCAGGTACAGCATCGCATCACCTCCCGCGCTGCGCCCGGCGGCGGCGCGCTATGCGCGCTATGGTGCGTCGCCATGCCGGTCGTGCTTCAGGCGCTATGTAGCCGTCCGGTCCGGCGGGCGGGATGCGCTCCTCCTCCGGCAGGTCAAACGGCATATCGCCGATTTTGCTGATGATCGGCTCCATGCCGGTTCGCTTGGCGTTACTCGGTGGGTTTGTCATCGTCTTTCTCCTGGTTTGCGGGCGCGCCGTGATGCCGGGCGCGCCCGGTTTGTTTTGGTTTCTAGGCGAGAATCTCACCGGTCGGGGTAACGCTGATCCGGTTATCGGTCTGCGGGTTGCGCCACAGCGTGTTAGTGGACGCGGTGAGGTATTCGTAGTGCTCCAGTTCGGCGCGGCAAAGCACGTCCGCCGCCGCCACGATCTGGCGGTTATAGAGTGAGGCCTGTCCGTCTAGCTCTTCGGCCAGCACCGCCGCCCTCTTTTCGTGTTGCTCAAATTGGCTGATGTGAGTTCGCTTGTTCATGCGTTTGTTTCCTGCTTAGCCTCTGATGTTCCGTTTCACGCTCTCGGTAGGCGCGCAACCGGCAAGCGCTGCTACAGTATCGCCGCCGCCTGGTTCGCCGGTCGGGTAGGGGCGCGCCGCAGTGTGCACAGGTGCGCCGCCCGCGCGCGAGACCGGCCCGGTATTCTTGACAGGTCGGGCAGTGGCAGTCATAGGCGTGACCTAATGCCGTCCGTTGCCGGACAAAGGGATGAGTCCGGGCGTTTCCTCCCGTCGGTGTTTGGCGCGCCCGCGCTCCTGCTGCTTCGCCACCTTCGCCATGAGATAGGCGACAGCCACGTCATCGAGGGCGCTATCATCGACCGCGCCATTGCCGCCGCGAAGCTCTGCCAAAATCTCGACGACCCGCATCGCCACGTAGCGCGAGACGCCCTGCGCGCTGACCACCGCGACCCCGGCGAACAGCAGGCCGCTGAGCCAGGTAGACATCTGGGAAAGCGTCGATTGTTCGACGATGGCGGCGAGGGCGGCATGCCACGCGCCGGGCTGCGCGGCGATGACTTCGCGCATGGAGCCGGACAGCGCCAGGACCAGGATCGCCAGGGTGATGAATGCCTGGAGACGCTTGTAACGCAGCGCGGGCGAGTGCTGTTGTTCGCGCCAGGCCTTGCCCAAGCCCAGCACGTAGCGCATTTGTTGCCACCAGGTGCGCAGCGAGAAGCGTGTCTTGCGCCCGTCGCTGTAGCCGGTGATTTGTTCGACGTAGTGGATCAAAAACTCCAGCACGGTGTTAGCGATGACAATCGCCCACGCGCCGAAGCTCGCCAGGTGGGGGCGGCTCTCGAACAGGCTCACGCCGTCGGTGATGCGCTGCTGTTCGACCAGGAGCAGGAGCACCAGGATCGCCGGTACCCCCAGCGAAATCGCCACGGTGCGGGTCAGCGCCAGGAGCAGGTTACCGGCGTGGAGGAGCAAATCCAGCAGCCGGACATAGTTGGCGTTGAACCAGTCGAAGAAGCTTTCGCGCCCGGCCAGCGTCGCCCGGCGCGCCTGTTCGGCCTGCTGCAATTCGGCGATCTTCGCGCGGTCGTTGGCGGTCAGGACCACGCCCTGACCGGCTGCGAATTCTTCTGCGTCGCGGAATGTAGTAAACTGGGTTTGGCCCATTTGGTATAACCTCCTGATGGGCTACGGGCGCGCGGGGCACACTCCCCGCGCGCCTCTCGGATTACGCATACTGCCACCAGCCCTTAGGCTGGCTCTTGACTTCCAAAAGCTGAAGCTGGTCACCGGTGCCAGATGACTCACCCGTCCCCGGTTGACCGTCGGGCGGGGTGCATGACTCACCCGGTTCGCCCGGTGTTGGGGTTTGATTTGGGTCTGTGACCGTCGAAAAAGGCGGTTTTTGCCCTTCCAATGACTCACATGACTCGCATGACTCACATGACTCACCCGTTTTTGATGACTCACCCTGCTCAGATGACGGCGAAGGGGGTGAGTCATCCGAGTCATGCGAGTCATCCGAGTCATGCCGGTCTTGCTCAATGCGTTTTTTGCCTTCTTCGGTGATAGAGTAGGGCGCACCTTTGGCGACCTGCTGCACATAGCCCAGCTTCATCAAGCGGGACAGAACGCGCAGCATCGCGCCGCGTGAGGAGAAATCTACAGCGTCGAAAAGGTCGGTATGCGCTGCGCCGTTGGCGAAGATATCAAGCGCCAGCGCCTCAAGAATCTTGCGCTGATTGGCGGTTAGCGGATCGTCGGCGGTCTGAGCGAGCCGGTCCGCCTGGATCAGGACGCGGCTCTCCGAGCCGTCCGCGTTGGTCACCGGCAGCAGCCGGAGATACTGCGGGGCGGGCGGCTGGGCGTCTTTGGATTTGGTGCTTTCCCAGACGATCAAGTCATCGTCGCCGGTGACCCGGATCATCGAGTCGCACGCGCCGCGCAGCGCCGACGAGCCGCGCTCCTGGGCGTCGTTCTTGCGGGTGTGGTGCACCAGCACGACCGCACAGCCGATCTGCCGGGCCATCTCCAGGCAGGCCTGCACGGTCTGGCCCATGTCGCGCGCGCTGTTCTCGTCGCCGCCGATCATCGCCATCGCCAGGGTATCCACGACCGTCATCGCCGGGCCGATGGCGGCGATCTCTGCCATGAACTGGCCGATATCGTCGGACGCCATGAGGTTAGGGCTGCCCAGGCACATGTACAGCTTGCCCACGCCTTTATCGTTGTGCTTGCACCACGCCGCGACGCGCTGGTGATACCCGGCCTGGCCTTCGGCTGCGACGTACACGACCGGGCGCTCCTGGGCAATGGTGAGGGCATAGTCGAGGGCTAAGAAGGATTTGCCGACTCCCGATGGCCCGTAGATCACGGTTAGGCCGCGTTCGGGAATGACCGAGGGGATCAGCCAGGTGATCGGCGGGAGGTTGGCGAGTTCGCCCGCCGGGATGATGACCCACGGGCGCGCGTCGAAGGTTTCGACCGCCGCGAGCGGGGCGAGGGTCGTCAAGGCGTCGCGCGCACCGTCGCCGTAGAGTATGCAGAAGTCGGCAAGGTCGCCGTGCAAACCGAGGTTCAGATCGACCGCGACCGCATCATACCCGCGCTCGCGGAACTGCGCCGCGACCTGGCTGCCGACCCGCCGCCCGGTCGGGTCGCAGTCCATAGCGATAAACACGCGCGGCTTGATGCCGCCGAGCGCCTGGTCCAGTTCGTCGAGTTGGGCGGGCGGGATCGTGTTCTCGCCGCCGGTGACGGCCAGCGCCGCCAGGCCGTGATGCTGCCCGGCGATCACGCTGATCTCGCCGTTGCCGACCACCAGCGGCGCGCCGTCGGCGACCCGGCGCAGCAGCGCGGCGCTCAGCCCATACCAGCAGCGCGTATAGTCCTTCGGCGACTTGTAGTAGGGCTTCCGCCCGTCCAGGAAGCGCCAGCGCGGGCCGGTGCGCGTGGGATACTCCAGCGCCGGACGGTCTTCGCGCATCGTTTCGCGCCACTGCCAATGTTGCAGCACCTCGACCGGGACGCCGTGCGCCCGCGCATAGTCGGCCAGGCCGGAGTAGGCGCGCTTGGTGTTCTCCGGGGCGGGCCGGGCAGGGAGGGGGAGGCTGAGGCGCTGCGCCAGGTCGTACAGGCTGCCCGATTCGCCGCTGACGTGATCCATCCACGCGCCATGCTCGCCGTCGTGCAGGGTGAAGGTGAAAGCGTGGCTGTTGGAGCCGGTCCGAAACGGGGAGTTAGCCCGGTAGGAGTTTTCGCCTTCTGACCTGAGATCGTAGGGGCGTAAGGCGGTCAGCACGCGCGCCGCCGTGCTTTCTGTGTTCATGTGCGCCCCTCTATGGGATCATCGTCGCCCGGCTGCTCATATTCACCGGCAGGACACGGACCAGGCCCCAGTACCCCGCGTGGCCCACGTTCTCCATAGTTCTCTTCAAACTCGAATTCCTTGGCGGCGTCCTTCTCCCAGTCATATTTACCGAACGGATGAGGATCAAAGCCCAGCTGCCGTGTGGAGACCTTGACCAGGTAGAGAAAGTCGTCCAAGCTGGGATGACAGGTTGGACCGCCCACAATCTCGTGTTCGATGCCATCCTCGACTAGTTGGTTTAGATCAGTTACCGCGAGTTCTTCGTATCTGAAGTCTTTCACGTCTGGCCTCCATGCGCATCTCCCTGTGGACACAGCGCCATACGGCGCGCCGTGACCCGGCCCATGCCGTGATCGCGGGCGCGGGCGGCTTGTTCGTCGATGTGGATTGAGCAGTAGTACTCGGCTTCGATCTCGTCGGGGAGTTCGTCGAAGGTCATGCGGTGAGTGGCGGGCGCGCCGCACACCGCACAGGCCGGGGCAGGGGATTCCTCGATCAGGCCAACGCCTTCGCAGGTGGGGCAGGGAGCGTCCCCGTCGTCTGCTGCGCCGCCTGTGCCCTGACACGCGGGGCACAGCGACAGACCCAGCTTACGCGCATGCGCTGCCAGTTCGCGCATCTCCCGACAAGCCGCGTCCCATCCCAGCCGAATCAGGAAGTCTTCCGGGTAGCCGTCGCCGGGGAGAAGGGGCAGCAGGCGCGCCTTGATTGCCAGCGCGGGGGAGGTGGGCGCGCTCTGCGCAGTGGTGTTGATTGCCGCCCAGTAGCCGCGCACAAAAGGATACGATGAAATATCGCCCTTAAGCGAAGTTTGTGGTAAACTTTGTATAGATTTTGCCATTTGGCAATGTCCTTTCACGCGGCCACGCCGACACTGCTACTGTCGGCGTGGTCATCGTTCAACCAAATAGGGAAAAGGTCGGGGTAGGCGCGGAGTATACGCCGTAGAACATCCGAGCGCATGCCGCTCTGACCGTTCAGGATACGCGACAGAGCGCTCTCCGATATGTTCAAGTCTTCTGACCAGTCCTTAAGCGTTTTACCGCCTCTGCGCTCGTTTAGGGCGCTCAGAAAGGCATTCATAGTCACCTCCGTTGTTGCAATCTATCATCATGTATCGTCAAATCTACCATTGTTGTTGTAATTTGTCAACAGACAAAGAGTCGGAATATGAGTTTATTGGGTGATAGGGTCAAGGTTGCGCGAATTGCCAAAGATTGGGGTATCCGGCAGTTAGCCCAGATGTCGGGTGTGGAGCCGTCTGCAATTAGCCGAATAGAGTCAGGAGAAAGCTTATATCCTACGGCGCAAACCATTGCAAACCTTGCCCAGGTTTTAAATGTGTCATCTGATTACTTGCTTGGTCTAGTTGAAAGTCCTGATGAACATGGCGCGGTGTTCGCGTTGTCGTCGGAGGCGTGGGAAGGGGCGCGATTGATCGAAAGCCTGCCGGATGAAGAATCTCGACGGCGGGTCGTGGAGGCGCTTAAGCTGCTATTGGAGGGGGTGAAGTAGGCGCTGGAGGGTGCTATGAAATCAGCCCGGCGTGTCGTCGCTGTTGCCGCTCTGTTTACGCTGGCTTTTTGCGTTTTGCTGCTGCTCAATGTCACCGCGCCCAATCCCACGGGGCGGCGGTATTCGAGTAAGCCTGTGCCCCTCTCTACCGGCGAGGCTGCTGAAGCTGTCCTGTCTACAGACTTGGGAGTCGCACGCAATGACTACGCTGGCGGCCCTCACAAGTGCTTTTGTAATCCGACTCTCACGGTTCTCCCCGGAAGGTGTCAAGAATGCATGGTGCACTTGCCAATAAGTGCCACCAACTACAGAATCCCCGATTTTGTCGGTCCTGACTATATCGCCGACTCAAAAAACGTAAGTGGCGACTTCACGAACAGCCTGGATCAGCTTCAGGACTTTGCAAATGCCGCAGCGACGCTCGGCTATTCGTTCTGGATTTATGTTCGGGCAGACACCACGCCAGCCCCCGAACATTACGAGATTGCTAGGTCGACCGGCGGCGATGTGGTGCATTATTTCGTCGGCGAAGATTATCATGACGGTGTAGATCAAGCTGCAACTATTGGAGTGGTAGCGTCGATGGCCGTCGCCGGGGGCATGATCGTCTTAGAAATTCGCGTACTTTGGGGATCGCGTAGGCGTCCGAAGCGCCCACCATCTGAACCGCGCCCGCGCCATGACGCATTGGGCCGTGCGATCCAGGCCGTGGAAGACGCCGACGAATTCAAGAAGCGCAGCAAAGAGAGCGGGCGGCGCAAAGCGGAGATCGAAGATGCGCGGGAAGATTGAGCCGCTGGCGCGGGGGGAGTACGCCAGCGGCGATAGTTCCGGTGGGGAGCCGGACGGCGGCTATCGGCGCCGGAAGACGGCCAGGATAGCCTTGATGATGCTCACGAAGAGTCTTAACAAGCTAAGCATGATAACCTCCTTGCTCCAGCTATGAACAGGGCTAATTCTCCGAACGGGTGGCCTGGGGGAGGGGCTGGGTGTCGCCGGTGCGCCCCCCGCAGCAGGCGCGCTCCACGCGCTCCATTTGCGTCACGACGCGCTGCAAGGCCGCGCTGACTTCGGCGAGCTTTTCCACCATCCACACGATTTGCTCGCGGTCGCGGAGGGTCTCCTGATCGCGGCGCTCTTCCTCGCGGCGCTGGCGCTCGCAGAAGGCGGGCCAATAGGTGCTATAGAAAAACGACCACAGCGCGCGCCCGGCCAGGATCACCGCCAAGACGACCGTGCCAGGGATACCGATCTTCTCAATTGCTTCGATGATCTCCATGTCTCACCCCGGATTGTAGCCGATCAATCGGAACAACACCCGAACATGACCGGCATGAGCGAAGCCTGTGCGCATACCAAACCTAAACGCTTGACCGGACTGCTCCGTAGCAAATGACTGCTGGGTTCGACCGTCCGCCTCCGGGAGCGCCAGCATCCCGGCGGCGTGGTCATAGTCGTAGATGATCGCGTTATAACAGGTCCCTGACGTGTCAGGCCACAAATTCGGCGCAGCGCCGCAGCCAGCGGTGTTTGTGGACATTGGAACGACGGCATATGGCGCAGTCTCCACGTCCGAGATGACACCGACAACGGCATACGGTCGTTCAATCCACGGGCTGCACCAGCCGTACCAACCCGCGCCGGGGTCGTCGTATTCGGCGATGATCTCTGTTTCCTCGACAAAATAGCCGGTCGGGATTTCTTCCTCGCAGTCGCAGCCGCCGCAGTCCCCGCCGCTCAAGAAGTACACGCCCGGCGTGTTGTTGATACCTTGCGCTTTCAGGTAATCGACGATGTTCCACAGGACAACCTCGACCGCGCCGTCGAACGTGTCTGCGATAGCGTCCTTCAGGTTTTGCCAGTCGGCGGCGTCGTATCCGTCGCCGGAACAATTGCAGTAGACCAGGCATTTGAGCATGGCCCATACCTCGTTGGTCCAATACGACGCGAAAACAGCCGGGCTTAGACCTACTGCAACGCCAGCCATTGCAATCGCCGCGCCGCTGGCTAGCCCTCCGGTGCCTATAATGGCGGCGACGGTTGGTATAGAAATGATTGCAATCAATATCGCGGTCGCCGCGCCCGCGCCCTCCAACACCGACTGAATCTCGGCAACAACGTCTTGGCTGTGCAAGACCACACCCTCGGCAACCATGCAGCAGATTTCTTCTTCAGGGTCGGGTGTGGGCATGGGAACCTCTGGGATCATGTCTTCCGGCGAACACGTGCATTCACCTGGTGGGCCTTGTTCGCCTTGCGGCCCGGGCGGCCCTTGCACACCTTGCAGTCCCTGCGCTCCAGCCGGGCCTTGTTCACCCTGTGGACCAGGCGGCCCTTGTTCGCCCTGCGGTCCCTGGAGGCCGGTCGGTCCCTGTTCACCCTGTGGACCTTGCGCTCCGGCGGGACCTTGTTCACCCTGTGGACCAGGTGGGCCTTGTTCGCCTTGCGGTCCCTGCTCACCCTGTGGACCGGGCGGCCCCTGCGCTCCAGCAGGGCCTTGCTCACCCTGTGGACCTTGCGCTCCGGCGGGGCCTTGCTCACCTGGTGGGCCTTGTGCACCGGCGGGGCCTTGCTCACCTTGCGGTCCCTGCGCGCCAGCGGGACCTTGCTCACCCTGTAGACCTGGTGGACCAGGTGGGCCTTGCTCGCCTTGCGGCCCCTGTGCTCCAGCAGGACCTTGCTCACCTGGTGGGCCGGGCGGGCCGGGTACGGCGCACTGCGTCAAATCGCCAATCGGTATCCACTGCCCGGAGTCGTTGAAGACCACTTCGAGCCAGCAGCCGGTTACCCGAATGTCCGTGATTGCCATCTGGTCACAGTTCCCCTTTGCCAGCGCGTTGAGCAGCTTCTCCACTTCCTGCCGGGCCGCGAAGCGCTGCGCATCATTGCCCGCCCAGGAGTCCTCCTGGTTGAGCGCTTCCACCGCGCCGATCACGTGGCCGATCCAGGTCGTGTTAACGATCACACAGCGATAGGGCGGGTCGAACACCCCGACCGCAGGCGCGGCGAGCGGCTCCTGCCGGGGCGCGAAACGCTCCCGCAGCAGATCATACAGCCAGCGCACCGGGCGGAGGTCCTTCGACGTGGGCATTACTTCCGCGACTTCTTGAACACCTGGTACGACTTCCGGTAGCTCGTGATCTTCAGCCCGCGCCGGTCGCACGGATTGGCCGGGTAGCCCAACGTCTGCGCCATCGTCATGAGATTCCGCCAGGCGGTTACCTCCGGGTCGAAGGTTGGCTTGCGCAGGTGCTCGAAAGTGTCGGGCGGCAGCAAGTAGGCGTCTTTCCAGGTCGCCAGGGTCGCCGAGAAGGTGAAGCGGGTCGGGTTCAGGTTGTAGATCGACTTCAGCCCTTCTTCCACATCGGCGGTCGCCTGCGGTTCGATGGGCAGGTCGGCGACGCCGACCTCGCGGAGCAGGGTCACTTTCTTGACCACACCATCCAGCAACTCCGAGATGGCAAGCGCATACTGGTTCGCATAGTAGGAGGCCGCCGGATAGTCGTACTCCGCCACCGGCAGGTAGAGGGTGTGGGTCGAAGTCTTGTTCTTGGCGTCCTTGACCACGATCTTGAACTCCCAGACATTCGAGACCAACTCAGACGCGAAACCGCTGGCGCGCGGCGCGGTCCCGGTGACGGTCACGCCGCCCAGCGCCATGATGTTGGCGTTGCCCGGATAGGTGACGCTGGGGATGTTGCGGAACTCCAGCTTGTGTACCACGCCCTCGACCAGGCCGTCGAGGTGGAAGGTCTCCCAGGCTTCCGCCGCCAGCGCCGCGCTCAGGTCGGTTTGCGCCAGGCCGTCGACGAACCAGGCGATATCCGAAGCGTCCGGGCCTTTGCGGTAGGCCACATCAATCGCGCTGCCGATGAAGTAAACGACCGCGCCCATGCCCGGCTCCGAGTTCGCCAGCACCCCGGCGGCGACGCCGGGATAGTAGGCCCAGGGCTTGGGGTTGCCGGTCACGAAGTCCCAGACCAGTTCAGCGCCCGCGCGCAGCAGTGCGCCCGCGCCGGTATCCCACAGCGAGAAAGCTTCTTGTGTCCCGATCTGCAAGATGCTCATGGTCTAGCCTCCGGTAGGGCAAGCAAGCAGCCGGTGTAATTGCCGTCCGGGTCGTGCTGATCCTCCCCGGCGAGGTACCCGGCGCGCGCCAGCTTCAGGATATGCCGCGCCGCCCAACCGTCGCCCTGGTTCTCCAGCGCGGCGGTCAGTTCGGCTAAGGTCAGCGGGCCACCGGTGAGGGCAGTCCGGATCACTTGCAAGGCTTGGGTAGTGGTTTCGTTCACGATTATTGGCTCCTTGCGATTTGGCTCATGTGAAGTGTGCGATAGGGCCGAAGCGGGTCTGATTGCCATCGCCGTCCACGAACAGCACGCGGATCGTGTGCGCCAGCCCGTCGACCACCACACCGGGCACGATATCAAAAACCGTTTCGCCGGTGGGCGGGAGGTCGCTCACCTTGACGAAAACGCCGTCAAGGTAGACCTCCACCGCGCAACCGTCGGGCGGCTGGCTGTAGCCGATGTTGACTTGGGTCGGCTCCCCGCCGTCGCGCCCGGCAGACACGACCGCCGGGC